>NZ_JACCFL010000001.1:3471435-3787020 GCF_013410375.1 Leifsonia shinshuensis
ACTTCGCCAAGACGATGGTGAAGCTCGCCGGCAGCCACGAGACCGTGAGCGTCGTCGCCGACCAGCTGGGCCAGCCGACCTGGACCGGCGACCTCGCCGAGCAGATCGTCGCGCTCCTCGAGTCGGACGCACCGTCCGGGGTCTACCACGGCACGAATTCCGGCCAGGCCAGCTGGTTCGAGTTCGCGAAGGCGGTCTTCAGCGCGGCCGGATTGAACCCTGATAGGGTCACACCGACCGACAGCGCGACGTTCGTCCGTCCCGCACCCCGACCGTCCTACTCCGTGCTCGCGCACGGGGCCTGGGCGAAGGCCGGACTGGCGCCGATGCGGTCGTGGGAGGCCGCCCTGGCAGACGCCGCGCGGCAGGGAGTCCTGGACCTGGAGACGAATGACGACACTCAGCGTGGTGGTCGATGAGCTCACCTCGGCCGATACCGGCGGAGCCCGCCGATACACCGAGGAGCTGACCCGTCAGCTGATCGCCACCGCACCCGCGGGGTGCGAAGTGCGCGCGTACGTGTCGAACATCCCCGACGAGCAGCTGGACGAGCTGCGCGCCCTCCTGCCCGGCCTCGCCGACCTGGTGCGCCTCCCGCTCGCCCGGCGGGAGCTCTCGCTGGCCTGGCAGTCGGGCATCGCCGTCGGCGGCATCCGCGGCATGGTGCACGCGCCGAGCCTCCTCGCCCCGCTGCGCAAGCACGACACCATCAACGACGGCGACCAGATCGCGGTCACCATCCACGACGCGCTCGCCTGGACGCACCCCGACACGCTCGGCGCCACCACGGTGATGTGGACGAAGTCGATGGCCAAGCGCGCCCGCAAGCACGCCGACGCGATCGTCGTGCCGACCCACGCCGTCGCGAACAGCCTGGCCGAGTCGCTCGACTTCGGCGACCGCATCCGCGTCATCGGCGGCGCGCCCGCGACGACGCTCCGGCTCCCGGCCGACGCCGACGAGCGGGCCGCCCGGCTGGAGCTCCCCGACGCCTACGCGTTCACGCTGGGCTCGATCATGCCGCGCAAGGGGATCGCCCCGCTGATCCGCGCCGTCGCCCGGCCGGAGGCGCACGACATCCCGCTGCTCATCGCCGGACCGGACCGCTACGGCGACGGCACCGCGACCGGCGTCGCGGCGGCGGCCGGGCTGCCGGAGGACCGCGTGCGCGCGCTCGGCCGGCTCGACGACGCCGACCTCGCTGTGGTGCTCGACCGGGCCACGCTCTTCGTCTACCCGAGCCTCGCCGAGGGCTTCGGCCTGCCGATCGTGGAGGCCTTCAAGTTCGGCCTCCCGGTGATCCACTCCGACGACCCGGCGCTGGTGGAGGTCGCCGCCGGCGCGAGCCTAGTCGTGGAGCGGCCGGCCTCCGCCGAGGACGACGCCGGCTACAGCGAGCGCCTCGCCGGCGCGATCGGCCGGGTGCTCGACGACGCCGACCTGCGCGGCCGGCTCGGCGTGCTCGCCTCCGACCGGGCGCGGGCGTTCAGCTGGCGCGACTCCGCCGAGCGGGTCTGGGCGCTGCACGCCGACCTCTGACGCGCACGCGCACTCCACGCGATTCGTGCCGTATGTCGCGAATCAGCGCCCCATTCCCGCGATTCGTGCCGAATGTGCGTCCCCGCGATTCGTGCCGAATGTGGTGAATTCTCGCGCGAAAGCCGCGATTCGTGACGAATGTGAGCGGCGTCAGGCGCGGGTCGAGGAGGCGATGGGCTCGCGGGGAGCGGCGTCAGCCGCGTCCTCGGGGCCGAACCAGGCGCGGTAGCGGGCGGACGCCCAGACGCCGACGGCCTTCGACCAGCCGTGGCTGCGCTTCTCGATCAGCCAGGTGAACCCCACGGCGACCAGCACCGCGAGCGGGATGGCGAACAGCAGCGGCACGTACCAGGTCTGACCGGCGAACAGGTAGGTGCTGAACAGGATGATCGGCACGTGCACCAGGTACAGGCTGAACGAGATCGCGCCGAGGAACTGCAACGGCCGCGACTCGAACACCGCGCGCAGGGGCGTCCAGCCGAGCGCGGCCACCACGAGACCGGCCGCCGCCAGCGGGACGAGCCCCTTCAGCACGTTGTCCAGCTCGGGGATGCTCCCGACGCCCGGCCCGACCAGCCACGGCGCGATGAGCAGCAGTGCGCTCCCGATGGTGAGCCCGGCCCAGAGCGGATGCCGGAACCAGCGCGTGTTGATCCGCGCGGCCGCGTCGCGGACCGCGTCCAGCCGCACCGCGACGATCGCGCCGACGAAGAACGCGGGGAAGTACTCCAGCTCCCCCGACCCGGCGTGCGCGCCCAGCCAGGTCAGCGCGCACGCCAGCGCCAGGCCGCCGATCCACCACCTGCGCACGGCGAGCGCCGCGATCGCGAACACCGGCAGCAGCAGCGAGAAGGCGAGCTCCCAGCGCAGCGACCACAGCGGGTTGTTGATCTGCCCGTCCCCGCCCAGGAGGTCGATCGCCTTCACGATGTACTCCCAGGAGAAGTCGGGGGTCGAGGAGTTGCTGAGCCACGTGCCGCTCGGCTGCGGACTCACCTGCGGGATGGCGGCGACCCACGCCGCGGCGAGCACGACGGACGCCGCGACCGGCACCATCAGCCGCACCACGCGGCGCGGGAAGTAGGCGACCCAGTCGAAGCCGCGGCGCCGCACGACGGGCAGCGTGACGACGAGCCCGGACAGCACGAAGAACACGATCACCGACTCCACGCCGGCGGTCGCGAGCTTGAGCGGCGTGTAACTGATCCACCACATGAACGACCCGGCCGGGGCGTGCCCGCCGCCCGGGGCGCCCGGGAACTCGGGGTTCGTGTAGAGCGAGTGGTGCAGCACGACCACGACCGCCGCAAGTCCGCGCAGCCCGTCGAGGGCCGTCAGGCGTGCACCGTTCTTCGTCACCGTCTTCTCGTCCACACGTCCACCAGTACCCGTCATAGGCGGGCGACGGTACCGGCGGGCCCTGGGCGGTTCCTGTGACCTGTTCAGGGGTCACCTGGGAGCGGCGGGGCCATCCGCGGGCGCGGAATTGCGCGGAATTGCGCCGATTCCGCCTCAGTGCCCGGCCGGGGCGGGGGTCGCGGTCGACGGCGTCAGCGCCTGCCGCACAAGCCGGTGGATCTGCGTGTAGTCCGGGTCCGTCGGGTCCGGGATCGTGGGCGGGACCAGCTCCAGCTTGTCGACGGGCTGCGCGCGGGTCTTCATGCCGAGGTCGACGAAGTAGCCGAGCATCGACTGCGGGATGTCGGTCTTCATCACCTGCGTGCCGGCCTTGGCGATGTCCTGGAACTTCGTGACCACGTTGAGCGGGTTGACCTGTTTGAGGATGGCGTCCTGCAGCTGCCGCTGCCGCGCCATCCGGTCGTAGTCGCTGGTGCCGTGCCTCGCCCGGGCGTACCACTGGGCGTGATAGCCGTCGAGGTGGCGCTGGCCGGGCTGGATCCACTCCACGACGCCGTTCAGGTTCTCGTCGCCGCCGATCGGCACCTTCTCGCTCACCGTGACATCGACGCCGCCGAGCGCGTCGATGAGGTCGGCGAAACCCTGCATGTCGATGAGGACGTAGTACTGGATCGTCAGGCCGGTCGCGCCCGCCAGCGCGTCGCGCATCGCCTCGATGCCCGGCTCGCTCTGCTGCTTCTTCGCACCCGGGTACAGGTCCGGCTTGTAGAGCTCGACCTCCGTGTAGATGGAGTTGAGCTGGCAGACGTCGACATCGCATTTGTCGTGATAGCCGTAGCCGTCCGGGTAGAGGGCGTGCAGCGGCGAGCCGGCCGGGAAGGGCACCGGGTTCAGGTCGCGCGGCAGGCCGATCGTGACCGCCTTGCCGGTGCTCGCGTCGATGCTGACGATCGACATGCTGTCCGGCCGCAGTCCCTGCCGGTCCGGCCCGGCGTCGCCGCCCAGCAACATGATGTTGTAGCGGCCGTTCACCGGCGCGACGGGCGCCGCGTCAGCGAAGATGTCGCCGAGGGCGCCGCGGGCCGACCCGGCCACCGCCGACCCGTAGGCAGCGGTGCCCGCCAGCCCGACCAGGACGACGACCGAGAACGCGGCGATCCAGCCGCGCGCGTTCGCTCGGGCCTTGACCAGCCGGACGAGCCGCAGCGTGTCGAGCGTGAGCACGACCCACAGGATGGCGTACGCGCTGAGCAGCAGCTGGACGGCCGTCAGGCTTCCCGCCTGCGTCGCGAAGGTGTAGAGCGACGACGGGGACGCGAGCGCGAGGATCAGCGCCACGATCCCGAGGAGCCAGAGCAGCAGCGTCGCGAGGATCCCCACCCGTCCGAGGACCCGGTTGCCCGCGACCAGCTGCGGCGTGCCGGGGAGCAGGATGTTCAGGCCGACCAGCCACCAGCCGCGCGCGGTCATCTCCCCCGGCGACGAGACGTCAGGGTGGCGAAGCGGGGTCGCCGAGCTCATAGCCGCGACTGCAGCGCCCGGTTCTTCTCCTCCACGCTCGCCTCGAGGTCGGCGGCGAAGCGCGCAAGAGCGTCCGACAGCTCCGGGTCGGAGGTGGCGAGGATCTTGATCGCGAGCAGCCCGGCGTTCCTGGCGCCGCCGATGGAGACCGTGGCGACGGGGACGCCGGCCGGCATCTGCACGATCGACAGCAGCGAGTCCAGCCCGTCCAGCCGCGCGAGCGGCACCGGCACCCCGATGACGGGGAGCGTCGTGACCGCCGCGACCATGCCGGGCAGGTGCGCCGCCCCGCCGGCGCCGGCGATGATGACGCGCACGCCGCGCGCGGCCGCCGCCTTGCCGAAGGCGATCATCTTCTCGGGCGTGCGGTGCGCGGAGACGACCTCCACCTCGTGCGCGACACCGAACTCGGTGAGCACCTTCGAGGCCTCCTCCATCACCGACCAGTCGGAGTCGGAGCCCATGATGACGGACACCGAAGGCAGGGACTGTGCGGGCATGGGAACCAGGATAGGGGCGCCGCGGGATGGGCGGGTTAGGCGCGCGGAGGTGCGGGCCTAACGGCGCCGCTCACCCCTCGAAGAACGCCGCGGCCGCCCGCGCCCGGTAGACCACGTCGTCGAGGTCGTCGCCGCCCACCGTGACGTGCCCGACCTTCCGCCCCGGCCGCGGCGCCTTGCCGTAGCCGTGGAACTTCGCCTCGGGGTGCGCCGCCAGCGCGGCCGGGTAGCGGTCCTGGAGGGTCCCCTCGGCCGGTCCGCCGAGGATGTTGACCATGACCGACCAGTCCTCGCGGGGGGCCGTGGAGCCCAGCGGCAGGTCGAGGACGGCACGCAGGTGCTGCTCGAACTGGCCGGTGACGGCGCCCTCGATGGACCAGTGGCCGCTGTTGTGCGGGCGCATCGCGAGCTCGTTGATCAGGACGCGGTCGTCCGTGGTCTCGAACAGTTCCACCGCGAGCACGCCCGTGACGCCGAGGCCTTCGGCGACGCGGCGGGCGATGTCGGCGGATGCCTGCGCGACCCGGCCGGCGGCGCCGGGGGCCGGCGCGATCACCTCGGCGCAGACGCCGTCGCGCTGGACCGTCTCCACCACGGGCCACGCAGCGACCTCGCCGGAGGGCCGGCGGGCGACCAGCTGGGCCAGCTCCCGGCGGAAGTCGACCAGCTCCTCGACCAGCAGCGCGCCGCCGTGGCCGTCCTCGGCGAGCGCGAGGAACCAGTCGTCCGCTCCCGACGCCTCGGTCACCACGCGGACGCCCTTGCCGTCGTAGCCGCCGCGCGCCGTCTTCACGACCGCGCGGCCGCCGTGGTCGGCGAGGAAGACGCCGAGCTCATCCGCGGACTCGACCGCGGCCCAGTCCGGCACCGGCAGGCCGAGCTCGCTGAGCTTCGCGCGCATCTGCAGCTTGTCCTGCGCGTACAGCAGCGCGTCGGGGCCCGGGTGCACCGGGATGCCGCGGCCGACCAGCTCGCGCAGGATCGCCGGCGGCACGTGCTCGTGGTCGAAGGTCACCACGTCGACCGTCTCGGCGAACGCGAGCACGGTGTCCAGGTCGCGGTAGTCGCCGACGCCGGTCGCGGCCAGATCGGCGCTCATCCCCTCCGCCTCCTCGAGGACGCGGAGGTCGATCCCGAGCTCGACCGCGGGAGGGATCATCATCCGTGCCAGCTGTCCGCCGCCGATCACACCGACCCTGTTCCTGGCCATCTCCGATGTCTCTCCTCGATACTCTTCACATGGTGCGCGGGCAACTCCCAGATACCGGACACCTGGGCCGCGTATTGTGGCGAACGCACTCCTATCTTCTCGCATCACCAGGCTGGAGCATGACGACCGAGACGACCACAGCGCGCCGTACCGCGCGCATCCTCCCGCAGCTGATCAAGTTCGGCGCGGTGGGCGCCGTCGGCTTCGGCGTCAACCTCGTCGTGTTCAACGTGATGCTGCTGATCGTGCTGCGCAACGTGCAGCACGCGACGATCTACTCGACCATCATCGCCACGGTCATCGCCATCCTCACCAACTGGATCGGCAACCGCTACTGGGCGTTCTCCGGCCAGCGCCAGGAGAACGCCGCGCGGGAGGGCGTCGAGTTCTTCGCGGTCAGCCTCGCCACCGGCACCGGCATCCCGCTGGTCTGCGTGTGGGTGTCGCACTACCTGCTGGGCATGGCCAACCCGGTCGCCGACAACATCTCGGCGAACGTCGTGGGCCTGGCGATCGGCATGCTGTTCCGCTTCGCCCTCTACCGCTGGTGGGTCTTCGCGCCCGGCCGCGGCGCCGCGAAGGCCGCGCAGCGCGAGGCCGCGATCGAGCCCGCGGCGACGACGGCCTCGACGCTAGCGCGAACCCCAGACGGTGGTCTCGTCGGAGACTGACTCCGACTGCTGCCTGCGCACCGCGACGACGGTCTGCGCGTGCTCCATCAGCTCGGTCAGCGCGCGCTGCACCTGATCGGCCTTCGGCACGTCCTTGAGGACGACCGGGTGGTCGAGCCCGGAGTTGATCCGCACGTCGCCGGAGCGGAACATGCTCTGCAGCCAGTTCCGCTTGACCGCGACGTCGTAGCCGCGGCTGTGCAGGAGCTCCTGCCGCACCCGCACGAAGAACCCGTGCCGGAGGATGAGCCGGCGCGTGGTGATCGTGTAGCGGCGGCTCAGCCAGGCCGCGAGCGGCAGCAGGAACAGCAGCAGGACCACGGCGGCCGCGGCGCTCCAGAGCAGCACGACCTCCCACACCTCCGAGACGCGTCCGGCGAAGTAGCCGACGCCGCCCGCAGCGAGGATCAGAACGAGGCTCGGCCAGAACATCGCGCGCGCGTTCGATCGCAGCCGGGCGATGACCCGCTCGGGCGGCGGCGCGGGCGTACCCTCCGGCGTGCTGCTCATGTCTCCCATTAATACCGCAGGTGCGTCACGTCGCCCGCCGCCACCGCCGTCGGGCCGTCATCCGACTCCACGATCAGCCGGCCGGTCTCGTCGATCCCCGTCGCGGTGCCGAGCAGCACGTCGCCGCCGGGCAGCTCGACGCGCACCGAGCGCCCGATGGTGTGGCAGGCCTCCACGACCTCGTCGCGCAGCGCGCTGCGCACCGGGTCGCCGCCCGCGGCCACGAACTCCCGGTAGAGCACGCTGAGCTGGGTGAGGTACGCCGCCAGCACGGCGTCCGGGTCGATGTCCTCCGCGCCGGCGAGGGCCAGCGAGGTGGAGGTCGGGGTCGGCAGCTCGTCCTGCTCCAGCGTCAGGTTCACCCCCGCTCCCACGATCACGCCGTCCATGCCGGGGAGCAGCTCCGAGAGGATGCCGCAGACCTTCGCCTCCTCGATGAGCACGTCGTTCGGCCACTTGACCGCGACGTCGCGGGAGACGAAGCCGGAGAGCGCGCGGCTCATCGCGACCCCCGCCAGGAGCGGAAACCAGCCGAGCGCCTCCGGGCCGAGGCCCTCCGGACGCAGCAGCACGGAGATCGCCAGCGCCTTGCCGGGCGGGGAGACCCAGACCCGGCCCAGCCGGCCGCGGCCGCCGGTCTGGTTGTCGGTGACGACGACGGCGAGGTCGGGCAGGTCTCCGGCGCGCGCCTGCAGCACGTCGTTGGTGGATGCGGCCTCCGGCAGCACCTCGAGGACGGGGACGACGGCCCTGCTGCGACGGAAGCTCATTGCTCAATTCTGCCAGCGAACGGGCGCGGATTTGTAGGATTCCCTAGACGGCATGGCTGTTCGGCTGGCAGGTAGAGTGAACGGCGTGACCGACACCGAAGCACGTCAGACCCCCGATCCCTTCACGACCGCCGGCAAGCTCGCCGACCTCAAGGAGCGGTTCCACGAGGCCGTGACCGCGAGCGGCCAGGCCGCGATCGAGAAGCAGCATGCGAAGGGCAAGCTGACCGCCCGCGAGCGCATCGACCTGCTCCTCGACCAGGGCTCGTTCGTGGAGTTCGACGAGTTCGTGCGCCACCGCACCCACGCGTTCGGCATGGAGGCCAAGCGGCCGTACGGCGACGCGGTCGTGACCGGCGTCGGCACCATCCACGGCCGCAACGTCGCGGTCTTCAGCCAGGACTTCACCATCTTCGGCGGCAGCCTCGGCGAGGTCGCCGGCGAGAAGATCATCAAGGTCATGGATCACGCGCTGAAGACCGGCGTGCCGATGATCGGCATCCTCGACTCCGGCGGCGCACGCATCCAGGAGGGCGTGGTCGCCCTGGGCAAGTACGGCGAGATCTTCCGCCGCAACACCGCGGCCTCCGGCGTCATCCCGCAGATCTCCATCGTGATGGGCCCGGCGGCGGGCGGCGCGGTGTACTCCCCCGCCCTCACCGACTTCGTCATCATGGTAGACAAGTCCAGCCACATGTTCGTCACCGGCCCGGACGTCATCAAGACCGTCACCGGCGAGGACGTCGGGTTCGAGGAGCTCGGCGGCGCGCTGACGCACAACAAGATCTCGGGCGTCTCGCACTACCTCGCGAGCGACGAGGAGGACGCCCTCGACTACGCGCGCACCCTGCTCAGCTACCTGCCGCAGAACAACCTGGCCGAGCTGCCGGTGTTCGAGGCGGAGCCGGAGCTGGAGATCACCGACGCCGACCGCCGGCTCGACACGATCATCCCGGACTCCCCCAACCAGCCGTACGACGTGACCACGATCATCGAGGGCATCGTCGACGACGGCGAGTTCCTGGAGATCCAGCCGCTGTTCGCGCCCAACATCGTGATCGGCTTCGCCCGCGTGGAGGGCCGCTCGGTCGGCATCGTCGCCAACCAGCCGAGCTCCATGGCCGGCACCCTCAACATCGACGCTGGCGAGAAGGCATCCCGGTTCGTACGCTTCTGCGACGCGTTCAGCATCCCGATCCTCACCCTGGTCGACGTGCCCGGTTACCTGCCCGGCACCGACCAGGAGTGGACCGGCGTCATCCGGCGCGGCGCGAAGCTGCTCTACGCGTACGCCGAGGCCACGGTGCCGCTGGTGACGATCATCACCCGCAAGGCCTACGGCGGCGCCTACATCGTGATGGGCTCCAAGCAGCTCGGCGCCGACATGAACCTCGCCTGGCCGACGGCCGAGATCGCGGTCATGGGCGGTCAGGGCGCGGTCAACATCCTCTACCGCGGCGAGATCAAGCGCGCGGAGGAGGCCGGCGAGGACGTCGCCGCCGTGCGCGCCCGCCTCGCCAGCGAGTACACCTACAACGTGGCCAGCCCGTTCCTCGCCGCCGAGCGCGGCGAGCTGGACGGCGTGATCGAGCCGGCCGCCACCCGCATCTCGGTCATCAAGGCGCTGCGTGCGCTGCGCACCAAGCGCGCGTCGATGCCGCCGAAGAAGCACGGGAACATCCCGCTGTGAGCGGGGCGCATCAGGCGTCGGCCGGCCCGTCCCCGCTCGACCCGTCGCAGCTGCGGTTCCTCACGAAGGGCGTGACCCCGGAGGAGATCGCAGCGGTCACCGCTGTGCTCGCGACCGCCGCCGCCGAGGCCGCGGCGGCGGCGCGCGACGCGCGCCCGCAGCGGGGTCCGGACGGCTGGCAGCGCACCCAGCGCGGCCTCCGCTCGCCGCTCACGCCGGGCCCGGGCGTGTGGCGCTCGTTCTCCGGCTGAGGCGTCCCCCGAGCGCGGGGCAACGTACCCCGAAACCGGATTTGTACCCCGATCGGGGAGTCCCCCACTCGTGGGTCAGTCGACATTCCGCCACACTCGTTTTGCGACGCCGGAAAAGTGTCCCCCAGGGGTCCCCCAAAATGACGACTATGTATTTATCGCCCGGGCCGACAATATTGTTATTGCTAGGTGTCTCTCCTCGTGAGTCACACCGCCAATCACTCGCCGACTAGGGTAAGCGGGCGAGTGCTTTGGGGGCGAGTCAGGGCGATATTCGGGTTGTCGCCCTGACTCGGGGTTTGAAAAGGGGCCGACAAATTCGGGTGTCGGCCCCTTTCTCCTTTTAACGCGCAGTCGGACCACGCGTCATCGGCCGGGAGCACGTGAACGGCCCCAGCCGCACGCCCGAGGGGCGTTCCGGGGCTACGCAGCGCAGGGGGCTCAGGAGGAGGCGACGGCGACGGGCCGCGGGATCTCCAGCCAGAGGTCGACCTCGTCGTCCTCCGACTCCGCCCCGAGCGCGTTGGCGGCGCCGTCGTCGGACATCCGCAGGCCGACCACCGTCACGGCGGTCTTCGACGAGCGGGGCACGGTGCGCACGATCAGCTTGTCCGTCGTCGTGCCGCGGATGGCGTCCGCCAGCCGCCGCAGGACCGTCTCCAGGCCCGTCTGGTCCAGGTCGTCGATCCCGCCCTCGTCGAGCAGGCTGACGACCACTCCACGACGGCGGGCGTCCATGACCTCGCGCCGCACGTCGTCGTTGAGCAGCCGGCGGCCGCGGATCTCGTCGCGGATCGCGCCCTCCAGGTAGCGGCACTCCCGGCGCTCCGCCTCGGTGAGGTCGCCGCCCCTGCGCACGATCTCGGCGAGCATGGGAGCGGCGACCCGGTAGGTCTGCCGCAGCCGCAGCTGGCGCTCCATGACGTGCGCCTCCTGGGCGGCCTGCCACTCGGTGGCCTCCCGCTCGGCGCGCGCGAACTGCAGGGCGTCCCTGCCCGCCTTGGCGAGCGAACCGGAGATGACGACGGCGACGCCCACCCAGACGACGGAGCCGATCACGCCCAGGCCGGCGAGCGCACCCGGACCCGCCCAGACGACCGTCTGCACCGCGAGGAAGCCGACGCCCACCCACGCGACGAACTGCTGGCGGCGCACCGCGGCGATCGTCATCAGCGTGCCGACGGCCGCGACGTACCAGGTCGCGTAGCCGTTGTCCTTGGCCGGGTTCAGCTCGCTGGTGACCAGGATCGGGATGACGACGCACACCGCGAGGTCGAACGCGGCGAGCCACAGCGGCATCTTGGTCGGGCTCGTCGGCCACAGGCTGATGACGGTCGCGACCGCGTACAGCGCCATCGCGACGACCGCCGGGACGGGCGTGCGCGGGATCGACAGCGACGAGAGGCCGAGGAACAGGTGGTACGCCGAGAACAGCGCCCCGAGCCCGAGGAACAGCAGGCGGTTGAGGGTGATCATCCGGCCGCCTCCTGCTCGCGCTCCACGACGGAGCCGCGCTCGCCCGCCGGCCAGACGATGGTGACGGAGGTGCCCTCGCCCGGGGCCGACACGACCGTCGCCCGGCCGCCGACCTTGGCGAGGCGCTCCCGGATGCTGACCCGGAGCCCGAGCCGCTCCGCGGGGACCTCGTCGGCGTCGAAGCCGCGGCCGTCGTCGCTCACCACCACGCTGACCGCGGCGCCGTGGTCGCCGCCGCGCACGACCACGCTGCGGTGGACGTCCTCTCCCCCGGCGTGCTGCATGCTGTTGACCATCGCCTGCACGGCCGCCGAATAGACCGCCTCCGCGACGTTGACCGGGAGGCTGTGCAGCTCGGCGTCGTCGCGCACGTCCACCTCGAACGGCGACGAGAAGGCACGGGCCGCCGTGACCAGCCGGTCGGAGAGCTGCTCCACACCGACCTGCGTCTGGTCCTCCGGTCCGGACGCCTCCGCGGCGTGCAGGTGGCCGATGGCGTCCGCCGCCATCCGGGCCGCGAGGTCCTTCTGCTCCGGCGTGCGGGCGCTCGCGGCGGAGAGCAGGGTAGTCAGCACGCTGTCGTGCACGATCGCGTCCACCTGCACGCGCTCGACCTCCGTGGCGTGCTGCCGAACGGCGTTGCCGTACTTGGCGAGCGCCTGGCTCTGCGCGACGTCGACAGCGGTCGCCGCCTGGCGCATCATCGCGATGATGGCCAGGATCACGCCGCCGAGGATGATCGCGTACACCGCGTCCAGGCCCGCCAGCTCGGCGCCGACCCCGCCGCCGGCGGGCAGCGCGCGGACGACGCCGTACGCGATCGGAGTGATGAACGTGTAGACGATCGCCAGCCAGAGCGGGTAGGCGACGGCGGCGAACGCGGTGAACACCGAGCAGAGGAACCACACCCACGGCTTGTCCGAGGCGAACGCCTGCGGGTCGTCGGCGAGCAGCGGCCAGGTGACGATCGCGGCGAAGTACACCAGCGAGAGCACGCCCATCGTGATCTTGACGAAGCGCTGCGCGAAGATCGCCAGCAGCACGGTGAACGCGAGGCCGCCGAAGACCAGCACCAGCACGACCAGGCCCCACGGGCTGCGCAGCGCGCCCAGCTGGCCGAGCGCCGTCGGGAAGGACTGCAGGCCGAACACCAGGCCGAACGCCGACACCGTGCGGTCGGCGATGCGCTCGATCCTGGCGCGACTCAGCGGATTGCGTGGCTTGGACGTCTCGAGGGGTGCTCCCGCCGTGGAGCGCTCGAGGCTAGGAGCGCTCATTGCCCGTGTCGGGGTCGAGCCCGGGCAGGATGCCGTCCTCCACCGCGCGGCGCAGCAGGTCGACCTTCGTCGGGGCCGGACGGCCCACCTCCACGTACTTGACGCGGATGCGGTCGAGGTACTCGCGCGCCGTCGAGTTCGCGATCCCGAGCTGGGCCGCGACGGCCTTGAGCGGGAGGCCGGACGCGTACAGGTGCAGCACGTCGCGCTCGCGGCGGCCGAGCTGGGCCTTCGCGAAGTCGCTGTCGGCGTCGATCGCGGTCGCCCACTCCAGGTTGTTGAGCACGTCGCCGCGCGCGACCGTCTCGATCGCGTTCATCACGGTCGTGGTCGGCGAGGACTTGGGGATGACGCCCGCGGCGAGCGCCTCGCGCACGCTCGCGACCCGGTCGGCGATGCTGTGGACGAGCACGGCTGCGCCGGTCGCCTGCGCGCGCTTGACGTTGTCGGTGACCTTGGAGCCGTCGCCCAGGGAGAGGTCGAGGACCACGACGTCGCACTCCTGCGAGCCGAGCTGCCGGACGAAGTCGTCCACCGTCGCCGCTGCGACCACCACGTCGTAGCCGGCGTCCTGACAGGCCGCTTTGAGCCCGAGCCGCACGGACTCGTGATCGTCGACGATTGCCACTCGCACCATGCTGACCATCGTAGTGCGCGAGTACAAGTATTCCGGCGTCAGGGGGTCAGCGTGGCGACGGCCTCCACGTGGTGGGTGTTCGGGAACAGGTCGAAGGCGCGCAGCGTCCGCAGCGGGTACCCGCGCTCGGCGAAGTAGGCGACGTCGCGGGCCAGGGCGACGGGGTCGCAGGCCACGTAGACGACCTGGGCCGGGCGCATCGACGCGATCGCGTCCACCACCTCGCGGCCGGCGCCGGAGCGCGGCGGGTCGAGCACGACCGTCGCCGCGCGCAACCGGGAGCGCTCGGCGGCGGTGGCCTCGGCGGCGAGCCCGGTCACGAAGCGCTCGACGCGCGCGGTGACGGCGGTCGCGCCGACCCACTCGGCCAGGTTCTCCGCGGCGTCGTCGGTGGCCGCCTCGTCGGCCTCCACCGAGGTGATGCGCAGGGTCGGGCCGAACCGGTCGCCGAGGGCCGCGGCGAGCAGGCCGACGCCGCCGTAGAGGTCGAGGTTCGCCGCGCGCGGGTCGAATAGCGCCTCGTCGACGGCGGAGCGCACCGCCTCCGTCAGCGTCGCCGCCGCCTGGCGGTGCACCTGCCAGAAGCCACGGGCGTCGAGCCGGAACTCCCGCTCGCCCACCCGCTCGCGGATCGGGACCGGCCGGCGGCGCGGGCGGATGAGCCGCTTGCCGCGCCGCTCCGGGCGGTCGTTGACCAGCACATGGGTCGCGCCGGACCCGGTCGCGACGACGTCCACCGACTCCGCGCCGGGGAAGCGCTGGCCGAACGGAGCGGACTCCTCGACCGTCGCGGTCGCGAGCGGCAGGTCGGTGACCGGGACGATGGTGTGCGTTCGCGCGGCGAACGGGCCGATCGCGCCCTCCTCGCCGACCTGGAGGCGGACGCGCGTGCGCCAGCCCGTGCCGTCCTCGGTCTCGCCGGAGACGGCCTCCACCGCCGGACCCGCGCCGTCGACGCCGAGCGCGTCGATGGTCTCCGCGTCCAGCCGGGCCGTGCGCTGGAGCGCGTCGACGATGACCCGGCGCTTGAGCTCGCGCTGGTGGTCGAGGCGGATGTGGCCGAACTCGGCGCCGCCCGCGCGCTGTCCGGGGGCGCGGCGAACGGAGGCAGCGTCCCAGACGTGCTCGCGGCGCTCGGCGGCGGGCTCCAGGACCTCCAGGAGCTCGGCGCGCCAGAACCGGTCGTGCGCGCGGTCGGCCACGCGGGCGCGGACGCGCTCCCCCGGGAGGGTGTCGGGCACAAAGACCACCCGGCCCTCGTGGCGGGCGACGAACACGCCGCCGTGCGCGACATTGATAATGTCGAGTTCGACCTCGTCCTTCTGGGGCATCCATCGAGCATCCCACAGGTGACCATGCGCCTCTACCTCGCCTCCACCTCCCCCGCCCGCCTCGCCCTGCTGCGCGCGGCCGGGGTCGAACCGATCGTGGTGCCGTCGCACGTGGACGAGCCGGCCGCCGTCGCCGCGGCGGAGGCCGAGCACGGCCCGCTCTCGCCGCAGGCGATGGTGCAGCTGCTCGCGCGGCACAAGGCGGAGGCGGTGCGCGGCACGCTGAACGGCGCGCCGGTCGACGGCCTGATCCTGGGCGGCGACTCCGCCTTCGCGATCGACGGCCGCATCCACGGCAAGCCGCACCTGCCCGAGGTGGCGCGCGAACGCTGGCGGGAGCAGCGCGGCCGCACCGGGATGCTCCACTCCGGGCACTGGCTGATCGACCACAGGGACGGCCGCGAGAACGGCGCGGTGGGCGCGGCCGCGGTGGCGTCCGTCACCTTCGCCGACGTCAGCGACGCGGAGATCGACGCCTACGTCGCCAGCGGCGAGCCGCTCGAGGTCGCGGGCTCGTTCACCATCGACAGCCTCGGCGGCCCGTTCATCACCCGGGTGGAGGGCGACCCGAGCACGGTCGTCGGCCTGTCGCTGTCGACGCTGCGCGAGCTGGTGCGGCGGCTCGGCGTGGAGTGGACGGAACTGTGGAACCGGGCATGATCCCCGCGCCCTGTCACTTGTCGACTCTCTGACATCGTGAAAATGCTTTTTTGTGGGGATCGTCCAAAAGCTGGTCCCGCTCCCGGAATAGGCTAAGTAACTGTGCCTCGTATCTCCAAGGTCCTCATCGCCAACCGCGGCGAGATCGCCGTCCGCGTCATCCGTGCCGCGAAAGACAGCGGGATCGCCTCCGTCGCCGTCTACGCCGACCAGGATCGTGACGCCCTCCACGTCCGGCTCGCCGACGAGGCGTACGCGCTCGAAGGCACGACCAGCGCGGAGACCTACCTGGTCATCGACAAGATCCTCTCGGTCGCCCGCCGCTCCGGCGCCGACGCCGTGCACCCCGGCTACGGCTTCCTCGCCGAGAACGCCGACTTCGCCCGCGCCGTCATCGCGGCCGGCCTGACCTGGATCGGCCCGTCGCCGGAGGCCATCGAGCGCCTCGGCGACAAGGTGTCCGCCCGGCACGTCGCCGAGAAGGTCGGCGCGCCGCTGGCCCCCGGCACCCTCAACCCGGTCGCCGACGCGGCCGAGGTCCTCGACTTCGTCGATGAGTACGGCCTCCCGGTCGCCATCAAGGCGGCGTTCGGCGGCGGCGGCCGCGGCCTCAAGGTCGCCCGCACCCGCGACGAGGTCGCCGAGCTCTTCGACTCCGCGACGCGCGAGGCGATCGCCGCCTTCGGCCGCGGCGAGTGCTTCGTCGAGAAGTACCTCGACCAGCCGCGCCACGTCGAGACCCAGTGCCTCGCGGACGCCTACGGCAACGTCGTCGTGGTGTCCACGCGCGACTGCTCGCTGCAGCGCCGCCACCAGAAGCTGGTCGAGGAGGCGCCCGCGCCGTTCCTCACCCCGGAGCAGCTCGACAAGCTGTACACCGCGTCGAAGGCCATCCTCAAGGAGGTCGGCTACCAGGGCGCCGGCACCTGCGAGTTCCTGATCGGCAAGGACGGCACCGTGTCGTTCCTGGAGGTCAACACCCGCCTGCAGGTCGAGCACCCGGTCTCCGAGGAGGTCACCGGCATCGACCTCGTCCGCGAGCAATTCCGGCTCGCCGAGGGCGGCGAGCTCGACTACGCCGACCCGACGCCGCGCGGGCACTCCTTCGAGTTCCGGATCAACGGCGAGGACGCCGGCCGCAACTTCATCCCCTCCCCCGGTCCGGTGCACGTCTTCAAGGCGCCGGGCGGCCCCGGTGTCCGCGTGGAAAGCGGCATCCAGGCGGGCGACGTCATCTCCGGCGCGTTCGACTCGATGCTGGCGAAGCTCATCGTCACCGGCGCCAGCCGCGACGAGGCGCTGGAGCGCGCCCGCCGCGCCCTCGACGAGTTCGAGGTCGCCGGCCTGCCGACGGTGCTCCCCTTCCACCGCGCGATCGTGCGCGACCCCGCCTTCGCCCCGCAGGACGGCGAGCCGTTCTCGATCTACACCCGCTGGATCGAGACCGAGTGGGCCGGCGGCATCGAGCCGTGGTCCGGCGAGCTGGGCGAGGCCGGCGCGGCCGAGCGCCGCAGCAACGTCGTGGTCGAGGTCGAGGGCAAGCGCATCGAGGTCTCCCTCCCCGCCCGCCTGCTCGCGGGCGGCGGACCGGCCGAGGCCGCGGCTCCGGCACCGCGCCGGCGCTCCGGCGCTCACGCCGTCGACACCGCGACCGGCGACTCGGTGACCGCGCCCATGCAGGCCACCGTCGTGAAGGTCGCGGTCGCCGACGGGGACGAGGTCGTCAAGGGCGACCTGGTGCTGGTCCTGGAGGCCATGAAGATGGAGCAGCCCCTCACCGCCCACAAGGACGGCACCGTCGCCGGCATCAACGCCACCGTCGGCGAGACCGTCTCCTCCGGCCACCTCCTCCTCAACATCGTCTAACCCCTCCACCCCACCACCCCACCCCACCCCACCCCACCCCACCCCCCGTTCTTCCGCAGCTAGCGGAGGAGATCCCCCCTCCCCAGGCCCCGATCTCCTCCGTTAGCTGCGTTTCGGGGTCCTTCACGCGCGGAACTCCTCCGTTGCCAACACGCCCTCGATCGTCGCCACGACGGCATCGGCGTCCGCCAGGACATCCCGCGCCGGGAAGCGCAGCCGTCGCGCGCCGAGGAGGGCCAGCGCGGTGTCCCTGGTGCGGTCCCGTTCGAACGCCTCCTTGCCCGAGTGGAACGCGTACCCGTCGATCTCCACGAACAGGAGGCCGTCGATCCGGGCATCCACACGCCCCACTCCGGGCACGGCCACCTGCTGCTCGACGACATGACCACGGGCGGTCAGGCGTTGGCGGAGGATCGACTCCACCCCGGAGTCGGATCCGGGTCGTGCGGCTGCGGCCACCGCTCTGGCTTGAGCCGTGCTCGCGGCGAAGACGCCTCGCAGCCCGATCATGCTGACCAGCCGCGCGGCAAGCGCGGTGTCGAGGACCGCGACAGCGGTCTCCTCGTCCGCGCACTCGACCACCGACCGGAGGCAGTCCGCCAGAGAGACCCGCCACAGCTCGGGATTCTCGTCGTGCGCGCCCCAGTGCCGCACCGCGTCGTCGGCGACCCGCCCGGCATGCGGGTGGACACTCAGATGCAGCCGGCCGTCCTGGCCTCCCCACAGCCCATAGCTCCGCGCGGCCGACACGCACGACAACCTCCCGCCTGCCGAAAGCGCCGCCAGCGCCTCGCGCGACAGCTCCGGCAACGCATAGATCCCCCGCCTCGGTCGCAGAAGCCTTCCTTCGTCCACCGCGTTCGTCAGCGCGCGATCGGTGACGCTCCGCAACTCCCGCCGCGTCGCCGCCCCGCCCCGTTCACGAAGCACCCTGTGCCAACTCATCCCCCCACACTGCGGAACCATCCGCTCGCGGGTCCGGCTCTCGCCTGATCTGTGGAGAACTCGCGCCGGCAGCGGTGTTGGGAGGGGAGGAGATTTGCACCGACCCGCCCGGGAATCGCAGTCAACGGAGGAGATCGGGGCTACCGGAGGGTGGATCTCCTCCGGTGGCGACGACGCGGTGGGCTAGCCGGTGGCCTCGGTGGGGTCGCCCTTGAGGTCGATGCTGATCTCGTCGGCGTCGAGGTTGCTGAGGGCGCCGGCCAGCACGTCGGCGCTGAAGGTGCCGTCGTCGCGGGCGTCGAGCAGCGCGTCGCGCTGCGCGCGGATGCGCTTCAGCCGCGCGGTCTTGTGCTGGGTGAACGCCTCCGGCGTCCGCTCGGTCGTCGACGGCATCGGCACGGCCTGACCGGCCTCGTGCAACAGCTCCAGCAGCCGTCGCCGCTCCTCCTTCTCGGCCTCCGGATCGGCGGGGGTCGGCTTCACCAGCCGCAGCGCCAGCCCGAGCGTGCCGCCCTGCAGGAGCAGCGACCCGGCCGCGACCAGGAAGGCGATCAGCACGAGCACCGAGCGGCCCGGCGTGTTCGACGGGAGGCTCTGCGCCGCGGCGACGGTGACCGCCCCGCGCATCCCCGCCCACACCACGATGGAGCCCTCCCGCCAGCCGAGCGGGGCCGCGGTGAAGTAGTCGATGTCGGCGAGGACCCGGCGCAGCCTGGTGCCGAACCTGGCCAGGTTCTCGACCGTCCAGGCCCGCTGCCTGGCGCGCTGGCGCCGCACCAGCCGGGCGCGCCATCCCGACGCCGTGCCGAGCCGGTCGCGGGTGACGGCGGCCGCCTCCGGCACGCCCGCCACCTTCGCGACCTCGGCGTGGGCGACGTCCGGGTCGGCGGCGAGCACGTCCGCGTGCGCGTCCGGATCCTCCGCCAGGTCGACCCCGGCCGGCAGGGCTGCAGCGGCGTCGGGCGGGGGCGGACCCTGCTCCAGCAGCCGCCGGGCGGCCTCCGGGTCCTCCAGCCGCTCCTGCAGCTTGGTGAGCGCCGGCCGCATCCGCTCGCGGCGGCGGCCTCTGCGCGCCAGCAGGGCGAGCAGCGGGGCGACGAACGCGGCCCGCACGACCAGGGTCAGCAGCAGCGCGACGGCCGCGATCCCCACAGCGGGCAGAACGCCGGAGTGGTCGGTCTGCACCTTCTGCACGATGCCGAACAGCTCCAGCCCCATCGTGAGGAAGATCATCCCCTCCAGGACGAGCTCCACGGTGCGCCAGTTCTGCGTGTCCGACAGCCGGTGCTCCGGCGACAGCACGCGCGGCGCCCTGCTGCCGGTGATGAGGCCGGCGACGACGGCGGCGACCAGCCCGGACGCGCCCAGCGCCTCGGCCGGGATGGACGCCAGGAACGGCACCGTGAACGAGATCACCGTGTTCACCGTCGCGTCCTTGACCCGGGCCCGCACGATGAGGTTTAGCCGCCCGACGATCCAGCCGAACACCACGGCCACGACAACGGAGTACAGGAACGTCAGCGTCACCGCGCCGAATGTGAACGAGGCCACCGCCGCGGCCGCGACCGCCGCCCGCAGCAGCACCAGCGCTGTGGCGTCGTTGAGCAGGCTCTCGCCCTCCAGGATGGCCACCACGCGCGGCGACACCCCGGCGCGCTTCACGATCCCGGTCGCCACCGCGTCCGTCGGGCTGACGATCGCCCCGAGCGCGACGCCCCAGGCCAGTCCGAGTCCCGGGATGATCCAGGCGAAGAAGATCCCGAGGAGCACGGAGCTCACGATCACGAGCACGACCGAGAGGCCGCCGATCGCGCCGAACTCACGCCGGAAGTTCATCGCCGGCATCGAGACCGACGCCGAGTAGAGCAGCGGAGGCAGCACGCCCGCGATGATCCACTCCGGCTGGACCTCCAGCACCGGCACGAACGGCAGGAACGACACCAGGATGCCGAACACCACGAGGATGAGCGGCGACGCCACCCCCGAGCGCTGCCCGTAGACGGTGGCGGCCGCGATGGTCAGCACGGCCAGGACGCCGACGACCAGGACCTCCTCCATGCCGCGGCCTCCCGCCTAGAGCACGATGTGCATCGCCCGGGCGGCGTCCGAGATCGATCCGGAGAGCGACGGGTACACCGTGAACGCCCGCGCGACCTGGTCGACCGTGAGCCGGTGCTCGACGGCGAGGGCGAGCGGGAAGATCAGCTCGGAGGCCCGCGGCGCGACGATGACGCCGCCGATCACGGTGCCGGATCCGGTGCGGGCGAACAGCTTCACGAACCCGTCGCGGATGCCGAGCATCTTGGCGCGCGGGTTGGACTTGAGCGCCAGCTTGTAGATGTCGCCCTGGGCGATGCCCTCCTCGATCTGCTTCTGGTTCCAGCCGACCGTCGCGATCTCGGGCTGCGTGAAGATGTTGGAGGTGACGTTCCGCAGCTCGATCGGGTTGACCGCGTCGCCCATCGCGTGGAACACCGCGGTGCGGCCCTGCATGGAGGCGACGGACGCCAGCGGCAGCAGGTCGGAGCAGTCGCCCGCCGCGTAGATGTTCGGGATGGAGGTGCGCGCGACCCGGTTGACCCGGATGTGGCCGGACGGCGTGAGCTGCACGCCAGCCTCCTCCAGCCCGATGCCCGCCGTGTTGGGGATGGAGCCGACCGCCATCAGACAGTGGCTGCCCTCCACCGTCCGGCCGTCGGTCAGCGTCGCGACCACGCCGCTCTCGGTGCGGACCACGGACTCGGCGCGCGACTTGGAGAGCACCTGCATGCCGTTGCGCTTGAAGACGTTCTCGATGACGCGGGCGGCGTCGGCGTCCTCGCCCGGGAGGACCTGGTCGCGCGACGAGATCAGCGTGACCTTCGAGCCGAGGGCGGTGTACGCCGAGGCGAACTCCGCGCCGGTGACGCCCGACCCGACCACGATGAGGTGCTCCGGGACGGTGGCGAGGTCGTAGAGCTGCGTCCAGGTGAGGATGCGCTCCCCGTCCGGCACGGCGGAGGACAGGATGCGCGGGCTCGCGCCGACCGCGATGACGATGGTGTCGGCCTCCACCCGGTCGAAGTCGGTGCCGGCGGCGCCCGTCCCGGTGGAGACGATGATCGCGTCGTCGCCGTCGAGCCGGCCCTCGCCGGTGACGATGCGGACGCCGGCGCGCACGAGCTCTGCGCGCATGTCCTCCGACTGCTGCCGGGCCAGCCCCATCAGGCGCTTGTTGACGGCGGCGAGGTTGACGGCGATCTCCGGGCGCACCGGCTTGCCGCTCGCGCCGCGGGTGAAGAACTGCACGCCCAGGTCGGTCGCCTCGGCGATGGAGTTGGTGGCCTCGGCGGTCGCGATCAGGCTCTTCGACGGGACCACGTCGGTGATGACGGCCGAGCCGCCGACGCCCGAGCGCTCCACGAGCGTGACGTCAGCGCCGAGCTGCGCGCCGGCCAGTGCCGCCTCGTAACCGCCCGGTCCGCCGCCGAGGACGGCGATGCGCTGCTTCCGCTCGAATTCATAGGCCATGCCACTCATTCTTCCGTATCCCGGTGCACCGATGCGCATCCACGCGAGCGCTGTACCGCCGAGGCCCGCTCAGTAGAGTTGCCTCATGCTCGAAACCACGCAGAACCCGCTCGACGACCCCGCGACCGACCCGTTCGAGGTCGCCAGGGAGGCGGCCAGGCAGCTCGCCGAGAAGACCGGCGTCGAGAAGCACGACATCGCGCTGACGCTCGGCAGCGGCTGGGGCAAGGCCGCCGATCTGATCGGGGAGACCGTCGCCGTCCTCCCCGCCCACGAGATCGTCGGCTTCAGCAAGCCCGCCCTGGAGGGCCACGCCGGCACCCTGCGCTCGCTCCGGCTGGCGAACGGCAAGCACGCGCTGGTCATCGGCGCGCGCACGCACTACTACGAGGGCCACGGCGTGCGCCGGGTCGTTCACAGCGTCCGCACCGCCGCGGCCGCCGGAGCGACGACGATGGTCCTCACCAACGGCGCCGGCGGCATCAAGGAGCACTGGAAGCCGGGCACCCCGGTCCTCATCAGCGACCACATCAACCTGACCGCGGACTCCCCGCTGGAGGGCGCGACCTTCATCGACCTCACCGACCTCTACTCGAAGCGCTTGCGCGACCTCGCGCGGACCATCGACCCGAGCCTCGACGAAGGCGTCTACACACAGTTCCGCGGCCCGCACTACGAGACCCCCGCCGAGGTGCAGATGGCCAAGGCGATCGGCGGCCACATCGTCGGCATGTCCACGGCCCTGGAGGCCATCGCCGCCCGCCAGGCCGGCATGGAGATCCTCGGCATGTCACTCGTCACCAACCTGGCGGCCGGCATCCAGAAGACCCCTCTCAGCCACCAGGAGGTGATCGACGCCGGCCGGGAGGCCGAGCCGGTCATCAGCGCCCTCCTGGCCCAGATCGTGGAGGCCCTGTGACCCCAGCAGACGCACACGCCGTCGACACCCCACAGCTCCTCGAGCAGGCGCGCGCCTGGCTCGCGCAGGACCCCGACCCGGAGACCCGCGCCGAGCTGCAGTCGCTCATCGTGGCCGCCGAGGCCGGCTCCGCGGTGGCCGTCGAGGACCTCCACGCGCGCTTCGACACCCGCCTGGAGTTCGGCACCGCCGGCCTCCGCGGCGCGATCGCGGCGGGCCCGAACCGGATGAACCGGGTCCTGGTCGCCCAGGCGGCCGCCGGGTTCGCCCGCTGGCTGCTGGAGCACGCCGCGGGCACGCAGCCGTCGGTGGTCATCGGCTACGACGGCCGCAAGAACTCCGACGTCTTCGCCCGCGACACCGCGGAGCTGATGGCCGGCGCCGGCGTGCGCGCCGTCCTGCTCCCCCGCCTGCTGCCCACCCCGGTGCTCGCCTTCGCCGTCCGGCATCTGGACGTCAGCGCCGGCGTCATGGTCACGGCGAGCCACAACCCGCCGAACGACAACGGGTACAAGGTCTACCTCGGCGGCGAGAACCACGGCTCGCAGATCGTCTCGCCGACGGACGCGCAGATCGAGGCGCACATCCTGGAGGTCGCGAAGGGCGACATCGGCGACCTGCCGCGCTCGGAGCAGTTCGAGATCGCGTCGGGCGACGTGGAGGCCGCGTACATCGAGGCCACCGCGGCCGTCGCATCCACCGCCGCCCCGCGCGACGCCGTCTCGTTCGCGTACACCGCGATGCACGGCGTCGGCTGGCGCACGGCGGAGGCCGTGTTCGAGCGCGCCGGCTTCTCGAAGCCGGTCGTCGTGGCGGAGCAGCGCGATCCCGATCCGGCGTTCCCCACCGTGGCCTTCCCGAACCCGGAGGAGCCGGGCGCGATGGACCTGTCGTTCGCGACCGGCCGCGCGGGCGGCGTCGATCTCATCATCGCCAACGATCCGGACGCCGACCGGCTGGCCGTCGCCATCCCGGACGGCTCCACCGACGGCTTCCGCCGCCTGAGCGGCAACGAGGTCGGCGCGCTGCTCGGCTGGCGCGCCGCGGAGCTGGCCGAGCGGACCTCGACCGCCGGGGCTGCGTTCGGGACGCTCGCGTGTTCGATCGTGTCCTCGCCCGCCCTTGCGGCCGTCGCCGCCGCCTACCGCCTCGACTTCGCGGACACCCTCACCGGGTTCAAGTGGGTCTCCCGCGCCCCCGGCCTGATCTTCGGGTTCGAGGAGGCGCTCGGCTACCTGGTGAACCCCGCCACGGTCCGCGACAAGGACGGCATCTCCGCCGCCACGGCGTTCCTCGACCTCGCGAACGAGCTCGCCGCCTCCGGCCGGACGATCGCGGACCACCTGGACGCCTTCGCCGAGCGCTTCGGCTACTTCGCCAGCGACCAGATCTCGCTCCGCGTCACCGACCTGTCCCGCATCGGCGAGATCATGGCGGCGCTGCGCGCGACCCCGCCGAGCCGCCTGGGCGACGTCGCCGTCGACCACATCGACGACCTCCGCGACGGCTTCGGCGCGCTGCCGCCGAGCGACGTGCTGCGCATCGTCCTCGCGGACGGCTCGCGCGTCATGGTGCGGCCGAGCGGCACCGAGCCGAAGCTGAAGATCTACATCGACGCGTCCAGCGACCAGGGCGACATCGCCGAGCGTCGCGCCACCGCCACGGCCCGCGTGGCCGCCCTGGCGGACGCGATGCGCGCCCTCACGGCGTAATCGCCCCGACATTCGTCACGAATGTCGCCTTTCGCCGCGCGAGAGTCGACATTCGTGACGAATGTCCGCGTCGTCGTGCGCGCACCTTCGTGACGAATGTTGCCTTCGGCGACGCGAGAGCCGACATTCGTGACGAATGTCGGGGAGCTCAGCCGAGCGCCTCGTCGAGCTTCTGCTCCAGCTCGTCGAGGTCGAAGTAGTTCTGCACCACGATCACGTCCGCGTTGGTCGGCCCGATCCGGTCGACCAGCTCGGGCGACGTGAGGATGATCTGGGCGTCGCTCGACGCCGTGGCGACGCTGGCGGCGTCGGCGGCGGTCACGTCCGCGTCGATGCCGAGGCGGTCGAGGACGCGCTCGGCGTTCACCTTGAGGATGCCGGAGGTGCCGATGCCGGCGCCGCAGATCGCGACGATCTTCACAGGACCGTGCCTGTCATCGCGCGGCTTCCTCGCTGAGCGTGAGGATGCGCTGCACCTCCGCGACGTCGGTCGCGGCCGCCAGGGCCGGGATCGCGTCGGGATCGTTGAAGACGTTGGCCAGCTCGGCGACGCTCGTGACATGGCCCTCCGGCGACGTGACGGCGAGACCGATCACGACCGACACCGGGTCGTTGTGCGGGTGGCCGAACACCACGGGGGCGTCCAGCGTGACCACCGAGAGCCCGTCGCGGTTCACGTCCGGCCCCGGCCGGGCGTGCGCCAGCGCGAGGCCGGGCGCGATCACGATGTACGCGCCGAACTCCTCGATCACCTGGATCATCCGGGCGCCGTAGGTCTCCTCCGTCGCCCCGGAGCGGGCCAGCGCCTCCCCGGCGAGCTCGACCGCCTCGCGCCAGTCGGAGGCGTGGGCTCCGACGGTCACGGCGGAGTCGGGCAACGGTGGCAGCGGCATGGGTCCAGCGTACGCGTTAGCGGGTCACGAACCCTCGAAACCTGCTGTGATGATCTCGGCCAGTTCCTCACGCTGCTCGATGGGGAGGAAGGCCCCGGCGGCGGCGTTCAGCTGGAAGATCTCCAGGTCGGTCAGGTCGTACGAGAACGCGTCGGCCAGGATGCTCAGCTCGCGCGTCAGCGTCGTGCCGCTCATCAGGCGGTTGTCGGTGTTGACCGTCACCCGGAAGCCGAGCTGGTACAGCAGGTCGAACGGGTGGTCGAGGATGTCGTTCCCCCAGGCGGCGATCGCACCGGTCTGCAGGTTGGAGGTCGGGCTGGTCTCCAGCGCGATCTCGCGGTCCTTCACCCACTGCGACAGGGTGCCGAGCGTCACGTAGGTGTTCTCGTCGTCCTGGCGCTCGATCGTGATGTCCTCCGCTAGGCGCACGCCGTGGCCGAGGCGCAGCGCGCGCCCGTCGAGCAGGGCGCCGCGGATGCTCTCCAGGCCGTCGGCCTCCCCCGCGTGCACCGTCGCCGGGAAGAACTGGGCGGCCAGGTAGTCGAAGGCGGCCTTGTGGTTCGAGGGCGGGAAGCCGGCCTCGGGGCCGGCGATGTCGAAGCCGACGGCGCCGCGGTCGCGGTGGCGCACGGCCAGCTCGGCGATCTCCAGGCTGCGGTCGGTGTGGCGCATGGCGCTCACCAGCTGGCCCACGCGGATCCGGCCGCCGTCGGCGCGCACGTCCTCGATGCCCTGCTCCAGGCCCTCCTGGACGGCCTCGACCGTCTCGTCGAGGGTGAGGCCGCGGGTCAGGTGCTGCTCGGGCGCCCAGCGGATCTCGCCGTACACGACACCGTCGGCGCCCAGGTCCTGCACGAACTCGCGGGCCACGCGGGTCAGGCCCTCGCGGGTCTGCATCACCGCGGTGGTGATGTCGAAGGTCTTGAGGTACTCGACCAGGGAGCCCGAGTTGGACTTCTCGGCGAACCAGGCGCCGAGCGCCACCGGGTCGTCGGCCGGGAGCTCGAGGCCGATGCCGTCCGCGAGCTCCAGGACCGTCTCGGGGCGCAGGCCGCCGTCGAGGTGGTCGTGCAGGGAGACCTTGGGCAGCGCCCGGATGTCGGTCCCGTCGGCGAGCGTGTAGGTGCTGTTCTCGTTCAGGCTCATGGCTCTCAATCTATCGGTGCGCGCGTGGTCGATGGCAGCCGCCGAGTACGCGAATAGTCTGCCTACTCGGCGGTTTTCGGTGGATTATTCGCGTACTCGCCGGGTGCTCGCTGCGAGCGCTAGGCGATGCGCTCGGCGACGAGAGGGGTCCGCGTGAAGGGGGTGCCCACCGGCGCGACGCGGTAGGCGCCCTCGAGGGCCTCCAGGGCGCGCTCGAAGCGGGCGGGCTCGTCGGCCGACAGCGTGAACAGCGGCTGGCCGGCGCGCACCTCGTCGCCGGGCTTGGCGTGCAGGTCGATGCCGGCGGCGTGCTGCACCGGGTCCTGCTTGCGGGCGCGCCCGGCGCCGAGCCGCCAGGCCGCGATGCCGAACGGCAGCGCCTGCTGCTCGACCAGCACGCCGTCCGCCTCCGCGACGACGGTGTGGGTCTCGCGGGCGACGGGGAGGGCCGCGTCGGGATCCCCGCCCTGCGCGCGGATCGTCTCGCGCCACTTGTCCATCGCGCGGCCGTCCTTCAGCGCGGCCTCCACGTCGGCGTCGGGCTGCCCGGCCAGCGCCAGCATCTCCCGGGCCAGCGCCACGGTGAGCTCGACGATGTCGGCGGGTCCGCCGCCGGCGAGGACCTCGACCGACTCGCGCACCTCGTTGGCGTTGCCGATGGCGAGGCCGAGCGGCACGTTCATGTCGGTGAGGAGGGCGGAGGTCGCCACACCCGCGTCCCTGCCGAGCTCGACCATCGTGCGGGCGAGTTCGCGGGACTTGTCGATGTCCTTGAGGAAGGCGCCGGAGCCGAACTTGACGTCCAGCACCAGCGCGCTGGTGCCCTCGGCGATCTTCTTGGACATGATCGAGGACGCGATCAGCGGGATCGCCTCCACGGTCCCGGTGATGTCGCGGAGCGCGTACAGCTTGCCGTCCGCGGGCGCGAGGCCGGAGCCCGCTGCGCAGATCACGCCGCCCGGGCCGCGCAGCTGGGCGAACATCTCCTCGTTGCTGAGGTTCGCGCGCCAGCCCGGGATGCTCTCGAGCTTGTCGAGCGTCCCGCCGGTGTGGCCGAGACCGCGACCGGAGAGCTGCGGCACGGCGACGCCGAACGACGCGACCAGCGGCATCAGCGGGAGGGTGATCTTGTCGCCGACGCCGCCGGTGGAGTGCTTGTCGGCGGTCGGCTTGCCGAGGCCGGAGAAGTCCATGCGCTCGCCCGACGCGATCATGGCGAGGGTGAGGTCCTTGATCTCGCGGCGGGTCATCCCGTTGAGGAAGATCGCCATCGTCATGGCCGCCATCTGCTCGTCGCCGACGTAGCCGCGCGTGTACGCGTCGACCAGCCAGTCGATCTCCGGCGTGGTCAGCTCGCCACGGTCGCGCTTGGTCCTGATCAGGTCGACGGCGTCGAACGCCTCGACTCCTGCTGCGGTGCTCACGATGGATAACCCTCTTCGTTCGTCGTGCTGTGCCGGTGGGCGGTGTGTCAGTGGGCGGCGTGTCGGTGGGCGGGTCTCAGTCGGCTGCTGTGCCGTCGTCGACCCCGCTGTGCTCCTCGGCGTACGCCACGAGCTGGCGCGGGCCGAACGCGTCGGGCAGCACCTCGTCGATCGTGCGGATGCCGGAGACCGTCTCCAGCAGCATCCCCTCCGCCGAGTGCTCGTAGAGCAACTGGCGGCAGCGGCCGCACGGCATGAGCGTGTCGCCGTCGCCGTTCACGCAGGTGAACGCGACGAGGCGCCCTCCCCCGGTCATCGCCAGCGACGACACCAGGCCGCACTCGGCGCACAGCGTGACGCCGTAGCTGGCGTTCTCGACGTTGCAGCCGCTGACGATGCGGCCGTCGTCGACCAGCGCAGCCGCGCCGACCGGGAACCGCGAGTACGGCACGTACGCGTGCGTCATCGCCTCGTTCGCGGCGGCGCGCAGCGCCGGCCAGTCGATCCGCTCGGTCATGACTTGATGTACGGCTTGCCCGACGCCGCCGGCCCGCGCGACTGACCGACCAGCCCGGCCACCGCGAAGATGGTGACGAGGTAGGGCAGCATCCGCAGGAACTCGCTCGGGATCGGCGCGTGCAGCAGGCCGAGCAGGCTCTGCAGCGCGCCGGCGAAGCCGAACAGCAGCGCGGCGAGGGTGGCCCGGATCGGGTCCCAGCGTCCGAAGATCACGGCCGCGAGGGCGATATAGCCGAGGCCGCTGGTCATGTCCTTGACGAAGCCGCCGACGCCGCCGATCGTGAAGTACGCGCCGCCGAAGCCGGCGATCGCACCCGCGATCAGCACGGTCCAGAACCGGGTCGGGTTGACCTTGACGCCCACCGTGTCCGCCGCCTTCGGGTGCTCGCCCACCGCGCGGACCCGGAGGCCCCAGCGGGTGTGGAACAGGAAGAAGTAGACGCCGGCGACCGCCACGTACATCACGTAGACGATCAGGGTCTGGTTGAACAGCACCGGGCCGACGACCGGGATCTGGCTGAGCAGCGGGATCGGCAGGTTCGGCAGGGTCGGCGGCAGGTTGAACGCCGCCGTGTTGTTCGCCATCACGGCCGTGTAGAAGAAGCCGGTGACGCCCGACACGAGCACGTTCAGCACGATGCCGACGATCACCTGGTCGACCAGGTACTTGATCGAGAACGCGGCCAGGATGAACGACACGATCATCCCGGCGACCGCGGCGCCGATGAGCCCGACGACGACCGAGTGGGTGATCGTCGCGAGCATCGCCGACGTGAACGCGCCGCCGAGCAGCTGACCCTCGATCGCCACGTTGACGACGCCGACGCGCTCGGAGAGCACGCCGCCCATCGCGCCGTAGATGATCGGGACGCTGAGGCCGAGCGCGGCCGCGAGGAGGCCCGCGACGGGCACGGTGCCGTCGCCGACCGACCACGTGATGAACCCGACCAGGAGAGCGACCGCGAAGATCGCGCCCAGCCAGAGCGGGACGCTCCGGCCGCGGGCGACCAGCACGAACGCGACCGCGGTGATGATCAGGGCGATGATCGTCACGACGATGCCGGTCGCGATCGAGGGGATCTGGACGTTCGGGATGGTGAAGAAGTCGCTCTTCGTGCTGAACGTGTAGGTGGTCGTGCCCGGACGCGGGAAGACCAGGAACAGCAGGATGCTGATCGCGCTGAACACCGCGAAGACGATCGGCAGGCGCCAGTGGCGGAC
Source organism: Leifsonia shinshuensis (assembly GCF_013410375.1). Classification (NCBI taxonomy): domain Bacteria; kingdom Bacillati; phylum Actinomycetota; class Actinomycetes; order Micrococcales; family Microbacteriaceae; genus Leifsonia; species Leifsonia shinshuensis. The sequence goes on from NZ_JACCFL010000001.1 coordinate 3,500,993, forward strand.
GACCACGCGCGTGCTCTCGCCGTCGGCGAGCGCCGGGGCCGGGTGCTGGGTGATGACGGTCATCGTGCGACCGCTCCCTTCGTGCGGGTCGCCGAGCGGCGACGGCGCGGGGCGCTGCCCGGGGCGGGCAGCCGGAAGATGGCGCGCACCAGCGGCGGTGCGGCGATGAAGAGCACGGTCACCGACTGGATGATCGCGATGACCTCGACCGGGACGTTGTCCGCGGCCTGCATGGCGAAGCCGCCGGCCTGGAACGCGCCGATCAGGATGCCGGCGACCAGCACGCCGAACGGGCGGGACCGGCCGAGCAGGGCAACCGTGATCGCGGAGAACCCGATGCCGGCGTCGATGTCGCTGCCGAAGCCGGTCGTGATCTGGCCGAGCACCTGGGTCGCGCCGGCGAGGCCGACCAGGGCGCCGGAGATCACCATCGCCCAGACGTAGATCGAGCGGACCGACATGCCGGCGACACGCGCGGCGTTCGGGTTCTCGCCGACCGCACGGAAGCGGAAGCCGAGGCTCGAGCGCTCCAGCAGCCACCACACCGCGACGGTCGCCAGCACCACGAGGATGATGCCGATGTCCAACGAGTAGTTGCTCCCGAACAGTTTCGGGAATACCGCGGTCGGCAATGTCGGTGGGGTGCGCGGGTCGTTCGCGCCGGGCGCGCGCAGGAACGAGGTGGTCAGCAGATAGCTGAGCAGGTTGAGCGCGATGTAGTTGAGCATGATCGTCACGATCACCTCGTGCGCGCCCGTGTACGCCTTCAGGACACCGGCGATCGCCGCCCAGATCGCGCCGCCGATCAGGCCGGCGAGCACCGCGATCAGCAGGTGGATTCCCGGGGGCATCGGCAGCTTGAAGCCGACCAGGCCGGCGAACAGCGCGGCGATGAGCATCTGCCCCTGGCCACCGATGTTGAACAGGCCCACCCGGAAGCTGAGCGCGACGCCGAGGCCGGCCGCGATCAGCGGCGTGGCGAAGGTGAGCGTCGTCGACAGCGACTGGATGCCGGTCGCGAAGTCGGGCGCGTGGGTGTTGTAGATCGCGCCCTGGAACAGCGCGGCATAGGCGCCGCCCACCGCGTTGCCGATGGCGGCGAAGGTGTCGCCGGGACGCGCGAAGAAGTAGCCGAGCGCCTGCTGCACCTGCTGGTTGGTCAGGGCGATGAAGACGCCGCCGACGACGAGCGCGACGATGACCGCGCAGATGGAGAGCACGACGCTCCCCGACGCGATCTCGCGCAGGATCCGGTGGGTCTTGGATATCTCCGGCGCGGGCGGCTCGGCGGCGCGCTGCTCCTCGGGGATCTGGTCGAGTGCCGGGACGTCGACGGGGGTCTCTCCGACGGCGGCCTCGACATCGGCAGTGGGCATCTGTTCGCTCATGCGGAGGCTCCTTGGGCATCGACGAGGTATTCGGCCGGCGGGGCCTCGCCCGTCATCATCAGGCCGAGGATCTCGCGGGGCGTCGACGCCGGGACGATCCCGACGATGCCGCCGCGGTACATGACGGCGATCCGGTCGCCGAGCGAGACGATCTCGTCCAGCTCGGTGGAGACGACGATGACCGGCACGCCCGAGTCGCGGGCGGCGATGATCTGCTCGTGGACGAACTCGATCGAGCCGACGTCCAGGCCGCGGGTGGGCTGGGCGGCGACGAACAGCCGCAGGTCGCGGCTCAGCTCGCGCGCGAGCACGACCTTCTGCTGGTTGCCGCCGGAGAGCCGGCCCACGTGGGTGGTGATCCCCTGGGCGCGGACGTCGAACTCCTTCGTCTTCTCCTCCGCGAACGTGTCGCGGAACTTGAGCTGGAGGTTCGAGCCCTTGACGAACGGGCCGCGGCCCGAGCGGTCCAGCATCAGGTTCTCGGCGATCGAGAACTCGGCGACGAGCCCGTCGACGTTGCGGTCCTCCGGGACGAACCCGACGCCGGCGTCGAGCACCTTGCGCACGGACAGGCCGAGGATCTCCTTGCCGTCCAGCTCGACGGAGCCGGAGACGCGCTTCTGCAGGCCGAGGAGGGCCTCGGTCAGCTCGGTCTGGCCGTTGCCCTGCACACCGGCGATGGCGAGCACCTCGCCGCCGCGCACCTCGAAGTCGAGATGGTCGACGAGGACGACGCCGTTCGGGTCGGAGACCGTGAGGTCGCGGACCCGGAGGCTGTTGTCGGTGAGCGTCGGGGCTTCCTTGTGGACGCTCAGCTCGACGCTGCGGCCGACCATGAGCGAGGCGAGCTCGGCGTTGGAGGCCGTGGGCTCCGCCTCGCCGACCACCTTGCCGAGCCGCATGACGGTGATGCGGGTCGCGACCTCGCGGACCTCGCGCAGCTTGTGGGTGATGAAGACGATGCCGGTGCCGCTCTCGGCGAGCTGGCGCATGATCGTCATCAGCTCGTCGGTCTCCTGCGGCGTCAGCACCGCGGTCGGCTCGTCGAAGACGAGGACCTTGGCGTCGCGGGAGAGCGCCTTGATGATCTCCACGCGCTGCTGGACGCCGACCGGGAGGTCCTCGACCAGCGCGTCCGGGTCGAGGTCGAACCCGAAGCGGGCCGAGATCTCGCGCACCTTCGCGCGGGCTGCGGCCAGGTCGAGCCGGCCGCCGAACTTCGTCTGCTCGTGGCCGAGCATGACGTTCTCCGCGACGGTGAAGACGGGGATGAGCATGAAGTGCTGGTGGACCATCCCGATGCCCGCCTTCATCGCGTCACCGGGTCCGGCGAAGTCCTGGACGACATCGTCCAGGAGGATCTCGCCCTCATCGGCCTGGTAGAGGCCGTACAGGACGTTCATGAGGGTCGACTTGCCTGCGCCGTTCTCGCCGAGCAGACAGTGGATCTCGCCGGGTTCGACCGTGAGGTCGATGTGATCGTTGGCGACCAGCGCGCCGAAGCGTTTGGTGATACCGCGGAGTTCGAGTTTCATGTGGGGGCCTTGTGGGTGTCGGGCGATGCGTCGCCCGGAAGCGGACGAGGTGGGGAGGCCGGCACGAGGCCGGCCTCCCGGGTGTCGCTTACGACCAGTCGGTGACGACTACTCGGCGAACGCCGACGGGGACTCGACCTTGATCGAGCCGTCGATGATGCCGGCCTTGATCTTGTCGAGCTCGCCCTGCAGGCCGGGGTCGACCTTCGAGGCGAAGTCGTGGAACGGGGCGATGCCGACGCCGTTGTTCTTCAGCGTGCCGACGTACTGCGAGTTGTCGAACTTGCTGCCGGAGGCGGCCTGCTGCACGATCGTCGAGACGGTCGGCTTGATGTTCTTCATGATCGAGGTGAGGAACAGGCTGTTGTAGCCGTTCTGGTCGGTCAGGAAGACGTCGGCGTCGTTACCGATCAGGGCGACGTTCTTGCCGCCGTCCTTGATCGCCGAGGCGGCGCCCTGGTAGATCGGTCCGCCGATCGGGGCGAGCACGTCGGCGTTCTGGCCGAGCATGGTCTGCGCGATCGTCTTGGACGTGTTCAGGTCGACGAAGCTGTTGACGAACTGGCCGTCCTGCGAGGCGACGTCCCAGCCGATGACCTTCTTCGAGCCGCCCTTCTGCTGGTTGTAGTACTTGACGCCGTCCGAGATGCCGTCCATGAAGATGGTGACCGACGGCAGCTTCTGGCCGCCGTAGGTGCCGATCACGCCGGTCTTCGAGTAGCTCGCCGAGGCGTAGCCGGCAAGGAAGCCGGCCTCGTCGGTGTTGAAGACGACGGGCTTGACGTTGTCCGCCTTGATGCTGTTGTCGTCCACCATCACGAAGTTGACCTTCGGGTTCTCCGCGGCGGCCTGCTTGACGGGCGCGACGAGGTTGAAGCCGGAGGCGACGATGATGTTGCAGCCCTGCTGGATCAGGCTCTTGATGTTCGGCAGGTAGTCGTTGGCGCTCTTCGACTGGACCGACTTGTACGAGCTGCCGATCTTCTGAGCGGCCTCCTGGACGCCCTCCAGTCCGAGCTGGTTGAAGGAGCGGTCGTTGAAGCCGCCCTGGTCGGACACGATGCAGGGCAGGTACTTCGAGTTCGCGGCGGTGCTGGTCGAGCTCGGCGCCGATCCGCAGGCTGCGAGCAGCGCGACGACGCCGGCTGCGACAAGGCCGGTGAGGGCGGCCTTCGGGGCTGTGATTGTCAAGGTTGTCCTCCAAGATGCGGTGCCCGCTCGGGTGCGCGCGGGCAAGGATACGCAGTGCACGTTACCGAATGTGACGAACCGCACTGTGGTCGAATTCGGCTTCTTCATGCAAGCGTTACAAATGCGCGCCTGTTTGGCACCTGCTCATTTGAGCAGAACTCGCGGGTCCGCGCGGAGGCCGTCCCTCTTAAAGGAGCAGACCGTCCCTACATCCAGCCGCGCTTCTTGAAGATGGCGTACAGCAGGCTGCTCAGGCCCAGCATCGCGAGGATCGCCATCGGGTAGCCGAGCGGCCATGCCAGTTCCGGCATGTTCTCGAAGTTCATCCCGTAGACGCCCGCGATCAGCGACGGCGCGAACAGGATGGCCGCCCACGAGGAGATCTTCTTGACCTCCTCGCCCTGCCGGTGCGACGAGTGCGCGAGCCGCGTCAGCTCCTCGTTCTGGCGTTCGGCGACGAGGGTCGAGTTCACCGTGAGGATGTCGCGCAGCAGGTAGCGGAACCCGTCGACGCGCTCGTTCACCTGGGTGAGGTGGTCGGCGACGTCGCGCAGGCGCCGCTCCAGCTCCTCGGTGACCCCGTACTTCGCCGAGCCGCGCTCGAGGGCGACCATCACCGAGGAGAGCGGGTGGGTCGCCCGCTGGAAGTCGATGACCTCCCGCGACAGCTCGTAGATGCGCCGGGAGACCAGGACGTCGCCGCCGAAGACCTGCGTCTCGATCTCGTCGATGTCGTTGGCGAGGCCGGCGACGACCGGGCCGTAGGCGTCCACGACGGCGTCGATGATCGCGTAGAGGATCGCCTGCGGGCCGAGGGCGAGGAGGTCGCGCTCGCGCTCCATCCGGTGGCGCACCGTCGACAGGTCGGGCGACTCGCTGTGGCGCACCGTGATGACGAAGTTCGGCCCGACGAAGAGGTGCAGCTCGCCGAACTCGACCTCCTCCGGCGCGTCCAGGTAGCTGGCCGCCTTCAGCACGACGAACAGCACGGAGTCGTAGCGCTCCAGCTTGGGCCGCTGGTGCGCGACGATCGCGTCCTCGATCGCCAGCGGGTGCAGGTTGAACTCCTCCGCCAGCGACATCAGCTCCTGCTCGGTCGGCCGGTAGAGGCCGATCCAGGCGACCCCGCCCGGGGTGTCGTCCAGCGCGCGGTAGGTCTCGGCCAGGGTGCGCGGCGAGGCCACCCGCACGCCGTCCGCGTAGATCGCGCTGTCCACCATGCTGGAGCGCGCGCCGGCCGGCTGCGGCTCGGTGAGGACCGGCGACGGCGAGCTCGGAGGATCGGCCCGCCGGGCTCGGGAGACGAAGGGCATCGGAATGCCGCGTCGATTCAGGTTCGCCAAGATCACCTCCTGGTGCACGGAAACGTGAGGTGGCCCGTTCGACACCGGCCGGAGCCGGGGCGAGAAGGAGCCACCTAACTGTATGCGCGCTGGCGGCCCACCCGCGGGGCTCCGCCGCGGCGGACGTCCGTGCAGGCGTCCAGAATCACCCGTTCGTAGTGGCCGATGAGCTCGGAGCAGAGCACGTCCCAGCCGCGGCCGAGCACGCGGCGGCGGCCGGCCTCCCCCATCCGCAGCCGGAGCGGCGCGTCAGTGGCGAGCATCGCGACGGCGGCCCGCAGGCCGCGGTCGTCGGCCGGCGGGAAGAGCAACCCGTCCACGCCGTGCTCGACCAGGTCGATCGGGCCGCCGGCCCGCGGCGCGATCACCGGGAGGCCGGAGGCGTGCGCCTCCTGCACGGTCTGCCCGAAGGTCTCCTCGGAGCCGGTGTGCACGAACAGGTCGAAGGCCGCGTACGCGGCGCCCAGGTCCGCTCCCCCGAGCCGGCCGAGCCAGGTGGTGGGGACGCCGTGCAGCTGACGCTCGACGGTCTCCCTGGCGGGACCGTCGCCGACGATCGCGACCGAGACGCCGGGCACTCCGCGGAGCACGCGCAGCCGCTCCACCTGCTTCTCCGGCGCGATCCGGCCGACGTAGCCGACGACCACCTCGCCGTCCGGCGAGAGCCGCTCACGCAGCGCGGCGGCCTCCGGCGTCCGGCGATTGTTGGGGTGATACCGCTCCAGGTCCACGCCGCGGCCCCACCGCGCCAGCCGGCTGACGCCGGCCTCGCGCAGGTCGTACTCGCTGGCCGAGGACGGCACGAGGGTGATGTCGGCGCCCTCGTGCACCCACCGCACGTACTTCCAGGCGATGGCGGCCGTCATCCCGAGCCCGTTGCGGCGGGCGAACCCGGCGACGTCGGTCTGGTAGATGGCGACGGAGGGCACGCCGACCCGGTTGGCGGCGGCGATCGCCTGCGCGCCGAGGAAGAACGGAGAGGCCGCGTGCAGCACGTCCGGCTCGAACTTCGCCAGGATCCGCTGCACCTGCGGGCTCGGCAGCCCGACCGGGAACTGCCGGTACGCGATGGAGGGCACCTGGTGGATGCGATAACCCGCGTATTCATCCGGAGCGCCCGCCTCGGGGCAGATCACGATGGCCTCGTGCCCTTCGGCGGCCAGATGATCGAGCACCCGGAGGACGCTGGTGGTCACCCCGTTCACTGTGGGGAGGAAGCTCTCGCTGACGACGGCGACCCGCATGACCACAGTGTCCCGGGCGGGAATGTCGGGGCTGTGAACGGAAGGTGTCCAGAACCGCTCGGTATCCTTTCGCCATGACTTCTCCTGGCGCGCTCGACCGGTTCTACAGCATCATCCCGGCCGGCGGTATCGGCTCCCGGCTGTGGCCGCTGTCCCGGGCGGACGCGCCGAAGTTCCTGCACGACCTGACCGGGTCGGGGCAGACGCTGCTGCGCGACACCTGGGACCGGCTCGCCCCGATCGCCGGCGAGCAGCGCATCATGGTCGTCACCGGCCGCGCCCACCGCGCCGCCGTCGAGGCCCAGCTGCCCGCGCTCGCGGACGCCAACATCGTCCTCGAGTCGGAGCCGCGGGACTCCACCGCAGCGATCGGGCTGGCCGCAGCCATCCTGGAGCGCAGGGAGCCCGGCGTGATCGTCGGGTCCTTCGCCGCCGACCACGTCATCCGCAACACGCGGCTGTTCGCCGCCACGGTCAAGGAGGCCGTCGCCGCCGCCGACGCCGGTTTCATCACGACCATCGGGATCAAGCCGACCGAGGCCGCGGTCGGGTTCGGCTACATCCGCTGCGGCGGCGAGCTGACGGTGACCGGCGCTCCCAACGCCCTCGCCGTCGAGTCGTTCGTCGAGAAGCCGGACCTGCCCACCGCGGAGGCCTACCTCGCCAGCGACTCCTACCTGTGGAACGCGGGGATGTTCATCGCACGCGCCGACCGGCTCCTGGAGGAGATCGGCCGCTCCAAGCCCGCCCTCCTGAAGGGTCTGCTGGAGCTGGCGGAGGCGTGGGACGACCCCGCCACGCGCGGCCCGGCGGTGGACCGGATCTGGCCGAACCTGGAGAAGATCGCGATCGACTACTCCGTCGCCGAGCCCGCTGCGGCGGCCGGGCGGCTGGCGGTCATCCCCGGCTACTTCGACTGGGACGACGTGGGCGACTTCGCGTCGCTCTCCAAGCTGAACTCCGGCGGCCGAACCACGGACCTGGCGATCCTCGGCGCGGACGCCCGCGTGCTCGCCGACGCCTCCAGCGGCATCGTCGTGAGCCAGACCAAGCGGGTCATCAGCCTGATCGGGGTGAAGGACATCGTCATCGTCGACACGCCCGACGCGCTGCTCGTCACCACCACCGACAACGCCCAGCGGGTGAAGTCGGTCGTGGACGCGCTCAAGGTCACCGGCTCGACCGACGTGCTCTGAGCGGCACCGCCGGGCCGCTCTCGCCATTTATCTCGACGTCGAGATAACCAAGGGCACCCTAAGCAGCGCGGAACCGCCCCGCGGCATAGACTTGCCACGCGCTTCGTGCGCCTTCTTTCAGCGATCGCAACCAGGGAGGGTTGTTCGTGCCAGAGCAAGCGGCAGGGACCCTGCAACCGACGAAGTCGAGGCCGGGCGGCACGCTGTACCGCGGCCGTGAGGGCATGTGGTCGTGGGTGCTTCACCGCATCACCGGCGTCGCCATCTTCTTCTTCCTTCTCGTCCACATCCTCGACACCTCGCTCGTCCGGGTCAGCCCCGAGGCGTACAACGCGGTGATCGGCACCTACAAGAACCCGATCATGGGATTCGGGGAGATGGCGCTCGTCGCGGCGATCATCTTCCACGCCTTCAACGGCATCCGGATCATCCTGATCGACTTCTGGAGCAAGGGCGTCAAGTACCAGAAGGTCATGTTCTGGATCGTCATCGCCCTCTGGGTGATCCTCATGGCCGGCTTCGTCCCGACCCAGCTCATCCACATCTTCTCGGAGGTGAACTGACGTGACGACCATCGAGGCTCCGCGCACGCCGGCCCGCCCGGCCCGCAAGGGCGTCAACTGGGAGAAGTGGGGCTGGATCTACATGCGGCTCTCCGGCATCCTGCTGGTGATCCTGATCTTCGGCCACCTGCTGATCAACCTCGTGCTCGGCGCGGGCGTCAAGCAGATCGACTTCGCCTTCGTCGCCGGCAAGTACGCCACGCCGTTCTGGCAGGTCTGGGACCTGCTCATGCTGTGGCTCGCCCTGATCCACGGCGGCAACGGCATGCGCACCCTGATCAACGACTACGCGCACAACGTCCTGGTCAACCGCATCCTCAAGTGGGCGGTGCTCGCGGCGGTCGTCGTGCTGATCGTGCTCGGCACCCTGGTGATCTTCACCTTCGACCCGTGCCCGGCGGGAGCCCACGCGGCCGACCTGCCTTCGTTCTGCCCGGCCAAGTGACTGATTGACGGAAAACAAACGCTGTGACAACTGAAACCACCGAATCCACCGTCATCGACGGCGTCCACTACCACGAGTTCGACATCGTCATCGTCGGCGCAGGCGGCGCGGGCATGCGCGCGGCCATCGAGGCCGGACCGCACGCCAAGACCGCGGTAATCTCGAAGCTCTACCCCACCCGCTCGCACACCGGCGCGGCGCAGGGCGGCATGGCCGCGGCGCTCGCCAACGTGGAGGAGGACAGCTGGGAGTGGCACACCTTCGACACCGTCAAGGGCGGCGACTACCTGGTCGACCAGGACGCGGCGGAGATCCTCGCCAAGGAGGCCATCGACGCGGTCATCGACCTCGAGAACATGGGCCTGCCGTTCAACCGCACGCCCGAGGGCAAGATCGACCAGCGCCGCTTCGGCGGCCACACCCGCGACCACGGCAAGGCGCCGGTCCGCCGGGCCTGCTACGCCGCCGACCGCACCGGCCACATGATCCTGCAGACGCTGTTCCAGAACTGCGTCAAGCTCGGCATCAACTTCTTCAACGAGTTCTACGTCCTCGACGTGATCATGAACGAGGTCGACGGCGTCGAGCAGCCGGCCGGCGTGGTCGCGTACGAGCTGGCCACCGGCGAGCTGCACGTCTTCCACTCGAAGGCGATCGTCTTCGCGACCGGCGGTTTCGGCAAGATCTTCAAGACGACCTCCAACGCGCACACCCTCACCGGTGACGGCGTCGGCATCATCTGGCGCAAGAAGCTGCCGCTGGAGGACATGGAGTTCTTCCAGTTCCACCCGACCGGTCTCGCCGGCCTCGGCATCCTCCTCACCGAGGGCGCCCGCGGTGAGGGCGCGATCCTGCGCAACGCCTCCGGCGAGCGGTTCATGGAGCGCTACGCGCCGACCATCAAGGACCTCGCGCCGCGCGACATCGTCGCCCGCTGCATGGTCCAGGAGGTCGCGGAGGGCCGCGGCGCCGGCCCGCACAAGGACTACGTCCTCCTCGACTGCACGCACCTCGGCGCGGAGGTCCTGGAGACCAAGCTCCCCGACATCACCGAGTTCGCCCGCACCTACCTGGGCGTCGACCCGGTCGTCGAGCCGGTGCCGGTCATGCCGACCGCGCACTACGCGATGGGCGGCATCCCCACCAACAACAACGCCGAGGTGCTGCGCGACAACACCACCGTCGTCCCCGGTCTCTACGCCGCCGGCGAGTGCGCCTGCGTGTCCGTGCACGGCTCCAACCGTCTCGGCACCAACTCGCTGCTCGACATCAACGTGTTCGGCAAGCGCGCCGGCAACAACGCGGTCGAGTACGCACGGACCGCCACGGCCGTCCCGCTGCCGGCCGACCCCGCCAAGAACGTCCGCGAGATGATCGAGGGCCTCCGCAACTCCACCGGCACCGAGCGCATCGCCGCCATCCGCAAGGAGCTGCAGGACGAGATGGACCGGAACGCCCAGGTGTTCCGCACCGACGAGTCGCTCGAGAAGGTCACCGGCACCATCCACCGCCTGCGCGAGCGCTACAAGAACATCGTGGTGCAGGACAAGGGCAAGCGCTTCAACACCGACCTCCTGGAGGCCGTGGAGCTGGGCTTCCTGCTCGACCTGGCCGAGGTCGTCGTCTTCTCCGCCCGCAACCGCAAGGAGTCCCGCGGTGGCCACATGCGCGACGACTACCCGAAGCGCGACGACGAGAACTACATGAAGCACACGATGGCCTACCTCACCGGCGACCCGCACTCCGCCGACGCGGCAGACCACATCACGCTCGACTGGAAGCCGGTCGTCGTGACCCGCTACCAGCCGATGGAGAGGAAGTACTGATGTCCAGCGCCGTGCTCGAGACTCCCCCGGCCCCGGAGGCCCCGGTCCAGTCGTTCACCGTGACGCTCATCATCCGCCGGTTCGACCCGGACGTGGACACGGAGCCGCGCTGGCAGGACTTCGACGTCGAGATGTTCCCGACCGACCGCATCCTGGACGCGCTGCACAAGATCAAGTGGGAGCAGGACGGCTCCCTGACCTTCCGCCGCTCCTGCGCCCACGGCGTCTGCGGCTCGGACGCGATGCGCATCAACGGCCGCAACCGCCTCGCCTGCAAGACGCTGATCAAGGACCTGGACATCTCCAAGCCGATCTACGTCGAGGCGATCAAGGGCCTGCCGCTGGAGAAGGACCTCATCGTCGACATGGAGCCGTTCTTCGCGAGCTACCGCGAGGTGCAGCCGTTCCTGGTCGCGAACAGCAAGCCGGAGAAGGGCAAGGAGCGCATCCAGTCCGTCGCCGACCGCGCCCGCTTCGACGACACCACCAAGTGCATCCTGTGCGCCGCGTGCACGTCGTCCTGCCCGGTGTTCTGGACCGACGGCCAGTACTTCGGCCCGGCCGCGATCGTCAACGCGCACCGCTTCATCTTCGACTCCCGCGACGACAACTCGCAGGTGCGCCTCGACATCCTCAACGACAAGGAGGGCGTCTGGCGCTGCCGCACGACCTTCAACTGCACCGACGCCTGCCCCCGCGGCATCCAGGTGACGCAGGCCATCGCGGAGGTCAAGCAGGCCATCATGCGCGGCAAGGCGTGACGTCGGCCGCGACGGCCTGAGCGAACCGCTGACGACGAAGGCGGCCCCGGGAGACCGGGGGCGCCTTCGTCGTTCGCGGTTCACTGAACGATTCGGTGCGTTCGCCCTAATCGACCGAGATGAGGCTCCGGATCAGGGCCACCGTCTCATTCTTCTTGCTGGGGTCACTGGCGGCCGCGATGAGGGTGAGCGCAGTCAGCATGTTGCGCGGGACCGCCTTTTCGAGCCCGATGCCGTTCCGGTCGAGGAAGTAGGCGAACAGCGCCGCCCCGGTGCGCTTGTTGCCGTCACCGAACGGGTGATCTTTGACCACCAGGTAGAGAAGGTTCGCGGCCTTCTCCTGCGCGCTCGGATAGAGGTCCTGACCCGTGAACGTCTGGTCAATCTGCCCGATGACTCCGTGAATGGAGTCATCCTTTGCGATGCCCAGCCGTTCATCGTCCGGATAGCGCTCGCGGAGTTCTTCGACGATGCGTTCGACGTCGGCGATGTCAATACGGGCGGTCGCCAGCGCCTCCTCCGATACTTTCACCTCTCCTCGGTCATAGTCGGCGAGGCGGTCGAGGTCCCCGGCGTACCGCTGCATGATCCGACCGATACTCGCCAACTGCTCATCGTGGGAGGTCGCGAGCAGCTCCGTCACCTGGCGCAGCCGGTGGAGTTCAGCGGCATTCTGGTCCAGAATGCGCCGGCGGAGAATGCCGGTAGCCCACCGTCGAAAGTGAACGCCTCTCGGCGAATGCACCCGATAGCCGACCGAGATGATTCCATCGAGATCGTAGTGCTGGATGCTTCGTGCGACATCGCGAGAGCCTTCACGTCGAACTATCCGGAAATCCCGGATGGTTGCCTCACGTTCGAGCTCGCCGCTGCTGAAAGCATTTCCCAGGTGCTCGTTGATGGTGCGCACATCGACCGCGAACAGTTCCGCCATCTGCGCCTGTGTGACCCACACCGTCTCTCCGTCGAACCGCACCGGCAGCTTCACCGCACCGTCAGGCGATGAGTAGAACTCCACGCCGGTCTCCGACGCGAACGACTCTTCATCGGGCTCGGCGTTCGGCGTGCCACGCGTCTCTCGACTGCTCATAGCGACCTGCCCCTGATCCATGTGCTGCGTCCGTCGTTCGCGGCGCCTCAGCGCGCGGCGCTGCGGTGGAAGCGACAGCCCGAACGGGCGGAAGCGCCCCCGAATGTTCGGGGGCGCTTCCGCGCGTGGTGGTCGCTATGTCACGGCCGCGCCGACCGTGTGCAGGCGTCGATCAGTTGACACCGTCCCACGTGTAGGCACGGGCGAACGGGACCTTGACCTCGGCACCCAGGTTCGGTGCGAGCCACACGATCGTGAAGTAGCCGAAGTGCCGGACCAACTGGGTCTGCTTGACGTCGAACGAGAAGGTGTTGCCCACGAGCGTCACTCCCCCGACGACTTCCCAGCCCTCGATGGCCGAGTAGGCCGCGAGAGCGATGTCGCCCTCCGGCAGCTGCGTGCCCTCGGGCACCAGGATCTTTCCGGTGAGCGTGGTCGTGCCTCCGCGCGGGCTCTCGAAGAGGAACTGGTCGTAGACGAGCGTCGGCGTCCCCACGGGGGGCGGGGTGGTGGGGAAGTCCTTCTCCAGCGCGGCCTCGGCGGGCACCCAGTTGGCGTGATTCGCGGCGGAGATCGTCACCCGGCCCGTCCGCGCCCCTGTGGGCAGTCCGTGCACGATGATCTCGAAGGTGCGTCGGTCGTCGCTCAGGACAGGCTGGGCCAGCACCTCGAAGTAAGCAGCGTCCTCGACGGTCGCGGTGAGGACGAGGTTCGCGGGGACGTCTCCCCCTGCCGCCGGAGTGATGGTTCCGGTGATCCGCCCCACGTAGGCGCCGGCCGGCTCCAGCGTGTAGGTGCTCTTGTCGATGCCGATCACGCCGGCGGGGTCCTTGGCCGGCGAGGCGGCGTGGGCCGGCGAGGCGGCGGCGAGGGCGATGGCCGGGGCGGCCCAGGCGGCCGTCTTGGCGACCGCGCGTCGGGAGACGAGACGAGGCGCGTCGGAGTCGGGTGTGTCGTTCACGAGAGGAAGGCCTTTCTTGGCGTGCTGAAATTTCTCACGCCAATCTTACCTGCTAACCATGCTCGATTGCACATCGAGGTGCGATCGAGTGGTCAGTGGGTGCTCGGCGGAGGCGGGCGATGCACCGGCGCCCGCCTCCGACTCGCCTGGCCTCAGTCCCGCGCCTGCAGCATGAACGTCGCGTACTGCGTGGATGCGATCGCAGTGGCCTTGACCCCCGGAAGCACGCGCGGCACCTTCGTGCGGGACTCCTTCACACCGGCTCCGACCTCGTAGTTGCCGTTGTAACCCCAGCCGAGCACGCTTCCGTCCGTCAGGAGAGCGTGGCCGGTCTCGCAGCCCCACGCCATCGAGTGGACGTGGCTGAGGCCGAGGTCGACCGGGCTGACGCGGCGGGTCGTGTCGCCCAGGCCCATGTTGTAGTAGTTGCCGCGGCCCCACGCCCGCACCGTCGCGTCCGCGAGGACGACACTGGTGTTGTACCAGCCGGTGTCGACGCGCACGGCGGTGTCGATGCCAGGCACCCGGGTCGGCACGGTGCGGTTGGTCACGGTGCCGTCGCCGATAGCGCCGTGGCCGTTGTGGCCCCAGCCCCAGACCGTCCCGTCGTCGAGGACGGCGGTCGCGCCGTTGTACCGGCCGCCGATATCGACGACCTTCCGGCCCGGGGGGAAGCCGGTGATGCGGGTGGGGATCTGGGCGTCGCCGCCCGCGGAGCCCAGGCCCAGCGAGCCGTAGTTGCCGTGGCCCCAGACCCAGAGGGCTCCGTCGCCGTCGATGGCATAGACGGTGCGGGTGCTCGCGGCGATCTTCGTGACGTTCGAGATGTTGGCGAGCAGGACGGGGGTGAGCTGTTCGCTCTTGTTGTTCCCGTCGCCCATCGCGTAATACACGCGGGAGCCCCATGCCCAGACGTGGCCGTCCTCGGTGAGGACGTAGGTCGCCTTGTCGGTGCCCGCGACCTGGGCGATGTCCGTCGGGAGGCCGTGGATCGGCTGCGGGGTGGTCTTCGTGCCCCGCGAGGCCTGGACGTGGCCGGCGTCCGACCCCCAGCCCCAGAGCGTCCCGGAGGCGTCGACGGCCCAGCCCTTGCGGTTGGGGCTCGTGCCGATGAGCCGGATGGAGCCCACGCTGGCCGGGATGCTCACACCGGACGGGATCGGGCTGTTGCGGGTGGACCCGTTGCCGAGCTCGCCGGTGCCGCCGTAACCGGCGGACAGGACCATCATGACGGCCTGGACGCGAAGGAAGCCCTCGTCCGTGGCGACGTCCGGCTTGCCTGCGATGGTGCGGGTGGCGGTGACGGTGATACGCAGCACGCCCAGCCCCAGCCCCGCCCTGACCGGCGGAGGGGTCGCCAGGCCACTGGCGGAGGAGGTGACAATGACCTTCTTGGGACCGTCGACGCCGCCGAAGCCGGCCGAGGCGGGGGAGCTGCTGCCAGGGTCGTCCGTATCGGGCTCGTCGTCCTCGCCCGGCTCCTCCGGCTCGGGCGCCTCGCCGTCCTCGATCTCGTCGATGCGGAACTCGACCTGCGCACCGGCCACCACGCCGTTGCGGTCGCGGACAGTGGCGGCGACCGCGGGAAGGGCGAACTCTTCGCCGGGCCTGGTCGTGTAGACCATCGACGTCAGCGTGACGGTGAACGTGCCGACGGGAGGAGGGGACGCGGCGAAGGCCGGCGAAGCGACCGCCAGGGCGACGGCGGGTGCGGCCCAGGCGGCGGTCTTGGCGACAGTGCGCCGGGTTATGCCGAAGGACGCACCCTCATCTGCGGGGGGGGGGGGGGGCGATCCCGTCAGTTACGGATGCGGACTTCCGGGGGGGGGGGGGGTAATGCCGTTCACTACGTCAAGGAGCCTTTCGCGGAACTCGTGAAATGTACAACGTACAATCTAGCACCTGGCACGCAGGAGCGTCTATGTGCGGTTCTCGTCCGCTTCCTTGCTCGGCATCCAACCGGCAACCCGGAAGGGGTGAAGGCGGAGGGGCGCCCGAAGGCACGCCAGAGCGCCCCTCCGCCTGGCTCGATCTTCGTCAGCGAGTGCTGGCGAAGTAGCTGTACTGTGTCGTGCCGATGTCCCGGATCCCTACCAGGCCCTCCACCCGCTTCGGGCGCAGGACGGGGCTGACCCGGTTGCCGTTGCCGTTCTCTCCCGACCCGTTGTAGCCCCAGTGCCAGACCGAGCCGTCGTTCTTCAGAGCGAGGCCGGAGTGGGCGTTGAACACGACCTTCTTCACGCCGGTGAGTCCGTTGTCGAAGACGCCGACCGGGTAGCCGCCGCTCACGCCCTGGCCGTTGGCCGCGTAGTCGCTGGTGCCCCAGGTGCGCAGCGAACCGTCGCCGAGCACGACCGCCGAGTTGTACCACCCGCCGAACAGGCTCTGCGCGTCCGCGATGCCCGGGACCTGCAGCACCGCCGCCCGGGCCGCGATGGAGGGCACACCGAGCATGTCGTAGAGCCCGCAGCCCCATCCCCACACCGTGCGGTCCTCCATGATCACGTGGCCGCCGTAGAAGTGGGCGGACACGTCGGTGGCACGCCGGCCCTCCGGGAGCTGGACCCGCGTGGGCACCCACGTCCGCACGCCCAGGCCGTCACCGCGAGCCTCGAAGGCGATGTCGCCCCACGACCACACGGCGCCGTTCTCGTCGAGCGCATAGACGTTCCAGAGCGCGGCGGCGACCTTGACGATCTTGCCCGCCTCTGCGGGGAACTTCACCTCGGACGGCGTGCGCTTGTAGCCGCCCTGGTCCGCGGTGTCGCCGTCGCCGAGCATGGCGTAGGCGCGGTAGCCCCACGACAGGACGCGACCGTCCGACATCAGGGCGTAGTGGGCGTAGTACCCGGAGACGACGTCGACGGCCCCGGGGAAGGTGCCGACGCTCACCGGTTCGGGGTTGACGACGCTATTGCCGGGGATGCCGGGGACTCCGTAGCCCCAGCCCCAGATCCGGCCCGTGCTCCGATCGAGCGCGAACTGGCTGACCCCCGCCGAGCGGCCCAGTGTGAGCCCCGCGATGTCCGGGATGGTCGTGCCGAGCGGCACCACGGCGTCTCCCGCCGCGATGCCGGCTCCGAGGACGCCGAGATAGTTGTAGCCCCAGGACACGATGGCCGCGTCGCGGAAGACGCGGAGCACCGCCGCGGCGGAGGCGGGGACTCCCGCGACCGTGGTCTCGGCAGTGACGTTCAGAGCGCCCTGCCACGCGCCGGCGGTGATGAGCGGGAGCACGAGCACTCCCGTCGGGGAGGTCACGCCGACGAACGTCGTGCCTGCGGCGAACCTCGCCGTGGGGCGCTCGAGGCCCGAGACCCCCTCGCCCGGGTCCTCGACCCCCGGGCCGTCCACACCGTCGTCGGCTCCCGGGCCGCCGACGTCGTCGATCTGGGCGATCGTGACCGTCACGCGGGCGTTCGCGACGGGACCGCCCGCGTCGACCACCGTGACCACGACGCCGCCGGCCGGGAGGCTCTCGCTCGGCGCGACGGTGTACAGCGCCTTGTCGAAGCTCACTGCCAGGGCGGCCGGGGACGAAGAAGCGGCGAAAGCCGGGGAGGAGACGGTCGCGAGGATCGCCGGCGCGGCCCACGCCGCCGTCTTGGCGACCGTGCGCCGGGAGACGAGGTGGTCGGAGCGCGCGGGCTCGGTCTCGGGGGTGTCGTTCATCGAGGTCCTTTCAGGTGGAGCGATGGAGAAGGTGGAGCGAGGGAGACGGACAGTCACGCCTGACAAATACCATGTACCAACCTGAAATCTAGCACCGGTACGCTAACTATACAAATACTTGCGCGCTACACGGTCGCGCTGTAGGCGTCCCGCCGAGAGGGAGGCCCCCGGCGCCGGACGACGGATGCCACTGCCGCCGCCGGCGAGTCGATATCCTTTCCGCGTGGCCAGGAAGTCGCGACACGGGGAGGGCACGGTGACGGCGCAGCCCGATCCGTCGCTCCAGCGCGCCGAGGGGACGGTCGAGCCGGAGGAGACGCTCAAGGAGCGCATCCTCGACGCCGCCGAGCCGCTGAAGGAGCGGCTCGAGAAGCCGGTCGCGCGGGTCTCCCGCTGGGCCAAGTGGGTGCAGTCGCTACGGCCGTACCGCGTGTACATCAACTTCTCGCACTCCGACGGCAACCTCCGGGCCGCCGGGATGGGCTTCCAGTCGCTGTTCGCCGTATTCGCGGCGGTCTGGCTCGGGTTCTCCGTCGCGGGCGTCTGGCTGAGCAGCAACAACGACATCTACGAGTCGCTGGTGGAGATCATCAACCGGGCGATCCCCGGGCTCATCTCCACGCCCACGTCGACCGGCGTCATCAACTCCGAGCAGCTGGAGTCGGCGACGTCGTTCGGCTGGTCGGGCGTCGTCGCCGCGGTCAGCCTGCTCTGGACCGCGATCGGCTGGCTGTACTACACCCGCCAGGCCGTGCGCGCGGTCTTCGGGCTCAGCCGGGACACCACCAACTACGTGCTGCAGAAGATCCGCGACCTGTTCCTCGCGCTCGGGTTCGGGCTGGTCCTCATCTTCTCCGCGCTGATCTCGATCATCAGCACCCAGGCCGTCGCCTTCTTCCTCCAGCTCGTCGGACTCAGCTCCGACACGTTCTGGACCGACGCGCTCACCCGGTTCTCCGGGCTGCTGATCTCGGTGGTGCTCAACATTTTCACGCTGGGCGCGATGTTCCGCGTGATGGCGCGGGTCGCGATCCCGTGGCGCAACCTGTTCTTCGGCGTGCTGCTCGGCGCCTGCGTGCTCGCCGGGCTGAGCGCCCTCGGCGGCCTCCTGCTGACCGGGGCGACCAAGAACCCGCTGCTGGCGACCTTCGCCGTCTTCGTCGGTCTGCTGATCTGGTTCAACCTGGTGTCGCGCGTCATCCTGCTGTCGGCCTCCTGGATCGCGGTCGGGATGTTCGACAGCGGCATCTCGCCGCGGATGATCACGCCCGAGCAGGCCGCGGCCGAGCGCGCGGCGGCGGAGTACGAGGCGCGGGTGCTGGTCGCCAAGGCGGAGCTGCAGAACGCGCGGGACGAACTGGCGCGGGCGAAGTTCCTCGCCCGGCTGAGCGCGCAGCGCAGGGTCGAGAAGGCCGAGCACCAGCTCAACGACCTGCTCGACGAGAGCGGCGTCGCCGCCCGCCGCTAGGCTGGAGGCATGCCCTCGAAACCCCTGCGCATCGCGACGGTCAACGTCAACGGCATCCGTGCCGCCTACCGCAAGGGCATGGGAGCGTGGCTCGACGCCAGGGACGTGGACATCCTCGCACTGCAGGAGGTGCGCGCCAGCACCGAAGACCTCCAGGGCCTGCTCGGTCCCGAGTGGGACGTCGTGCACGACCCTGCGACGGCGAAGGGCCGCGCGGGCGTGGCGATCGCCAGCCGGCACCCGCGCGCCGAGATCCACCGGGTCGAGCTCGGCGCCGCCGACTTCGACAGCGCGGGCCGCTGGCTGGAGGCCGACTACGAGGTCGACGGCACGGTCGTCACGGTGGTCAGCGCCTACGTCCACTCCGGCGAGGCGGGCACCGAGAAGCAGGACGCCAAGTACACCTTCCTCGACGCGATGGAGGCCCGGCTCCCCCGGCTGACCGCGCACAGCGCGTACGCCGTCGTGATGGGCGACCTCAACGTGGGCCACCGGAAGCTCGACATCCGCAACTGGAAGGGCAACGTCAAGAAGGCGGGCTTCCTCCCCGAGGAGCGCGCCTACTTCGACCGCATCCTGGGTGCGGAGGACGACCCGCGCTACAACGACGGCGCCGGGCTCGGCTGGGTCGACGTCGGCCGCAAGGCCGCGGGCGAGGTGGACGGCCCGTACACCTGGTGGTCGTGGCGCGGGCAGGCCTTCGACAACGACACCGGCTGGCGGATCGACTACCAGCTGGCCTCCCCGGAGCTGGCGGCGACGGTGAAGAACTATGCGGTGGACCGTGCGGCCGCCTACGACGAGCGATGGTCGGACCACTCCCCCGTGGTCGTCGACTACGCCCTCTAGCATCCGCACCCCTTCTACTTCGAAAGCAGTGACATGAGCACACTCCCCCGCCTGTACTCCGGCATGCAGCCGTCGGCGGACTCCCTCCACCTCGGCAACTACGTCGGCGCCCTCCTGCAGTGGAAGGACCTGCAGAGCACGCACGACGCGTTCTTCTCCGTGGTCGACCTGCACGCCATCACGGTCGCGCAGGACCCGGCCGAGCTCCGCGAAAAGACCCGCCGCACAGCGGCGCAGTACATCGCCGCGGGCATCGACCCGTCGGCCTCCACCCTGTACGTGCAGTCGCACGTGCCCGCGCACGCGCAGCTGGCTTGGGTGCTGAACACGATCACCGGGTTCGGCGAGGCCTCCCGGATGACGCAGTTCAAGGACAAGTCGGCCAAGCAGGGCGCGGACGCGACCTCGGTCGGGCTGTTCGCCTACCCGGTGCTGATGGCCGCGGACATCCTGCTGTTCGACTCCGAGGTCGTGCCGGTCGGCGACGACCAGCGCCAGCACGTCGAGCTGACCCGCGACCTGGCCGAGCGGTTCAACAGCCGGTTCGGCGAGACGTTCGTGGTGCCGCAGGCGATGATCCTCAAGGACGGCGCGCGCATCTACGACCTCCAGAACCCGGAGTCGAAGATGTCCAAGTCCGCCGAGTCTGGCGCCGGCATCGTCTGGATGCTGGACGAGCCGGACGTGACGCGCAAGAAGATCATGCGCGCCGTCACGGACACCGACGGCGTCGTGTCGTTCGACCGCGCGGGCAAGCCGGGCATCTCCAACCTGCTCAGCATCTACTCCGCGCTCTCCGGCCGCGCGGTGGCCGACATCGAGCTGGAGTACGACGGCAAGGGCTACGGCGACTTCAAGAAGGGCCTCGTGGAGGTCGTGGTGGAGACGTTCGGGCCGATCCGCGAGCGCGCCCTCGACCTGCTGTCCGACCCGGCCGAGCTCGATCGCATCCTCGCGGGCAACGCGGCGCGGGCCAGCGAGGTCGCCGAGCGGACGCTGGCGAAGGCCTACAACGCGATCGGCCTGCTGCGGCGGGCGCACTGATGGCTCCGGCGCCGGTGGAGCTGGCGGGCGGCCCCGTCGTCCTGTCGGCGCCGGTGGAGGCCGACATCGACCGGATCGCGGAGTTCTGCCGCGACCCGGAGATCGCAGCCTGGACCACGGTGCCGTCGCCGTACGAGCGCGCCGACGCCGAGAAGTTCGTGGCCGGGATCGTCCCGGACGGCTGGGCGAGCGGCCGGGAGTGCACCTGGGCGCTCCGGGACGCGCAGACGCGCCTGCTGCACGGGATGATCGGGCTGCACCACCTCCACGACGGCGAGGGCGAGATCGGCTTCTGGCTGTCCGCGGGCGCCCGCGGGCGCGGTTGGATGGCCGCCGCCGTCGACGTGGTGCTCGACTACGCGTTCGACGCGTCTGCGGGGCTCGGCCTCCAGCGCGTCGTGTGGCACGCCTTCGCGGGCAACGCCGCGAGCGCCGCGGTCGCGCGCCGGGCCGGCTTCCAGTGGGAGGGCGTCGCCCGCCTGGGCGCCCCGCATCGCGGCGTGCGGCGCGACGACTGGCAGGCAGCGCTCCTGCCCGGCGACCCGCGGCAGCCCGCGGACGGCTGGCCGGCCTTCACCTCCGCGCAGGCCGCGCGGTGACCGGCCCTCGCGTCGTCCTCTTCGACCTCGACGACACCCTGTTCGCGCATCGCGCGGCGGTGTCGACGGGAATCCAGCACTACGCCTCCCGGCTCGGCGAGCCGTACGCCACGATGGAGGCCGTCGACCTGACCGCGCTCTGGCACGACCTGGAGGAGGAGCACTACCACTCCTACCTCGCCGGCCGGCTCGACTTCGAGGGGCAGCGCCAGGCGCGCGCCCGCGACTTCGCCGCCCGGCACGGCGTCGCGCTGAGCGACGCCGAGGCGAGCGCCTGGTTCGCGGACTACTTCGAGCACTACGTGGCGGCCTGGTCGCTGCACGACGACGCGATCCCATGCCTGGACGCGTTGGAGGCCGCGATCCCCGGCGTCCGGTTCGGGCTCATCACCAACGGCGACCTGGCGTTCCAGCGACGCAAGGTGGAGGCTGTGGGCCTGGACGCCCGCATGGAGCACCTGATCGCCTCCGGGGAGGTCGGGGTGGCGAAGCCGGACCGGCGCATCTTCGAGCACGCGTGCGCGGTCTTCGGGGTGCTCCCCGCCGAGGCGGCCTATGTCGGCGACCGGCTCCGCACGGACGCGATCGGCGCGGCGCGCGCAGGGCTGACGGGCGTGTGGCTCAACCGGCGCGGGGATGTGCCGACGGGCGAGGATGCGGCGGAGGCCGCGGAGCTCGGCGTGATCGAGCTCACAACGCTCGCCGAGCTGCCCGCGGCACTCGCTCGCTGATCCGCTTGGCACAACACGCCGCGTGCCGCTCTACCCAGACGGCGTGTTCTGCCAGGGAGTCAGGGCCCGCGGTCAGTTCCCCTTCGTGCAGGTCTGCTGCGCGGCCGTCTGACCGGTGACGTTCGACGGGAGGCTGACCGCCGACGAGGTCGGGGCCGGCGTGCTGCCCGTCGCCGTGCTGCCGCCCGCCGTGCTGCCGCCGGCGGTGCTGCCGCTCGCGGCGCTCGACGTCGCACTCGGCGCGGGCGTCGCGGCCGTGCTGGGCGTGGCCGGCGTCGCGGACGGGCTCGGCGTCGCCGACACCGTTCCGTTGCCCGTCGTCCCGGTGAGCTGGACCGGGGTGTCGGAGGCGAGCGCCTGCTTGAGGGCGTCCACTCCGGTCGGCTCGGGGACGACCCGGTTGACGTTCTCCGGGTCCGTCATCGCCGGGTACTGGAGGAAGACGAAGTCGCTCAGCGGCACGCTCTTCAGCGCGAGCCCGATCGACACCAGGGTGGTCGGGGAGGACATCGTGTCCGAGAGCGTGAGGTTGGAGGTCGCGGCCTTCGCGAGCGTGAACAGCGTCAGCGGGTTGGCCAGCACGCCCGCGCTCGTCACCTTGCGCAGCAGCGACGACAGGAACAGCTGCTGGTTGCTGATCCGGCCGAGGTCGCTGCCGTCGCCGACGCCGTGCCGGCTGCGGACGAACGCGAGCGCCTGGGCGCCGACCAGGGTCTGCTGCCCGGCGGGGAGCTTGAGCCCGACGTACGGGTCGGTGAGCGGCGTCGCGAGGCAGACGGTGACGCCGCCGACGGCGTCGGACATCGCCGAGACGCCGTCGAAGCTCACCTCCGCCGCGTACGGGATGCTGAGGCCGGTGAGCGCCTCCGCCGTGAGCACGACGCAGGATAGGCCGCCGGTCGACAGCGTGGTGTTGAACTGGGCCTTGTCCTGGGGCGAGGTGGAGCCGCCTCCGGACGTCGGGCAGGACGGGATCGGCACCATCAGGTCGCGCGGGATGCTGATCACCGTCGCGTGCTGGTGGTCGGCCGAGAGATGCAGGACCATCGTGACGTCGTTGTTGCCGGCGCCCGAGCTCCCGGCGAGCTCCTGAGCGCTGGCGAACTGGCCGCCCTGGCCGGTCCGGGTGTCGGTGCCGGCCAGGAGGATGTTGACAGCTCCGGACTCCGCGCCGATGCTGGGCACCGTCACGGCCTTGCCTGCCGCGGACACCAGGTGGACGGAGGGCTTCAGGGAGCGGACGGTGTCCTGCACCGCGTACGCCGCGACGGCTCCGGCGGAGACCACGGCGACGGCGACGATGGCCGCGAGCAGGCGCGCGACCGGTCCGCGGGCGCGACGGACCGGGAGACGGCCGTGCCGTACCGGGGTCGGTCGCGGGACCGTGGAATGACGCATCCTTCGAAGCTAAGGCAGCAATCTGCGCGAATCCTTTCCCGGGGATGAGGAGTCTGCAAGAATCCACATCCACACTGCAACGCACGAGCGCCGCCCGGCGGAAGCCGGACGGCGCTCGGTGGCACTGGCCAGAGGCTGGTTGTGCGGAGGCTACTTAACGTCGTCGTCGACCCAGTCGAACGTCTTCGTGACGGCCTTCTTCCAGAGGCGGAGCTGGCGGTCGCGCTCGGCGGCGTCCATCTTCGGCTCCCAGCGGCGGTCCTCCTGCCAGTTCTTGCGCAGGTCGTCCAGGTTCTCCCAGAAGCCCACCGCCAGTCCGGCAGCGTAGGCGGCGCCGAGCGCGGTGGTCTCCGCGACGACCGGTCGGACGACCGGCACGCCGAGGATGTCGGCCTGGAACTGCATGAGGGTGTTGTTGGCGATCATGCCGCCGTCGACCTTCAGCTCGGTCAGGTCCACGCCGGAGTCGGCGTTGACCGCGTCCAGCACCTCGCGGGTCTGGAAGGCCGTGGCCTCCAGTGCGGCGCGGGCGATGTGGCCCTTGTTGACGTAGCGCGTGAGGCCCACGAGGGCGCCGCGCGCGTCCGACCGCCAGTACGGCGCGAACAGGCCCGAGAACGCCGGCACGAAGTAGGCGCCGCCGTTGTCCTCGACGGTCTTCGCCAGGTCCTCGATCTCGGGGGCGCTGGAGATGAGGCCGAGGTTGTCGCGCAGCCACTGCACCAGCGAACCGGTGACGGCGATCGAGCCCTCCAGGGCGTAGTGCGGCTTGTCGTCGCCCAGCTTGTAGCCGAGCGTCGTCAGGAGGCCGTTCTTGGAGTGGACGATCTCCTCACCCGTGTTGAAGATGAGGAAGTTGCCGGTGCCGTAGGTGTTCTTGGACTCGCCCGGATCGAACGCCGCCTGGCCGAACGTGGCCGCCTGCTGGTCGCCGAGGATGCCCGCGACGGGCACCTCGCGGAGCAGGCTGGAGGACTCGACCGTGCCGTAGACCTCGGACGAGGCCTTGATCTCCGGGAGCATCGAGCGCGGCACGCCGAACACCTCGAGGATGTCGTCGCGCCAGCTGAGGGTCTCCAGGTCCATGAACATGGTGCGGGAGGCGTTGGTCACGTCGGTGGCGTGCACGCCGCCGTCCGGGCCTCCGGTGAGGTTCCAGAGCACCCACGCGTCGGTGTTGCCGAACAGCAGGTCCCCGCGCTCGGCGCGCTCGCGGGCGCCCTCCACGTTCTCCAGGATCCAGGCGATCTTCGTGCCGGAGAAGTAGGTCGCCAGCGGGAGGCCGACGATCTGCTTGAACCGCTCGACGCCACCGTCCGCCGCGAGGCGGTCGACGATCGGCTGGGTGCGGGTGTCCTGCCAGACGATGGCGTTGTAGACGGGCTCACCGGTGTTCTTGTCCCACACCACCGCGGTCTCGCGCTGGTTCGTGATGCCCACCGCCGCGATGTCGTGCCGGGTGAGGTCCGCCTTGGAGAGGGCCTGCCCGATCACCTCGCGGGTGTTGTTCCAGATCTCCTTCGGGTCGTGCTCGACCCAGCCGGCGCGCGGGAAGATCTGCTCGTGCTCCAGCTGCCCGGTCGACACGATCGACCCGGACTTGTCGAAGATGATCGCCCGCGTGCTGGTCGTGCCCTGGTCGATAGCGACGACGTAGTCGGCCATACGTAACTCCTTTGTTTGGGGGTGGGACTGAAGAGGGCCGGTCGGGGTCTCCCCCGGCCGGCCCCCGGGTGTTACTTGGTGAGGATGGGGAGCAGCAGCAGCGCGAGCCAGCCGGCGAGCAGGCCGCCGATGATCGGGCCGACGATCGGGACCCACGAGTAGGACCAGTCGCTGGTGCCCTTGCCCCGGATGGGCAGGACGGCGTGCGCGATGCGCGGGCCGAGGTCACGCGCCGGGTTGATCGCGTACCCGGTCGGACCACCGAGGCTGGCGCCGATGCCGACCACGAGGAGGGCGACGGGCAGTGCGCCGAGGGCGGCGAGACCGGCTGCGGTGCCGGGCTGGTGACCGAAGGCGATCACGACGAACACCAGGACGAAGGTGCCGATGATCTCGGTGACCAGGTTCCACGCGTAGCTGCGGATCGCAGGTCCGGTCGAGAAGACGCCGAGCTTGTTGCCCGGGTCCGGCTCCTCGTCGAAGTGCTTCTTGTACGCCAGGAACGTCAGGCAGGCGCCGATGAACGCTCCGATCAGCTGGGCCACGATGTACAAGAGCACGGTGACGAAGTTGACCGGCACGAGCGTGTGCGCCGCGGCGTTACCGAACGCCTTGGCTCCGTTGGCGACCAGGCCCAGCGTGACCGCCGGGTTCAGGTGGGCTCCCGAGTTGTACGCGACGACGACGCCCGAGAAGACCGCGATGCCCCAGCCGAAGTTCACCATCAGGAACCCGCCGTTGAAGCCCTTGTTCTTGATCAGGGCGACGTTCGCGACGACACCGGTACCGAGAAGCACCAGCATTGCCGTTCCGCACAACTCTGACAGGAAATCAATACCGATATTGTCCACGTTGACCTTCCAGTTGTTCAGTTGACCCGCACCCTGTCGTGCGATGGTGTGGCTCTCGCCAGGGTGGGCCTTTGAACGCTATTGCGGTCGGGTCCGCCCGGGCAAGGACCGTTCTATGCACGTTCGTGCATTATCGGAGCGCCGCGGCCTCGCTTCCGTCCCCCGACGCCAGGTTCACCCGGTGGGCGGCCGCCAGTTCCGCTTGGAACGCATCTTCCTCCTCCGACCGACGGTTTGGCGACCATCCGAGGGCGTTTGCGACGATTTCCCCGATCTCGCGGACCAGCGGGATCGAGACCGATCCGGTGAACGCGAGGCTCGTCCGGCGCAGGAAGACGTCGGAGAGGTGCGCGACCCGCTCGGTGCGCACCAGGTGGTCGATCTCGGCGCGGGAGTACTCGGGAGCGGCGGCGAGCGGCGCGTCGTCGCCGTCCCAGCCGGCGATGGCGTCGATGACGAAGGCCGCCTTGGTGCCGTAGCGGTGCAGCAGCGCGGTGGCGCGGGCGGCGCCCACGTCGGCGCCGTAGCGGGCCACCCAGTCGCGCTCCGCCTCCGGCGTGGCCGGGAAGCCGGCTCCGCCGCCGATCGGCAGGCCGAGCGTCGCGACGGTGCGGGTCATCCCCAGGGCCGCCAGCGTCTCGTTGGCGAGGTGCTCGCTCAGGGCGCGGAAGGTCGTCCACTTGCCGCCGACGAGGCTGAGCACGGTGGTGTCTCCGAGGCCGGCGATCGTGCCGGGCACGATGCGGTAGTCGCGGGAGACGAAGCCGGGCGCCGTGTCGTCGTGGTGCGGCAGCGGGCGGACTCCGGAGAAGCTGTAGACGATCTGCTCGCGGGTCACCGGGATCGTTGGGAAAACGTGCGACACCAGTTCGATGAAGTAGTCGATCTCCTCCTCGGTGCACACCGCGGGGACCGCCATGTCGGCCTCGAGGTCGGTCGTGCCGACCATGACCTTGCCCTTCAGCGGGTAGATGAGTACGATGCGGCCGTCGTTGTTCTCGAAGAAGATCTCCCGGCCGGCGCACGCCTCCAGCAGCTCCGGGTTGTCGAGGACGATGTGCGAGCCCTTGGTTCCGCCCATGAACTGCGTGGCCCGGCCCAGGGCCGCGTTGGTGAGGTCGGTCCACGGACCGGAGGCGTTGACGACGATGTCGGCGGTGATCGTGAACTCGTCGCCGGTCTCCCGGTCGCGGACGAGCACGCCGCCGTCCTGCGCTCCGATCGCCTCCAGGTAGTTGGCGGCGCGGGCGTGCGGGCCGGCCGCGAGCCCGTCGGCGAGGACGTCGAGCGCCAGGCGCTCCGGGTCGTGCACCGAGGCGTCGAAGTAGGTCGCCGTGTACTTGAGCTCGGGGTTGAGCTTCGGGAGGGTCTCCAGCGACTTGCGGCGGCCGTGGAAGCTGTGCCGCGGCACGGTGCCGCCCTCGCGCGAGAACGTGTCGTAGATGGTCAGGCCGGTCTTGATGAGGAACGCGCCGCGCTCCTTCGGCTTGCCCTGCTTGTGGGTGAGGAAGCGCAGCGGCGCGGCGAGGATGCCGGAGAAGGTGGAGTAGATCGGGATGGTGGTCTGCAGCGGCTTGACATAGTGCGGCGCGATCTTCAGCAGGCCGTTGCGCTCGGTGACCGACTCCTTGACCAGGCGGAACTCGCCGTTCTCCAGGTAGCGGATGCCGCCGTGGATCATGTGGCTGGAGGCCGCGGACGCGCCGGACACGAAGTCGTTGCGCTCCACGAGCACCACGTCGACGCCCTGCAGGGCGAGGTCGCGGAAGGTGCCGAGCCCGTTGATGCCGCCGCCCACGATGACGACCTGCGCGTTCGGGCGTTCGCGCAGCTGCTGGATCTCGGGGCGGGGATTCGACTTCGTCGTCACGGTGACTCCTGGTGCTTCTACTGAACGGCGGTGGGTTTCGCTATAGTCTTCGATGCCGGCACAACTTCGATCAAGCCGGATGCACATACGTGCAACCACCCGAAAGCAGAAGGCGGTCCCCGAATGTCCGCACCCGAGACCCAGAACCTCCCGGAGAAGGTCCGCGACGCCCTCAAAGCGGGCCACCTCTACTACATGCAGGACCTGACGATGGAGGCCATCGCCCACGAGATGCACACCTCGCGGTCCAGCGTCTCCCGGCTCCTCTCCTATGCGCGCGCCTCCGGGCTGGTCACCATCCAGATCGCCCAGCCGCACGAGGGCGCCACCCGCGTCCAGCAGGAACTGCACGCCCGCTACGGCATCGGCGCGCACATCGTCCCGATGCCGAGCGCCATCAGCGACGTCGACCGGCTGGAGCGCGTCGCGATCTCCGCTGCACGGATTCTCGACCGCTTCATCGACTCCAACATGACGGTCGGCGTGGCATGGGGCTCGACGATGAGCGCCCTCAGCCGGCACCTCATCCCGAAGGACCTGCACAACGTGGAGTTCGTGCAGCTCAACGGGGCGGGCAACACATACACGACCGGCGTGCTCTACGCGTCCGAGATCCTGCGCCGGTTCGGCGACACCTACTCGGGCACGATCCAGGAGTTCCCCGTGCCGGCGCTGTTCGACGACCCGCAGACCAAGCAGGCGATGTGGCGCGAACGCAGCACGCGGCGCATCCTCGACATCCAGGAGCGCATGGACGTCGCCCTCTTCGGCCTCGGCTCGCCGTTCTCGGAGGTGCGCTCGCACGTCTACGCCGGCGGCTACCTCGACGCGGCGGACTACGCGTCGCTGGACACGTCCGGAGTGGTCGGCGACGTGGCGACGGTCTTCTTCCGCGAGGACGGCAGCCACCACGGGATCCCGCTGAACGAGCGCGCGAGCGGTCCGGACATCGACCTCATCAAGCGGGTGCCGCGGCGGGTGTGCATCGTGTCGGGTCCGTCGAAGGTGCACAGCCTCCGCGGGGCGCTGGCGGCGGGGCTGATCACCGACCTGATCGTGGACGAGGGGACGGCGCGTGCGCTGGCGGATATTGGGGAGGCGGGCGAGGCGGCGGGGGCGGTGGGGCCCGTGGAGGACGCGGCCTGACGTCGCCTGAAATTTAACCTTCTAACTGCAATCTAACGTTTGTAGTGTTGAAGTCGACGATCGGAATCTGGTCGCCAATTCAACGATGAAGGGAACCCCATGACCTTTGGGCTCAACGCAATCCGTGTCGGCATGGCTTCGGCGCTCGCCGGCGCGCTCGCCTTATCCGGCGCGCTCGCCGCCCAGGCCGACGACGCGACCGCGGAGACGGAGACAATCTCCGTCGCGATGGTCCCGTCCGGATTCGACTCGGCCGTCGCGGAAGCGAACGGTTACCGGATCGTCACGGACAGCGATGGTCAGCAGCGTTCGGTCGCCGTGAGTCCCGAAGCCGTCCGGTTCGAGAAGTCACTCGCGATGAGCCGTACCACCTGGGTCGAGGGTCCCTGCGGCAACTCCTGGATCAACGCCGTCAGCCGCGGCAACTCGAAATTCATCTCCACTGGTTTCGTCGTCCCGCGGCCGGTGATCGCCAAGAACTGGACCGTGCAGGTGTGGGGATGGTCGGGCATGCCCTCGTACTGGTGGGGCGGCGCGAGCGGGTCCTCCTGGAGCAGTAGCTGGTCATTCTCCATGCCCGGGGATGGCTTCGCGAACGTGCTCCCTGGCTCCAACGTCGTCATGAACAACGGGGCCGTCTGCGCATCCGGATCGCCGGGAGAGAATTTCCATTCGTGACCGACCGAGCACGACGAGCGGGTGTCATCGCGGCGGCCACACCCGCTTGCTCAAATCCGCCCGAACGAACGCAACGCCTCCGAGTAGCCGGCCACGTCGCGGCGGGTGACGCTCGAAACGACGAGCGTCGCCGCGGAGAGCTTCCGCCAGTACCCGCCGGCGAGAGGGAGCTCGATGACCGTCCGCAGACCGCGCTGCCAGGCGACGCGGACATCCTCGACGACCGCCCTCTCGGCATTGTAGAAATCGGGGGCTCCTCGCCACGAACGCACGCCCTCGCCGGCATCGAGACCGAGCTCATCCGCGAACGCTCCGACGTCGGGCGCAGCCCAGAGTTCGGGGTGCTCCGCCACAGCGAGCGGGTCGAGCTCATGCACACGCCGCGAGTGCTCGAGGCTGTCCTTCCAGAGCTTCTCCCAGGTCCCGACCAGTCGGTGGTCATCCGAGGAAACCGGTTCCCCGGGAAGCGTCGCCGGCGGCAACGACGGCTCGGCGTTTCCCACCGCCATGTGGCGCAACCACAAGAGGTCGATCAGGTTCGCACCGTCGGACACGCGAATCGTCATGTCGTTCGACCATTCATGGGCATCTTCAAACCGCATGACTGCTCCTTACTCGCCTACGAAATCTTCCATCAGCACTCATACATCTGAGACGCCAGCGTCCCCTGAGCCTACCAACTCGCCGCAGGCAAGACGCTGCTCCTCGATGTCCGCATATGTCCGGGAATAGTCCGCGCGTTCCGGCGTTGATCTACACTCGACAACAGAAGAACGTGCTCCGGGGTCGGTGAGAGTCCGAACCGGCGGTGACAGTCCGCGAGCGGGAGGCGAGAGCCCCCTGCCGAGCCGGTGGAATTCCGGCACCGACGGTAATGCGTGCAGGCGAGAGCCTGGGCGCTCAGTCCGGATGGGAGGCGCACGTCGGCGGTCGACAACCGCCGCGAACGCGAGCTTTCGGCTCCAGCGACCCCGGCATCACGTCTCACATGACGAGAGAGATCTCGCAGCGAGAGACAGGACGACGCCCGGATGACCCGGACTGGAGAATGGGAAGCGGCGATGCGCACCGCGCTTCGGCTCGCCGAAGGCGGTCCGGCCACCGGCGTGAACCCGCGCGTCGGCTGCGTGATCCTCGACGCCGAGGGCCGCACGATCGCGGAGGGCTTCCACCGCGGCGCGGGCACCGCGCACGCCGAGGTGGACGCGCTGAGCAGCCTCCCCGAGGGCGGCGCACGTGGCGCGACCGCCGTCGTCACCTTGGAGCCCTGCAACCACTGGGGACTCACCGGGCCGTGCTCGGAGGCGCTGATCGCCGCCGGCGTCGCCCGCGTGGTCTACGCGGTCGCGGACCCGGGCCGGCACTCCAGCGGAGGGGCCGAACGGCTCCGGGAGGCCGGCGTCGAGGTGATCGGCGGAGTCCTCGCGGATGAGGCGGAGCGCTTCCTCGGCGACTGGCTGACGGCCGCGCGGCTGGGCCGCCCGCACATCACGGTCAAGTGGGCCAGCACCCTCGACGGCCGCACGGCCGCGGCCGACGGCACCAGCCGGTGGATCACCGGAGCTGCGGCCCGGCAGCGCGTGCACGAGCAGCGCGAGGCCTCCGACGCGATCGTCGTCGGCACCGGCACCGTGCTGGCCGACGACCCGAGCCTGACCGCGCGCGGCGACGCGGGCGAGCTGTTGCCGAAGCAGCCGACGCCGGTCGTCGTGGGCACGCGCGCCGTCCCGAAGGACGCCGCGGTGTTCCGGCACCCGCACCCCGTGATCTTCGAGGGCACCCACGACCTCCACGAGGTCGTCGCGGACCTCCACCAGCGCGGCTTCCGCCGGGTCTACGTGGAGGGCGGCCCGACCCTGGCGAGCGCGTTCGTCGCCGCGGGGCTCGTGGACGAGTTCGCCATCTACCTCGCGCCCGCGCTGCTCGGCGGCCCGAAGCTCGCGCTCGGCGACATCGGCGCGGACACCATCGGCGACCAGCGCAAGCTGCGCATCCTCGACGTCGAACGGCTCGGCGTCGACCTCTACCTGCGGGCCGTGCCCGTCCCGACCAGCCACCAGGAGGCCTGAGCGTGTTCACCGGAATCATCGAAGAGCTGGGCGAGGTCACCGCCGTCGAGCGCGACGCCGACGCCATGCGGATCACCGTGCGCGGCCCGCTCGCGGTCAGCGACGCGGGCCACGGCGACTCCATCTCGGTCAGCGGCGTCTGCCTCACCGTGATCGACCAGGACGCCGAGACCTTCACCGCCGACGTGATGGCCGAGACGCTCGCGATGAGCACGCTCGACGACGTCGCGCCGGGCCGGCGGGTGAACCTGGAGCGTGCCGCGCAGGTCGGCGACCGCCTCGGCGGCCACATCGTCCAGGGCCACATCGACGGCACCGCCACCGTCCTCTCCATCGAGGACGGCAGCGCGTGGCGCGTCGTCCGGCTCAGCCTGGACCCGGAGCACGCGCCGCTGGTCGCCCGCAAGGGCTCCATCGCCATCGACGGTGTCTCGCTCACCGTGAGCGACGTGGGCGGCGGCCGCCAGGATGGCTGGTTCGAGGTCTCGCTCATCCCGGAGACCCTCACCGCCACCACGCTCGGCGACCGGGTCCCCGGCGACCGCGTGAACATCGAGACCGACATCCTCGCCCGGCACGTCGAGCGCATGCTCGCGCTCGAGCCCGACTTCGCCGCCCGATTCGAACCCGCAGTGCCCGCTGCAGAACGGAGTGCGTCATGACACTCGCCACCATCCCCGAGGCCCTCACCGAGCTGCGCGCCGGCCGGCCGGTCATCGTGGTCGACAACGAGAGCCGCGAGAACGAGGGCGACGTCGTCATCGCCGCCGAGCTGGCCAGCCAGGAGTGGATCGCCTGGACGGTCAAGAACTCCTCCGGCTTCATCTGCGCGCCGATGACGAACGAGATCGCCGACCGCCTCGAGCTGCCGGTGATGGTCGCGAACAACGAGGACGCGCGCGGCACCAACTACACGGTGAGCGTCGACGCCGCCAACCGGCTGTCCACCGGCATCAGCGCCGCAGACCGCGCGCACACCCTGCGCGTGCTCGCGAACACCGAGTCAACCCCCGCCAGCCTGCACCGGCCCGGCCACATCATGCCCCTGCGCGCGGTCGACGGCGGCGTGCGCGAGCGCGACGGCCACACCGAGGCCGCGGTCGACCTCCTGAAGCTGGCCGGCCTCAACCCGGTCGCCGCGATCTCGGAGATCGTCGCGGACGACGGCGAGATGATGCGCCTCCCCGGCCTGCTGGAGCTCGGCGAGCGCGAGGGCGTCCTGGTCATCACGATCGAGGCGCTGATCGCGTACCTGCAGGAGTTCCACTGCGACCAGCAGCTCGCCTCCCCGACCCCGATCCCGGAGTCGTCGCGCGTGATCTTCGAGGTGGAGACGACCGTCCCCACCACGAACGGCTCGTTCCGGATGCGCGCCTACCGCGACCGGATGACCGGCGCCGACCACGTCGCCATCGTCTCCGGCACGCCCGCCGCCGAGGGCACGCTCGTCCGGGTGCACTCGGAGTGCCTGACCGGCGAGGCGTTCGGCTCGCTCAAGTGCGAGTGCGGCCCGCAGCTCGACGCGGCGCTGGCGACCATCCAGCGCGAGGGCGGCGTCGTCGTCTACCTGCGCGGGCACGAGGGCCGCGGCATCGGGCTCATCAACAAGCTGCGCGCGTACAAGCTCCAGGAGGACGGCCTCGACACGCTTGACGCCAACCTCGCGCTGGGCCTGCCGATCGACGCCCGCGACTACGGCGCGGCGACCGCGATCCTGAACGACCTCGGCGTCGAGTCGGTGCGCCTGCTGACCAACAACCCCGAGAAGGTGCGCCAGCTGGAGGAGCACGGCATCACCGTCGCGGAGCGCGTGCCGCTCGTCGTCGGCGTCGGCGTGTTCAACGAGGGCTACCTGGAGACCAAGCGCGACCGGATGGGTCACGTGATCGACGAGATCGAATCAGACGACGACGCCGCCATCGCGGCGGAGAGGACAGCACGATGAGCGGAGCCGGAGCGCCGAACGCGAACGAGGCCATCGACGGGAGCGGCCTGCGGGTCGTCATCGTCGCGGGCACCTGGCACGAGCAGATCACCGACGGGCTCATCGCGGGCGCGACGAGGACGCTGGAGGCGTCGGGCGCGGACTACTCGCTCGTGCGCGTCCCCGGCAGCTTCGAGCTCCCGGTCGTGAGCAAGGCCGCGCTGGAGTCCGGAGCGGACGCGGTGGTCGCCCTCGGCGTCATCATCCGCGGTGGCACCCCGCACTTCGAGTACGTCTCGGCGGCGGCGACCGACGGCCTCACCCGCGTGGCGCTGGACACCGGCAAGCCCGTCGGGTTCGGCGTGCTCACGCTGGACGACGAGGCGCAGGGCATCGACCGCGCCGGCCTGCCCGGTTCCAAGGAGGACAAGGGCGAGGAGGCCGCGCACGCGGCGCTCGCGACCGCGATCGCGCTGCGGGAGCTGCGCGGCTAGGCCCGGTACATCGAGGCGGCCTGGCGCTCGAAGGCTACGGCTTCCACACCATCAGGACGACGACGGCGACCAGAAGCAGGCTGGCGACGCCGGAGCCGGCGGCGATGGCGGGGTACTTCGAGGGCGTCGCGGTCGCGGACCCGCCCTCCGCGGCGCCCGCGGCCGTGAGCGCCTCGGCGGCGCGGCGCATGGTCGGCACGACGAGGAACAGGGTCAGCCCGAGCGCGACGACGTAGAGGATGATCGACCAGAGGATCCACGGCGTCACGATGCTCAGGCCGTACTTCTTGTCCGCGAGCCCCATCACGCCGAAGCCGAAGAAGACCACGAGCAGCGACAGCAGCGAGATCAGGTTCGTCGACTTCGCGAGCACCTCCACCTGACCGGCGTTGCCCGCGCGCACGGCGCGCATAGCGGTCATCGGCAGGATGGCCATCGGCCCGACGATGAAGACGGCGGACACGACGTGCAGGACGGCGAAGAGGGTTTCCATGCCTCCAGCCTATCGAGCGGTGCGCGTGCCCCGATTCGGCCGGGCCACGCGGGCGGCATAGGGTGAAAAGGGCGCCACAAGCGCCCGTCCCTCCTCTCACCGCCCGCGCGACGCCCGACCGACGCCCACGCTCTGCGGCTGTTCGTCACGTCACCGGAAGTTCTTCACGCATGTCCACGACGGCCTCCGTCACCCCTCCCGCCACCGCCAACACGCGCGGACGCGTCATCCTCGCCAGCCTCATCGGCACCTCGATCGAGTTCTACGACTTCTACGTCTACGCCACCGCCGCCGTGCTGGTCTTCCCCGCACTGTTCTTCACCAGCGAGGACCCCACCACCGCCCTGCTCGCCTCCTTCGCCGTCTTCGGCGTCGCGTTCATCGCGCGCCCGGTCGGCTCCATCCTGTTCGGCCACTTCGGCGACCGCATCGGCCGCAAGGGCACCCTCGTCGGCTCGCTGCTGACGATGGGCATCGCGACGGTGCTGATCGGCTGCCTCCCCACCGCGCAGGTGCCGGGCTGGGAGTTCTGGGCGCCGTTCCTGCTGGTGGTGATGCGGTTCTGCCAGGGCCTCGGGCTCGGCGGCGAATGGAGCGGCGCCGCGCTGCTCGCCACCGAGAACGCGCCGGCCGGCAAGCGCGCGATCTACGGGACGTTCCCGCAGCTCGGCGCGCCGATCGGCTTCATCGTCGCCAACCTGCTCTTCCTGGTGCTCAGCCTCAGCATCGACGCGGAGCAGTTCGCCGCGTGGGGCTGGCGCATCCCGTTCCTGCTGAGCGCGGTGCTCGTCATCGTCGGCCTCTACGTGCGGCTGAAGCTGGTCGAGACCCCGGCCTTCCAGAAGGTGGTCGACACCGGCGAGGTGGCGAAGCTCCCCGTCGCGCGCGTGTTCCGGACCAGCTGGCGG
The DNA here is from genome assembly GCF_013410375.1 of Leifsonia shinshuensis. Lineage (NCBI taxonomy): Bacteria > Bacillati > Actinomycetota > Actinomycetes > Micrococcales > Microbacteriaceae > Leifsonia > Leifsonia shinshuensis. The sequence goes on from NZ_JACCFL010000001.1 coordinate 3,536,395, forward strand.
CAGATCGTTCTCGGCACCTTCATCATGCTGGCGACCTACGTGCTCTTCTACCTGATGACCGCGTTCACGCTCACCTACGGGACGACCGCCGCGACCCCGGAGGCGGCGCAGGCCGCCGCGGCGAAGGCCGGCAAGACGTTCTCCGCCGCCGGCTTCGTGCCCGGCCTCGGCTACCCGCGCAACGACTTCCTGATCATGCTGATCGTCGGTGTGGTGTTCTTCGGCGTCTTCACCCTCGTCGCCGGTCCGCTCGCGGAGCGGTTCGGCCGCAGGAAGACCCTGATCTGGGTGACCATCGGGATCATCCTGTTCGGCCTGCTGTTCGTCCCGCTGTTCGCGGGCGGCACGGTCGGCACGATGGCGCTGCTGATCGTGGGCTTCACGCTCATGGGCCTCACTTTCGGCCCGATGGGCGCGGAGCTCCCCGAGCTGTTCCCGACGAACGTCCGGTACACGGGCTCCGCCGTCGCCTACAACCTGTCCAGCGTTCTCGGCGCGGCGGTCGCGCCTACGATCGCGGTGTGGCTGTGGACGATCGGCGGCGGCAGCACGGTCTGGGTGGGCGTCTACCTCTCGGCCGCCGGCGTGCTGACGCTCGTCGCGCTCCTGCTTTCGAAGGAGACTCGCGACATCGAGTTCACCGACAACGTGAGCTGACGCGGCCGGGTGCGCGACGGCCGCTAGCCGGCGTGCACCCGCGCCAGGTACTGCTGCGTCGCCGCTTCGCGCGGACGGTCGAAGACCTCGTCCGGCGGACCCTGTTCGAGCAGGACGCCGTCGCTCAGGAAGATGATGTGGTCCGCGACCGTCCGGGCGAAGTGCATCTCGTGCGTCGTCATCAGGATCGTGGAGCCCGCCGCCTTCAGCTCGGCCACCAGGTCCAGCACCTCGCCGACCAGCAGCGGGTCGAGGGCGCTGGTGATCTCGTCCAGGAGCAGCAGCTCCGGGTTGGTGACGATCGCGCGGATGATGGCGACGCGCTGCTGCTGGCCGCCGGAGAGGCGATCCGGGAACTCCTTCACCTTGGCGCCGAGGCCGATGCGCTCCAGCCAGTGCATCGCGGTCGCCTCCGCCTCGGCGCGCGGGATCCCGTGCACCTTGCGGCTCGCCAGCGTCACGTTGTCGAGCACGCTCAGGTGCGGGAACAGGTTGAACTGCTGGAAGACGACGCCGATCCGCGCGCGGGTGCGGTCCACGTCGACGCGCGGGTCGCTGATGTCCTCCCCCTTGAGGAAGATGCGGCCGTCGTCGATGCGCTCCAGGAGGTTGATCGTCTTGAGGAGGGTCGACTTGCCGGAGCCGCTGGCCCCGATCGCGACGACCACCTGGTGCTGGTCGATCTCCAGGTCGATCCCGCGCAGCACCGGGGTGTCGCCGAAGCTCTTGTACAGGCCCTCGACCCGCAGCACCGCTTCCGCGGCCTGCTCGGCTGCAGGTCCGGTCATACGACGCCTCCGATCTGCTCGCGCTGCTGCGCCCGCGCCGACAGCCAGTCCGTGAGCCGGATCAGCGGCCAGCTGATCGCCACGAACAGGAGCCCCGCGACGACGTAGGGAGTGAAGTTGTAGGCGTCGGCCGACGCGATCTGCGCCGCCCGGACCGCGTCCACGGCGCCGAGCACGGAGACCAGGCCGACGTCCTTCTGCATCGACACGAAGTCGTTGACGAGCGCCGGCGTGACCTTGCGGACGCCCTGCGGGAGGACGACCAGCCGCAGCATCTGGGCGTGCGACAGTCCGAGCGAGCGCGCCGCGAGGCGCTGGGAGGGGTGCACGGCCTCCATCCCGGCGCGCAGCACCTCCGCCACGTACGCGGAGTAGGTGAGGATGAGGGCGGTGGTGCCCCAGAACTCCGGTGGCATCCGCGGGAAGACCCCGAGCGCCGGGATGCCGAAGCCGACGAGGTACAGCACGATGATCAGCGGCATCCCGCGGAACAGGTCGGTGTAGACCGTCACGATGACGCGCAGCGGGAAGAACACCGGCCCGCGGAGGCTCCGCACGATCGCGATCAGCGTCGCGACGATGGCGACGCCGATCGCGGCGAAGAACAGGATCTGGATGTTCAGCCAGAGGCCGAGCAGGATCGAGCCGAGGTACTCCCAGCCGGTCTTCACGTCGAAGAACGACTGCTGCACGAGCGCCCAGCCCGGCGTGTTCACCACGGTCAGCCAGACCAGCACGGCGAGCACGACCGTGCTCGCGAGGCTGATCAGGACCGACCGGCCGGACTGCTTCGCGCGGAAGGCCCGCCGGTCCAGCTCGATCGCGCTGACCGGCGAACCGTCGGGCCGCGTGGCCGGCGCCGCCGTCCGTGCGCTCACTTGAAGACCGGGACGTTCACCGTGGTCGACAGCCACTTCTTGGTCAGCGCGTCGAGCTCACCGCTGGAGCGGAGCGCGTCGACCGCCGCGCTGACCTGCTTGGTGATCGGGGAGCCCTTGGGCAGGACGATGCCGAACTGGTCCCCGCCCGAGGTGTCGGAGAACTGCCCGCTGACGACCCCGCCGTCCACCTGCGAGTCGGCGAGGTAGAAGGCGGTCGGCAGGTCGGTCGCCACGGCGTCGACCTGACCGCTCTTGAGCGCGAGCACGGCGTCGTCGTTGGAGTTGAACACCTGGATGCCGTCGCCGCCGACCTCCTTCTTGAGCAGGGTGAGGGTCGTGGTGGCGGTGGCGACGCCGATCTTGATCTTCTTGAGCCCGGCCACCGTCGTCACGGACGCGGCGGGCGAGGACTTCGTCGTCACCAGCGCCTGGCTCGTCGTGTAGTACGGGGAGGAGAAGTCGACGGCCTTCTTGCGGTCGGCCGAGATGCTGAACTGCTGGATGTTGAGGTCGAACGTCTTGGGCCCGGGGGCGATCGCGCTGTCGAAGGTGGTCCGGGTCCAGACGACGTCCTTCTTGGCGAAGCCGAGCTTCTCGGCGACGGCGTAGGCGACCGCGGACTCGAAGCCCTGGCCGTTCTGCGGCTTGTCGTCGATCACCCAGGGCGAGTACGCCGGCTGGCCGGTCGCGATCGTGAGCTTGCCCGCGGTCTGCGTCTGCAGGCCGTTGCTGGACGAGCCGGCGTTCGATGCGGGCGAGCTGCAGGCCGCCAGGGCGGTGATGGCGACGACGGCGCCGGCCACAGCGATGGCACGGGAGAAGCGGGAGGCAACGGACACGGGAATCACCTTTCAGTCGGTCTCGGGCGACCAAATCATTCGATAGTAGAAGACAACCGGACAGCGCTTCCGGGACGTTACGGATTGTGTTCTTCGCCCAGCCGGAAGTCGTCGAAGCTGAAGCCCGGAGACACGACGCAGCTGACCAGCGTCTCCCCGTCGGAGGGCAGCGTGCGCTGCCAGACCCCTGCGGGCACCAGCGCCTGCGCGCGCTCCCCCGCCTCCTCCCGCGGTCCGAGGGCGATGACCTCCCCGGCGAGGGGAGCGGGGCCGGAGCCGCCGAGCTGGAGCAGCAGCGGGTCGGGTCCGTGCCACAGCCAGAGCTCGTCGGAGGCGACGACGTGCCAGGCGGAGGCTTCGCCGGGCGGCAGCAGGAAGTAGATCAGGGTGGCGGCCGGCCGCTCGCCCCGGTCGGTGGCCACGGCGGCGCCTGCGGTCCAGGTCCGGCGATACCAGCCGCCCTCCGGGTGCGGCTCCAGCCCGAGGGCGACGGCGCGCGCCGGGGGCACCACCCATTCGATGATCTCGCCGTCGACCGTGCGCCGCGCGACCGGCGCGCTCACGACGCCGCCTCCGCCACCGCGCGCCGGCCGGTCCACGACGGCGCCGACCACCGGGTCGTCCCGCCGATCACGGTGGCGGCCACCCGGCCGGCGCCCGCCTCCACCAGTTCGGCGAGGGCGTCGTCCACCCGGCCCACCGCGACGTCGAAGAAGGCGAGGTCGGCGAGCGCGCCGACGGCGAGGTGCCCGATCCGTTCCGGGCCGACGTCCAGGCCCAGCGCGTGCGCGCCGCCGAGGGTCGCGGCGGAGAGCAGTCGCTCGTGCAGGTCGGCGCGCGCGTAGCCCTGCTCGCGCGCGATCCGGTACAGCGCGGCCACGTCGCTCATCAGGTCGAGGGACGGGCTGGACGAGAGCGAGTCAGTGCCGACGGCGATCGCGCTGCCCTCCCGCAGGTAGGCCGCGACGGGAGGCGGGGCGAGCCCGATGACCTCGTTCGAGCGCGGGCACAGCGCGACGGACGTCCCGCGCGCACGCAGCAGGGCGCGGTCCTTCGCCGTCATGTAGACGCCGTGGGCGACGTGGCAGTCCGGTCCGAGCACGCCCAGCCGGTCGACGAACTCCGTCGCGCCGGTGCCGAAGCCGAGGGAGCGCAGGGCGCGGAAGCTCTGCACGCCGACGAAGTGCCAGGCCCGGTGGGTCTCGCCGCCCTCGGCGTCGGGGCTCTCCTCCTCGAACGCGGACTCGCCCAGGTGGATGTGCAGCCGCTGGCCGCGCTGCCGGACGATATCGGGCATGTCGAGCAGGGGGACGGTGTCGAGCGAGTACGGCGCGTGCGGCGACAGCCCGGCGCCCGGCGTGGCGGGGATCCGCTCCAGGTCGGCGATGACCTGCTCGCGGCCGCGCGCGTTCCACTCGGCGGTCTCCCAGTTCATCACCTCCCAGAAGGCGATCCCGCGCAGCCCGGCGACGTGCAGGACGTCGGAGGCCTCCCGGTCGGTGACGATGTCCGCGACGGCCGTGACGCCGCTGCGGATGAGCTCGTCCGCCCCGCGGAGCGCGTCGGCCCGCCAGTCGTGCGGCTCCTCGTAGACGACCGTGAAGGCATCCGCCCAGTCGTCGAAGCCGGTGTACCGCCGCGAGCCCACCTCGGCCATGCCGGTGTACTGCAGGTGCGAGTGCGCATTCACGAGGCCCGGCAGCAGTGCGCCGTCCCAGTAGTGCTCGAGGTACGGGACGTCCTGCTGCTCCAGCGAATCGATCACCCAGCGGCGCTCCCCGACGTGCAGGATGCGGCCGTCGGCGACCGCGACGGCCCCGCGCAGGATGGGCGGCGCCGTCATCGGCACCACCAGGGCGGCCGAGTAGACCGTGACGTCGCCCCTCATGCCGTGCCTCCGAACCGCGGCCAGAGTTCCGCGGCAGGCGGGGCGGGCTGGCGCGCGTCGATGCGCACGCCGGCTGCGGCGAGCGCCGCCGCGGCCACGGCGTCGTCCGCCTGCGCGGGCAGCGGGTGGACGCCGGGGGCGAGGGCGCCCGCCGTGGCGACGAGGTGCTCGATGGCGGAGAGCTGCACGGCGAAGGACAGGTCCATGATCTCGATCGGGTTGCCCTCCCCCGCGGTGACGTTGATGCAGCCGCCGTCGTCGAGGAGCTCGACGCCGTGGCCGTCGGGGAAGACGAGACGCTCGCGTTTCCGGCCGAGGCTCTCGCGAACGGCGCCTGCCGCGAGCGCGTCGTCGACGGCGACCTCCTGCGGCACCCCGCCGGCGACGGCGACCACGGCGGACGGCGCGCAGGCGCGCAGGACGGGGAGGCCGATGGTGTCCCGCACGCCGGTGGCCGACACGACCAGGTCCGCCGAGCCGACCGCGTCGAGGAGCGGTGCGACGCGGAATCCGTCGAAGGCCGCGGCGAGCGCCCGCACCGGGTCCGGCTCGGCGATGACCACGCTCGCGCCGAACGCCCTGGCGTGCCGGGCGAGGCCCTCGCCGACATGCCCGTAGCCGGCGACGGCGACCGTGCGGCCGTCCAGGTCGAGTCCGGTGAGGCCGAGGATGGTGAACAGGCAGGACTGGCCGGTGCCGTAGCGGTTGTCGAAGAGGGTCTTGCTGCGCGCGTCGTTCACGGCCACGACCGGGATGCGCAGCCGCCCCTCCGCTGCCATGGCGCGGAGCGGGCGCAGACCGCTCGTCGTCTCTTCCGCCGCGCCGATCATCGTCTCCAGCACGTCCGGCGCCGCCTCGTGGGCGAGCCGGATGACGTGGGAGCCGTCGTCCACCAGGATCTCGGGGCGCCGGGCGAGGAACGCCGTCGCGAGGGCGAGATGCTCGTCCGGCCCGGCGTCCGCGCGGGCGAACACGCGCAGGCCGGCCTCGGCCAGTGCGGCGGCGACCGCGTCGTCCGTCTCGTCCGGATGCGAGAACACGGACACGTCGGCGCCCGCCGCCTGCAGCAGCAGGGCGAGCACCGCGGTCTTGGGTTCCAGGACCATGCTCACCCCGATCCGGAGGCCGCGCACGGCGTCCTCCGTCGCGAGGCGGCCGGCGACGCGCTCCGCCGCGGGCATGAACCGGCGCGCCCACGCGATCCGGTCGGCCGCCGGGCTCTCGTCGGGGGCGTGACGGGTCGCGTCCAGCCGCACGAGCACGGCGTCCGGCACGGAGGTCGCCCACACGCCCGCCCGCAACGGCCGGCCGAGGGACACGCTGCCGTCGACGGCCGAGCCGTCCGGCGTCGCGTCCGCGATCACCAGCGGGCGGTCCCGGCCGGAGGCGCGCTCCGCGAGCTCGCGTCCGCTGAGCGGCGCCGCTCCGGCGTCGAAGCAGAACAGGTAGTCGGGTGTCTCGCCGCCGGTCGTCCGGCGGGCGCCGATCGCCTCCAGCAGCGCGGCCAGGGCCGCGGCGTCCTGCCCGCTCCCGCGGACGTCGAACCGCCGCCCGGAGATCGAGAGGTTCGTGGTCTCGGCGAATCCGAGCGTCACCGCCGCCGCCCACTGCCGGTGGCTCCGGCTCGCCACCTCGAACACCCGCTCAGCATAGCGGTCGCCGGAGCAGCGTTCGGACTGATGTTGACTGAAAATTCAGTCAGTGCTACGGTGGCGCCCGGACACCGTCCCTTCTCAAAGGAGAGAACATGACTCGAATCGGCCGGCCCGATGCCCCCGCCGAAGCCGCGACGCAGCCCGGCGACCAGTTCGGACGCGTGGAGCTCGCGGGCATCGACTACGTCCCGCTCGCCGAGCGGCACTCCACCCCCGGCAACCTGTTCCGGGTCTTCGTCGGAGGCAACCTCGCGCTCTCGGTGGTGATCTTCGGCTGGCTGCCGATCACCTTCGGCCTCGACTTCTGGCAGGCCATCAGCTCGAGCGTGGTCGGCCTCGTCATCGGCATGGTCCTGATGGTGCCGATGACGCTGCTCGGCAGCCGGACGGGCACGAACAACCCGGTCTCCAGCGGCGCCCACTTCGGGATGCGGGGGCGGCTGCTCGGCTCGACGCTCACCCTCCTCTTCGCGATCGCCTACGCCGCCATCGCGGTCTGGACCTCCGGGGAGGCGCTGGTCGCCGGCTCGCACCGGCTCTTCGGGACGCCCGAGAACGACACCGCGTTCCTCATCGGGTACGCGGTGATCGCCGTCGAGGTCGTGCTCATCGCGCTCTTCGGCCACGGCACCATCGTCGCCCTGCAGAAGTTCATCATCCCGGCCGCCGGCGTGCTCCTGATCCTCGGCATCATCGCGTTCGCGCCGCAGTTCCATCCGGCGCACGCGTCGGGAGGCTACCTGCTCGGCGGGTTCTGGCCGACCTGGCTCTTCGCCGTGACGATCTCCATCGGCGGACCGCTCTCCTACGCGCCATCGGTCGGCGACTACGCCCGGCGGATCAACCCGTAGCGGTTCACGGACCGCCAGGTCGCCGTCGCCACCTGCGCGGGCATCTTCGTCGGCCTGTTCGCCACCGCCTTCTTCGGCGCCTTCACCGCGAGCGCGTTCGGGCACCTGTCGCCGTCGTACGTCGCCGACCTGGTCACGACCTCCCCGGCCTGGTATGTGATCCCGCTGCTCCTGCTCGCCATCATGGGCGGCTGCGGCCAGGGCGTGATCAACATCTACGCGAGCGGGCTCGACCTGGAGTCGATCATCCCCCGGCTGAGCCGCACCCAGACCACGCTGATCACCTCCGGGATCGCGATCGTCATCATGTACCTGGGCGTCGTCGCCACCAACGCGATCGCCTCGATCACCGCGATGACCGTCGTTCTCAACGCCGTCGCGGGACCGTGGGTGGTCATCAACGGGATCGGGTTCCTCGTGGCGCGCCGGGGGCGCTACGACGCCCAGGCGCTGCAGCGCTACGGGCTCGGCGTGCGGGGAGGCCGCTACTGGTTCTTCCACGGCTGGAACCTCCGCGCGGTCGTCCCGCTGATCGCCGGCTCCATCGCGGGCTTCCTGACCGTGCAGAACGACCTCTACCCGGCGCCGCTGGCGAACATCGCCGGCGGACTGGACGTCAGCCTCCCGCTGTCGATCCTCGTGGGCGGGGGACTGTATTTGCTCGCGCTCCGGGTCTGGCCCGAGACTGGGATCGACGACGGAGTTCCCGGGCTCCCCGACTGAGGGGACCGGGCCGACACGAGAGGCGCCGATGACCGAGCTGGACGCGCGCGAGCGCATCCTCGACGCGAGCCGGGCGGAGATCGCCGCGAGCGGCGTGCGGGGCCTGCGGATCCAGCGGGTGGCGAAGCGCGCCGGGGTGTCCCTCGGGCTGATCTACTACCACTTCGAGGACCGTGCGGGGCTGCTCCGCGAGACCCTCGCGGCCGTCGACCGCGCGGTCCAGGAGCGCATCCCCGAGCCCGACCCCCGGGTCCCGCCGGGCGAGCTGGTGGCGGCGATGCTCGAGGCCGAGTTCGGCGACGAGCCCGGCACGCGCGCCGACTCGGTGGTCTGGAACGAGATCCGGGCGATCGCGGTCTTCGAGGACGAGGTGAGGACGGCGCTCTCCGACGCCACGCAGGACTGGCAGTCGCGGCTCACCGCGCCGTTGAGCGCCCTCGGGGTCCCGGACGCCGAGATCGGCGGGACCGCCACCCTGCTCACCGGCCTGGTCGAGGGCCTGTCCAGCCGCTGGCTCTCCGGGCAGCTGGACACGGCCTCCGTCCAGCGGCTGATGCGCACCGGGACGGCGGCGATCCTCGCCGGCGCGACCGGCGGCCGCGCTCTGGTCAGTCCAGGAACAGCGCCCGCAGCCGGCGCGTCGTGAGGACGAGGCCGAGCGCGACCATCACCGCGAAGTAGAGGACGTGCCACAGCATGCCCGGGCCGACCGCCCCGGTCGTGAGGCCGCGCACCAGCTCGACCCCGTGCCAGAGCGGCAGGGCCATGATGATCGACTGGATCCAGCCCGGGTAGACCGTGATCGGGTAGAACGTCGCCGACAGCAGGAACATCGGCAGCAGGATGAAGTTGATCCAGTCCATCTGCTGGAAGGTCTTCATGTAGCTGGTGATGCCCATACCGAAGCTGGCGAAGCCGAACGCGATCAGCAGCACCGCGGGGAGGGCGAGCAGCGCCCACCAGGACAGGTTCAGGCCCAGCACCTGCATGACGATCATGAACCCGACCGCGTAGAGGGCGCCGCGCAGCAGCGCCAGCAGGATCTCGCCGAGCGCGACGTCCAGCGGGCCGAGCGAGGTGGACAGCATCCCCTCGTACAGCTTGGCGAAGTGCATCTTGAAGAACACGTTCCAGGTGGAGTCGTACACCGCGCCGTTCATCGCGGCCGTCGCCAGCAGCGCCGGGGCGATGAACGCCGCGTACGGCACCTGCTGGCCGCCGGCCGTGGTGACGTCGCCGACCAGCCGGCCGAAGCCGATGCCGAGCGAGAGCAGGTAGAAGATCGGCTCGAAGAAACCGGAGACGATGACCAGCCAGTTCGTGCTCCGGGTCGCCGACCAGCCGCGCTGCATCACCGAGCGGGCGTTGCCGGCGTAGAGCGCGCGCAGCGGACGCGACCGGGACACGGCCTCGACGAGCGGATCGCGCGTGGTGGTCACTTGTTCAGCCTCCGCCCGGCGATGCGGCGCGCCCAGCGCCAGAAGACGACGAACAGCGCCGCGAGGTACAGGACGTGCACGACCGTGAGCCACAGCGGCTCCGGGTAGCCGTAGGCGAAGACGCGCGCGAGCTCGGTGGAGTGCCAGAGCGGCGAGATCCACCCGATCCACTGCAGGTAGACCGGCATGGACGCCAGCGGGAAGAACGTGCCGGAGAACAGCGTCATCGGCAGCAGCACGAACCGCATCAGCATCGCGATCTGGCCGGTGTCCTGCTCCAGCGTCGCGACGTACGCCATCACGGGCGCGCCGAACGCCAGGCCGCCGAGCGTGGCGACCGGGATGGCGAGCCAGCCCCAGGGGCTCGGCACCGCCCCGAACAGCAGCATGAAGAGGTAGTAGACGACGCTGGTGCCGAGCAGCCGTGCCACCACCGAGATGACGACACCGTCGATGATCTGCCCCGGCGCGATCGGGGACGCGCTGATGCCCACGAAGGTCGGATTCCACTTGAACCCGAGCATGACCGGGTACGTGAACTCCTCGCTCGCGACGGTGACCGCGGCGGTGCACAGCAGCGCGGGCGCGACGAACGCCAGGTAGCTGACGCCGTTGACGGCGGTCGGGCCGAGGTTGGCGCTGACCAGGCTCCCGAGCCCGACGCCCATCGCGAAGAGATAGAGGAACGGGTTGCCGAAGCCGGTGACCAGCAGCGTCTGCAGGTACGAGCGCATCACCAGGAAGCGGTGCTCGGCGACGTACCAGGCGCCGAACCGGCGCGGCCGTCCCGAGGCGGCGAGCGCGGCCCGCGTGCCCTCGTCCACGGAGGTCGCGCTCATTCGATCAGGCTCCGCCCGGTGAGCCGCAGGAACACATCCTCGAGGCTCGACCGGCGCACCAGGCTGGTGAGCGGGTGGAGGCCGCGCTCGGTCAGCCGGGCGAGCTCGGCCTCGCCGTCGTCGCTGTAGACCAGGATGCGGTCGGGCAGGACCTCGACGCGTTCGCCGACGCCCTCCAGGCGTGGCGCGACCTCGGCGTTGCGCTCGGAGCCGAAGCGGACCTCCAGCACCTCGCGCGTCGAGTACTGCCGGATGAGGGAAGCCGGGGTCCCTTCGGCCATGATCGTGCCCTTGTCGACCACGACGAGCCGGTCGCAGAGCTGCTCGGCCTCGTCCATGTAGTGCGTCGTGAGCACCAGCGTGGTCCCCTGCTCCTTGAGCCGGAACAGCCGGTCCCAGAGGATGTGCCTGGCCTGCGGGTCGAGGCCGGTGGTCGGCTCGTCGAGCAGCAGGATGCGCGGGTCGTTGATGAGCGCCCGGGCGATGGTGAGCCGGCGCTTCATGCCGCCGGAGAGGTCGTCCACCTTCGCCTTGGCCTTGTCCTCCAGCTGCGCGAACGCCAGCAGCTCGTCGGCGCGCTGCCGCACCCGCGCCGACGGGAGGCCGAAGTAGCGCCCGTAGACGATGAGGTTGTCGCGCACCCGCAGCTCGGTGTCGAGGTTGTCGGACTGCGGCACCACGCCGAGCTGCGACCGGATCTCCGGCCCGTACCTGTCCGGGTCGAGCCCGAGGATGCTCAGCTCGCCCGCGGTGCGCGTGGAGACCGCGCCGATCATCCGCATGGTGGTCGACTTGCCGGCGCCGTTCGGGCCGAGGAGACCGAACGACTCCCCCGCCTCGACCTCGAAGCTGATGCCGTCGACCGCGGGGAAGTCCTTGTACTTCTTGACCAGGTCGGCGGCGGTGATGACGGACGTCGGCATAGTTCAGCACTGTAGCCCGGACCGCGGACATTTCGCCGGTGTCAGCAAACCGGCAGCGCGCAGGAAGTACGGTCGAAGCAGCATCCCGAACCTCCTTCGAAGGAACCCCTCATGAGCACCGAGACCACCGCTCCACGCCGCCGTTCGCCCTTCGCGCGGCGGGAGGCGGACAGCGGGCCGCGCGCGCGGTTCAGCCAGCTCCTCGCCTACCTGCTGGAGCACCGCGGCGTGCTCTCGTTCGTCGTCGTGCTGAGCGTGCTCGGCGCCGCCGCGAGCCTCGCCCAGCCGCTGCTGGTCAGCCAGGTCATCACGATCGTCGGCAAGGGCGAGCCGCTGAACGGGATCGTCTGGGGGCTGGTCGCGCTCGTCGTGGTCTCCGCCCTCATCTCGGGCTACCAGCACTACCTGCTGCAGCGCACCGGCGAGGGCGTCGTGCTGTCGTCGCGCCGCAAGCTCGTCGCCCGGATGCTGCGGCTGCCGATCAGCGAGTTCGACACCCGGCGCACCGGCGATCTGGTGTCCCGGGTCGGCTCGGACACCACGCTGCTGCGCGCGGTGCTGACCCAGGGGCTGGTGGAGGCGATCGGCGGCGCGCTGACGTTCGTCGGCGCGCTCATCGCGATGCTCATCATCGACCCGGTGCTGCTCGGGCTGACCGTGCTCGTGGTGGCGGTCTCCATCGTCGTGGTCACGCTGCTGTCGAGCCGCATCCGGGTCGCCAGCCAGAAGGCGCAGACCAAGGTCGGCGACCTCGCCGCGGCTGTCGAGCGCGCGATCAGCTCGGTGCGCACGATCCGCGCGGCGAACGCGACGGAGCGGGAGATCGCGGCGGTGGACGCCGACGCGACCGGGGCCTGGAAGATGGGCATCCAGGTCGCCCGGATCTCCGCGCTGGTCGTGCCGGTCGCAGGGATCGCGATGCAGGTGTCGTTCCTGGTCGTGCTCGGCGTCGGCGGGTTCCGGGTCGCCAGTGGGGCCATCACGGTCGCCAACCTGGTCGCGTTCATCCTCTTCCTGTTCATGATGATCCTGCCGCTCGGCCAGGCGTTCGGCGCGATCACCGCCGTGAACTCGGCGCTCGGCGCGCTCGGCCGCATCCAGGAGATCCTCGACCTCCCCACGGAGGACCAGTTCGACCGCGACATCGCGCCGCTGGGCATGACCGTGGGGGTCGCGAACGAGGGGCTGGCGCCGAACGCGCCGGCGATCGAGTTCGTAGACGTGGAGTTCGCCTATCCGTCGGCGCCGGAGCGCGAGGAGCCGTCGGAGGCAGCGACGGCGCCCGCCGACGCGGAGGCCATCGCGCTCGGCGCTCTCGGCGGCGTGGACGTGGTGGCCGAGGCGGAGGCCGCGGCCGGGCTCGGCGGCGACGCTCCGGCCGCGACGCACGGCGGCGTGCTGCACGGCGTCAGCTTCACGGTGCCGCGCGGCAAGCGCACAGCGCTGGTCGGCCCGTCCGGTGCGGGCAAGTCGACCATCCTCGCGCTGATCGAGCGGTTCTACGACCCGGAGGCCGGCCAGGTGCGCTTCGGCGGGATGGACATCCGCACGCTCGACCGCGTCGCGCTGCGCTCCAACATCGGCTACGTCGAGCAGGACGCGCCCGTGCTGGCGGGCTCGCTGCGGGACAACCTGCGGCTCGCCACCCCCGACGCGACGGACGAGCAGTGCGTCGACGTGCTGCATGCCGTCAACCTCACCGAGGTGCTGGAGCGCAGCGAGCTGGGCCTGGACGCGCCGGTCGGCGAGGACGGCATCATGCTCTCCGGCGGCGAGCGCCAGCGCCTCGCGATCGCCCGCGCGCTGCTCGCCGCTCCCCCGGTGCTGCTGCTGGACGAGTCGACCTCCAGCCTGGACGGCCGCAACGAGCAGCTGATGCGGGAGGCGATCGACGCCGTCGCGGAGGACCGCACGCTCCTGGTGATCGCGCACCGGCTCTCCACCGTGGTGGACAGCGACCAGATCGTCGTCCTCGACCACGGCCGCGTCGTCGGAATAGGAACCCACTCCGAGCTCGTCGCGTCCACCCCGCTCTACCGCGACCTAGCGAAGCACCAACTCCTCGTCTGACCAGCTCCCGAGCACAGGAAAACCGTCGCGATTCGCTCGGAATCGCGACGGTTTTCCTGTGCTCGCGGGCTGGTTACGCGTTGAGGTGGTAGCGGAGGGAGGCCAGCTCGGCGCGGAGGGCGGCGGGGACGCGGGAGCCGAACCGGTCGAAGTACTCCTCGGTCAGGTCGCACTCGGCGAGCCAGCTCGCGCGGTCGACCTCGAAGAGCTCCGCGACGTCCTCGGCCGGGAGGTCGAGGCCGTCCAGGTCGAGCTCGTCCACCAGCGGGAGGCGGCCGATCGGGGTCGACGCGGCGCCGGCCGTGCCCTCCACCCGGCGGGCGATCCACTCGATCACGCGCGAGTTCTCGCCGAACCCGGGCCAGAGGAACCGGCCGTCGTCGCCCTTGCGGAACCAGTTCACCTGGAACACGGCGGGCGCGTTCGAGCCGAGCTGCTCGCCGACCTCCAGCCAGTGGCCCCAGTAGTCGGCCATGTTGTAGCCGCAGAACGGCAGCATCGCGAACGGGTCGCGGCGCAGCTCGCCGACCGTGCCCTCGGCGGCGGCGGTCTTCTCGGACGAGATGGTCGCGCCGATGAACACGCCGTGCTTCCAGTCCCGGGCCTGCGCTACGAGCGGCACGTTGGTGGCGCGGCGGCCGCCGAACAGGATGGCGTCGATCGGCACGCCGTCGACCGCGTCCCAGTCGTCCGCGATCGACGGGCACTGGGCCGCGGCGACCGTGAAGCGCGAGTTCGGGTGCGCCGCCGGGCGACCGCTCTCGGGCGTCCAGTCGTTGCCCTGCCAGTCGATGAGGTGCGCGGGAGGGGTCTCGGTGAGGCCCTCCCACCACACGTCGCCGTCGTCGCGAAGCGCCACGTTGGTGAAGATCGTGTTGCCCCAGAGCGTGTCGACCGCGGTCTTGTTCGTCAGCTCGCCCGTCCCCGGAGCGACGCCGAAGAAGCCGGCCTCGGGGTTGATGGCGCGCAGCCTCCCGTCAGCGCCCTGCCGGAGCCAGGCGATGTCGTCGCCGATGGTCTCGACCTTCCAGCCCGGGATGGTCGGCCTGAGCATGGCGAGGTTCGTCTTGCCGCAGGCGGACGGGAACGCCGCCGCGAAGTGGAAGGCGCGACCCTCGGGCGAGGTGACCTTGACCAGCAGCATGTGCTCGGCCAGCCAGCCCTCGTCGCGCGCCATCGCCGAGGCGATCCGGAGCGCGAAGCACTTCTTGGCCAGGATGGCGTTGCCGCCGTAGCCCGAGCCGTAGGACCAGACCTCGCGGGTCTCCGGGAACTGGACGATGTACTTGGTGGTGTTGCACGGCCACGCGACGTCCTCGTGCCGCACCCCGGCGTCGTCGATCAGCGGAGCGCCGACGCTGTGCACGGTCGGCACCCACGGCTGACCGGCGTCGATGAGGTCGAGGACCTGGCTGGTCACCCGGGTCATCAGCGCCATGCTGACGGCGACGTAGTCGGAGTCGGTAAGCTCGACGCCGACCTGCGAGATCGGCCCGCCGAGAGGCCCCATCGAGAACGGGACGACGTACATCGTGCGGCCTCGCATGCTGCCGGCGAAGACCCCGCGCAGCTCGGCGCGCATGGCCTCCGGCTCTCGCCAGTTGTTGGTCGGGCCGGCGTCCTCCTCGTCGAGGGAGCAGATGAAGGTGCGGTCCTCGACGCGGGCGACGTCGCCCGGGTCGGTGCGCGCCAGGAAGCTGTTCGGGCGCCACTCCGGGTTCAGCCGGATGAGCTTGCCCTCGGCGACGAGCTGCTTGGTCAGCCGGTCGGCCTCCCCCGGGGAGCCGTCGCACCAGACGATGCTCTCGGGC
This sequence comes from Leifsonia shinshuensis, assembly GCF_013410375.1. NCBI lineage: Bacteria > Bacillati > Actinomycetota > Actinomycetes > Micrococcales > Microbacteriaceae > Leifsonia > Leifsonia shinshuensis. Next base: position 3,551,759 of record NZ_JACCFL010000001.1, read on the forward strand.
TGGGTCAGCTCGGCGATCTCGGCGACCCAGGCGCGGAGCCCGGCGAGGCCGGTCGGCGCGGGAGTCGAGGGGGCGGCGGCGTTCGCGCTCTCGGCGATGGTGCCGGCCGCCGGGTAGACGCGCATCTCGTCTGCTGCGTCGGCATCGTGTGCCTGGTCGGTCAGCGGGAGCTCGGCGATGGACATTCCGTCGGTCCTCTCGTTCGGAAAGATCGGGGCGTGGATCCAGGATCGAACAGAATTCACCGCCCCGGGCGACAAATTCCGGGTAAAGAATCGCGATTCTTTCGCTATTGTGAAGGCATGGACTCCCTCGCCACCGAACCGGCGACCGCCGACGTCGCCACCCTCGGGCACCGCATCCGGCACTTCCGCACCCAGCGCGGCCTCACGCTGGACGAGCTCGGCGCCGCCGCGGGCGTGGCCGCCAGCCAGCTCTCCCTGATCGAGAACGGCAAGCGCGAGCCGCGCGTCTCGCTGCTCGGCACGCTCGCCGCCGCGCTCGGCGTCCCGCTCGCCGAACTGCTGTCGGCGGAGCCGCCGGACGAGCGCGCCGCGCTGGAGATCGAGCTGTCCCGTGCCCAGAAGGGCTCGCTCTACGGCTCGCTCGGCCTCCCTGCCGTCAAGCCGACGAAGGGGACGCCGACCGAGACCCTGGAGGCCCTGGTCGGCCTCCACCGCGAGCTCGCCCGGCGCGCCAGCGAGGCGATCGCCACCCCCGAGGAGGCCCGGCGCGCGAACACCGAGCTGCGCGAGCGGATGCGCGGGGAGGACAACTACATCCCCGACATCGAGGTGCTCGCCGAGGAGCGCGTGCGCGCCTCCGGCCACGTCCGCGGCGCCCTCACCCACCGCGAGGTGAGCGTGATGGCCGAGCAGCTCGGCTTCGAGCTCATCTACGTGGACGACCTGCCGCGCTCCACCCGCTCCATCACCGACCTGGAGAACGGCCGCATCTACCTGCCGCCGGCCTCCATCCCGGGCGGCCACGGCCTCCGGTCGATGGCCCTGCAGGCGATGGCGCACCGGCTCCTCGGCCACGAGCGCCCGGAGAGCTACGCCGACTTCCTCCGGCAGCGGCTGGAGATCAACTACTTCGCGGCCTGCGCGCTGATGCCGGAGGCCGCGGCGGTGTCGTTCCTGCAGCAGGCGAAGAAGGAGAAGGACCTCGCCGTCGAGGACTTCCGCGACGCGTTCGGCGTCACCCACGAGGCCGCGGCGCTGCGCCTGACGAACCTCGCGACCCGCCACCTGGACATGCCCCTGCACTTCCTGCGGGTGGGCGACGACGGCACCCTGTACAAGGGCTACGAGAACGACGGCCTGCCCCTCCCCACCGACGTCACCGGCTCGATCGAGGGCCAGGTGGTCTGCCGAAAGTGGGGCGCCCGCAACGCGTTCGCACGCACCAACCGGACCACGGAGTTCTACCAGTACACCGACACCCCGGCCGGGACCTACTGGTGCTCGACCCAGACCGGCAGCACGGCGGACGGCGGCTTCTCGATCAGCGTCGGGGTGCCGTTCGACCAGGCCAAGTGGTTCCGCGGCCGTGAGACGACGGCGCGTGCCGAGTCGCGCTGCCCGGACGAGTCGTGCTGCAAGCGGCCCCCGGCGGAGCTGACCGGCCACTGGTCGGGCAAGGCGTGGCCGAGCGCCCGCCTGCACGCGCACATCCTGTCGCCGCTGCCGTCCGGGTCGTTCCCCGGTGTGGACGACTCCGACGTGTACACGTTCCTCGAGGCCCACTCCGGCGCCTAAGCCCCGCGACATTCGTCACGAATGTCGCGAATGCCGCCGCGATTGTCGCGATTCGTGACGAATGTCGCGATTGGTGCGGGGAAGCTCGCGATTCGTGACGAATGTCGCGATGCCGATTCGGCACGAATGTCGCGTTTGACGGCGACATTCGCGACATTCGTGACGAATGTGGGTTACTTGGGCTGCATCCGGATGGCGCCGTCGAGGCGGATGGTCTCGCCGTTGAGCATGGGGTTCTCCACGATGGAGCGCACGAGCTGGGCGTACTCGGCCGGCCGGCCGAGGCGCGACGGGTGCGGCACCTGGGCCGCGAGGGAGTCCTGCGCGGCCTGCGGGAGGCCGGCCATCATCGGCGTCTCGAAGATGCCGGGCGCGATGGTGACGACGCGGATGAGGCTGCGCGCGAACTCGCGCGCGAGCGGCAGCGTCATCGCCGCGACGCCGCCCTTCGATGCGGAGTAGGCGGGCTGGCCGATCTGTCCGTCGAACGCGGCGACGGAGGCGGTGTTGACGATCACCCCCCGCTCCTCGCCCACCGGCTCGATCTCCGCCATCGCGACCGCGGCGAGGCGCACCACGTTGAACGTGCCGATCAGGTTGACCCGGATGACGCGCTCGAAGCTCTCCAGCGGCAGCACGCCGTCGCGGCCGATCACCTTCTGGGCCGTCGCGATCCCGGCGCAGTTGACCACGATCCGCAGCGGGCCGAGCGCGCTCGCGGTGTCCACGGCGGCCTGCACCTGCTCCTCGTTCGTGACGTCCGCCGGGACGAAGCGGGCGTGCGGGCCGAGCGCGACGGCCGCCTTCTCGCCCTCGGAGCTGGGCAGGTCCAGGATGACGACGCGGGCGCCGGCCTCCGTGAGCGCTCGGGCGGTGGCGTTGCCGAGGCCGCTGGCGCCGCCGGTGACGAGCGCCGAACATCCGTCGATCTGCATGGGTGATCCTTTCGTGTGGCCGCCGAGCACAGGATTTCCGTCGTGTAATCGGCCGCAAATGGAGCGTTTTTCCTGTGCTCGGGGGCTTGGTCGGGGGGTTGAGGGGCGGGGGTCAGAGGCGTTCGATGAGGGTGGCGTTGGCGGTGCCGCCGCCCTCGCACATGGTCTGCAGGCCGAACCGGCCGCCGGTGGCCTCCAGCTCGTTGAGCAGGGTGCCGAGCAGCCGAGTCCCGGACGAGCCGAGCGCGTGGCCCAGCGCGATCGCGCCGCCGCGCGGGTTCATCCGGCTCGCGTCGGCGCCGAACTCGCGCAGCCACAGCAGCGGCACCGGCGCGAACGCCTCGTTGACCTCGTAGGCGGCGATGTCCTCCAGCTTCACGCCGCTGCGGTCGAGCAGCTTGCGGGTCGCGGGCAGGATGCCGGTCAGCATGAACAGCGGGTCGCTCCCCGCGACGGCGAACGAGTGGAAGCGCGCCCGCGGCCGCAGCCCGAGCCGCGCTGCCGCCTCCGCGCTCATGATGAGGGCGGCGGAGGCGCCGTCGGTCAGCGGCGACGAGTTGCCGGGGGTGATCCGCCAGTCCAGCTGCGGGAAGCGGGCGGCCAGCCGGTCGGTGCGGAACGACGGCGACAGCGCGGCCAGCTTCTCCGCGGTCGTCCCGGGCCGGATGGTCTCGTCGGCGACGACGCTGCCGCTGTCCGGGGTCGGCACCGGCACGAGCTCGCTCTCGAACGCTCCGGAGGCGGCCGCCTCGGCCGCGCGCCGGTGCGACTCCGCGGCGAAGGCGTCCAGCTCCTCCCGCGGGAACCCCCAGCGCTCCGCGATCAGCTCGGCCGCGACGCCCTGGTTCACGAGTCCCTCGGGATAGCGGGCGTGCAGCAGCTCGCCGCCGAGCGAGGCGCCGCCGAGGTTGGAGCCCATCGGCGCGCGGCTCATCGACTCCACCCCGCAGGCGATCACGATGTCGTACGCGCCCGCGATCACGCCCTGCGCGGCGAACGCGGCGGCCTGCTGGCTGGACCCGCACTGCCGGTCGATGGTGACGCCGGGCACGCTCTCCGGGAATCCGGCGCTCAGCAGCGCCGTGCGCGCGATGTTGCCCGCCTGCTCCCCCGACTGCGTGACGCAGCCCGCGATGACGTCGTCGACCAGCACCGGGTCCAGGCCGTTGCGGTGGACCAGCTCGGCCAGCACCCCGGCGAGGAGGTCGGCGGGGTGGATGTCGGAGAGCTCGCCGCCCGGCTTGCCCCGCCCGGACGGGGTGCGGACGACGTCGACGATGACGGCTTCGGTGGCCATGGTGCTGCGCTCCTCGGCGTTGGCGGTTGGCGTGGCTGGATCAGACGCTGAACGGGTCGGGCGTCAGGGTGTACTTGGTGCTGAGGTACTCGTGTATGCCCTCCAGGCCTCCCTCGCGGCCCAGCCCGGACTGCTTCACGCCGCCGAACGGGGCCGCGGCGTTGGAGACGACGCCGACGTTCAGCCCCATCATCCCGGTCTGCAGGCGCTCGATCATCCGCTGGCCGCGCGCGAGGTCCTTGGTGAAGACGTAGGACACCAGCCCGAACTCGGTGTCGTTGGCGATCCGCACCGCCTCGTCTTCGTCGCGGAACCGCACGATCGACAGCACCGGGCCGAAGATCTCCTGCCGGAGGATCTCACTGCCGGCGCGCACGTCGGTCACCACGGTCGGCTCGAAGAACGTTCCGGGGCCGGAGACCCGCGACCCGCCGGCGAGGACGAGCGCCCCGCGCGAGACGGCGTCCTCCAGCAGCTCGGCGGCCTTCTCGACCGCGTCCTCGTTGATGAGCGGGCCGATCGTGACGCCCTCCTCGGTGCCCCGGCCGATCTTCATGGCCTTGACCCGGTCGGCGACCCGGCGGGCGAACTCGTCGGCGACGTCCTCGTGCACGATGAAGCGGTTGGCGGCGGTGCAGGCCTCGCCGATGTTGCGGAACTTCGCGAGCATCGCGCCGTCCACCGCCCGGTCGAGGTCGGCGTCGTCGAACACGACGAACGGGGCGTTGCCGCCGAACTCCATCGAGGTGCGCAGGACGTTCTCGGACGCCTGCTGGAGGAGCTTGCGGCCGACCTCGGTGGAGCCGGTGAAGGAGAGCTTGCGCAGCCGCGGGTCCGCGATGATCGGCGCCGACACCTTCCCGGAGGTGGAGGTCGTGATGACGTTGAGCACGCCGGCGGGAAGGCCCGCGTCCGCCAGGAGGCGGGCGAAGTACAGCGTCGTCAGCGGGGTCAGCTCGGCCGGCTTGACGACCACCGTGCAGCCTGCGGCGAGCGCCGGCGCGATCTTCCTGGTCGCCATCGCGAGCGGGAAGTTCCACGGCGTGATCAGGAAGCACGGCCCGACCGGGTGCTGCGACACGATCATGCGCCCGGTGCCTTCGGGGTTGGTCGCGTACCGGCCGGCGATGCGGACGGCCTCCTCGGAGAACCAGCGCAGGAACTCGCCGCCGTAGGTCACCTCACCGTTGGACTCCGCGAGCGGCTTGCCCATCTCCAGCGTCATCAGCAGGGCGAACTCGTCGCGGCGCTCCTGCAGCAGGTCGAACGCGCGGCGCAGGATCTCGCCGCGGGTGCGCGGCGGGGTCGCCGCCCAGTCGTCGGCGGCGGCGACGGCCGCGTCCAGAGCGCGCTTCCCGTCCTCCACCGACGCGTCCGCGATCTCGCGGATCAGGTCGCCGGTCGCCGGGTCGAACACCTTCAGGGTGCCGTTCGAGCCGGGCAGCCACTCGCCGCCGATGTACAGGCCGTCGGGCACGCGCTCCAGCAGGGTCTTCTCGTCCACGATCACTCCTCGTCGTCTCGACCGGTCTCGTCCCGGATGGTCCGGGCCCGGCTCACTCCTCCACCGCGGACTCCACGAGCGGCACGCTCCGATGCTCGATCGTGGTCTCCAGGGCGATCACCGTGGAGGTCCGGCTGATCCCCGGCTCGCTCAGGATGCCGCTGATCACGCGCTGCAGGTCGGCGTTGGACCGCGCGACGACGCGGATCAGCAGGTCGCCCGCGCCGGTCACGGTGTGCACCTCCAGCACCTCCGGGATGCCGCGCAGGTGGTCGATCACGGAGAGATCGCTCTGGGTGATCTCGGCGGTGACGAACGCCGTGACGGGGAAGCCGAGCCGGAGGCTGTCGATCGTCGGGGCGAAGTCCTTGATGACCCCGGTGCGCTGCAACCGGTCGAGCCTGGCCTGCACCGTGCCCCGCGCGACGCCCAGCCGCCGTGACGCCTCGAACACGCCGAGCCGCGGCTCCGCCGTGAGCAGCGCGATGAGGTCGGCGTCCAGCCTGTCGATCATGCGGGCACTCCTTCGCTCCTCGCACATCGTACGACCGGTCGGACGCAGCGCCTACAGGCTGACCGAAGCTCCCAGGAAGGGAAGCGCAGCCTGCTTGAAGGCCCGCGCGCTCAGCGCGGTGATGTGGTTGCGCCGCGGCAGCGGCACCAGCTCGGCGCCGAGCAGCCGCGCGGCCTCGTCCGCGTCCTGGGCGACCGGGTCCGCGTCACCGGCGACGAGGAGGGTCGGCACGCTGGAGGCGAGCGGCAGCGCATGCTGCGCCATTCCCGCCGCGCAGGCCGCCAGCGCCTCGCGGTCGACGCCCGGCGCCTCGCGCAGGGAGGCCAGGAGCGGCGCCAGCGGCGCGTCGGCCGGGAGGGTGTCCGCGCCCTCCAGGATCGCCCGCTGCACGGCGGCGACGCCCCAGTGGGCGAACTGCTCGACCGTGCCGACCCCGCCGACCACGAGCCTGCGCACCCGCTGCGGGGCCAGGCCGACGAGCGCGAGCGCCACCCAGCTGCCCATCGAGTACCCGACGACATCGACGCGCTCGAGGCCCTGCTCGTCGAGCATCGCGAGCAGGTCGCCCGCCAGGAGGTCGGGCGAGTAGGCGGCCGGGTCGTGCGGCGCGTCGCTGGCCCCGTGGCCGCGCAGGTCGGGGACGATCGCCCCGCGCCCCGCCTCGGCGAGCGCGGCGACCCAGCCGGTGGCCTCCCAGGTGAGCGCGCCCGTCGTGGCGAAGCCGTGGATCAGCAGGACGGGGTCGGGCCCGGGGTGGCGTTCGACGTGGATGCGAATGGTCCCATCCTCGCCGATGGCGGCCCGGATCAGGCCCCGGCGGTCAGCCGGGCGCGCAGCCGGTCGGCGAGCGCGTCGGCGGTGTCGGCGACCTCCGCGAAGTAGGCGTCGCCCACCGTCCCGGTGTCGCGCAGACGCTGCTCGCAGACGACCAGCGGATCGCGGGCGGGCCACGCGGACGGGCCGGGGAGGACGGCGTCGATGAGGACGGGCCCCGCGCCCGATCGGGCGAGCTCCAGCGCCTTCAGGCCGGCGCCGTGCACCGCGACGGCGTCGGCTCCGTCCACGAGGAGGACGGGCATGCCCGCGCCCTCGGTGCGGCCCGAGCTGGAGAGGAACACGACGGGGAGCGCCGAGTCGCGCGCCGTGGTCACCGCGTCGCGCAGCTCCGCCGGCGTTCCGGCGCCCGCGCCGATCGTGGTGAGGGCGCAGCCGCCGGTGCGGTCGAGCTTGGCTCCGAGCGCCCAGCCGACCGCGTGGGTGACGGATCCCTCCAGCGCCGCGTCGATCCCGCCCCGGCGGGAGCGCAGCACGGCGGCGGGGTCCGCTCCGAGCGCGATCGCCATCCCCGGCTCGTGTGCGGCGGGGAAGGCGCGGTCGCGCGAGGCCTGCAGGGCGAGCGCGGCGCCGACGAGCGCGGCCTCCCTGCCGCGCGAGTCGACGTAGCCGGGGAGGACGCCGCGGCCGCGGAGGGCGACGGCCTCGCGGTCGATCCGGCGGACGGTGGCGAGGGTCCGGTAGAGCCGGCGGAGCAGTGCGGCGACGTCGACGCCCGCTCCGCCGATCGACGCGCCGAGGACCGGCTCGAGGATCGTGGGGGTCATGGATGCCATGCTGACCGACGGGTGAAGGGCGGGCAACGCGCCGGCCGCGGGGCGTGCATTCTGCTCACTCGTGCCCGGACGGACGGCCTCCGGCTGTACAGGCTGCACCCGATCGCGACTGCGCGGTTCTCACCTGCGCCTCACCCGTCACGGGCTCAGCGCTCCGGCTCCGCCCGCCACAGCTTCGAGGGCCACCAGATCGCCCGGCCCACGTCGTAGGACACCGCCGGGACGAGCAGCGAGCGCACCAGCACGGTGTCGAGCAGGACGCCGAACGCGACGATGAACGCGATCTGGACCAGGAACAGGATCGGGATGACGGCGAGCGCCGCGAAGGTGGCCGCCAGCACCACGCCCGCCGACGTGATGACGCTGCCGGTCATCCCCAGCCCGCGCAGGATGCCCGGCCGGGTGCCGAGCCGCAGCGACTCCTCCCGCACGCGCGTCATCAGGAAGATGTTGTAGTCCACCCCGAGCGCGACCAGGAACACGAAGCCGAACAGCGGCACGCTCGCGTCGGCGCCGGGGAACCGGAACAGGTGATCGAACACGAGCGCGGAGACGCCGAGCGCCGCGGCGTACGAGAGCACCACGCTGCCGATCAGCAGCACCGGCGCGAGGATCGACCGGAGCAGCAGCATCAGGACCAGCAGGATCACCAGCAGCACGATCGGGATGATCCGCAGCAGGTCGCTCTGGGCGGTGTCGTTCGTGTCGAGCGCGATCGCCGTCACCCCGCCGACCAGCACTCCCGAACCGGACGCCGGGAGGTCGCGGCGCAGGTCGCGGACCACCTGCTCGGCCGCCGACGAGTCGGGCTGCGCCTTCAAGGTCGCCTGGATGAGGACACGGCCGTCCTTCACGACCGGCGCGGGCGTGGCCTGCCCGGGCTGCGCGGGCCGGACGTTCCCGGCGTAGAGCGTCGCGGTCGCGATGCCGTCGTTCTGCTTCGCGGCGGCGAGCACGGCGTCCCCGTCGGCCTCCTTGGCCACGATCAGCACGGGCGCCCCCGACCCGGCGTCGAAGTGCTTCGCGAGGACCTTCTGGCCGTCGACCGCGTCCGACTGCGAGAGCACCAGGGCGGTCTGCTCGACGCCGTTGGCCTTCAGCTGGGTGAGGCCGAACGCGCACGCGACGAGCACCACGAACGACACGATCCAGGTCACGCGCGGCCGGCGCGCGATGAGGAGGCCGACGCGCCGCCAGACACCGCGGATGCCCTCCAGGCCGGCGACGCCCTCGGCGCTCTCGTGCGTGTGATCGTGCGCGTGCTCAGCGCCCGCGTACTTCGGCCGGAACGGCCAGAACGCCGCCCTCCCGAACACCGCGAGCAGCGTCGGCAGCAGCGTCAGCGCCGAGAGCAGCGAGAACACGATCCCGATCGCGGCGATCGGTCCGAGGCTCTTGTTGGAGTTGAGGTCGGAGAACAGCAGGCAGAGCAGCGCGAGGATGACCGTCGCGCCGGAGGCCAGGATCGGCTCGAAGGCCGCCCGCCAGGCCTTCAGGATGGCGGTCCACCGGGACTCGTTCTGCTCCAGTGCCTCCCGGTAGCGGGCGACGAGGAGCAGGGAGTAGTCCGTCGCCGCGCCGATCACCAGGATGGAGAGGATGCCCTGGCTCTGCCCGCTGAGCTTGATCCAGCCCCAGAGCGCGAACAGGTAGACCACAAGGATCGCCGCGCACAGCGCGAACACCGAGGTGAGCAGCACCAGGAACGGCAGCAGCAGCGCCCGGTAGACCAGCAGCAGGATCACGAACACGGCGCCGACCGCGACGAAGAGCAGGATGCCGTCGATGCCGCCGAACGCGTTGACCAGGTCCGCGGTCAGCCCGGCCGGACCGGTGACCCAGCCCTGCGTCCCCGCGGGGAGTTCGCTCTTCAACACGCCGCGGAGGTCCGCCACCACGGTCTTGACGTTGTTGGTGTCCGCGACGGGCACGATGAACTCGACGGCCCGGCCGTCCTGCGACGGGATGGGACCTGCGACGCTCGTGCTCTGGCCGGACTCCGGCGCCTGGACCCCGTGGACGGCGCCGAGCTTCGGTCCGAGGTCGGCCAGCGCGGCGAGGTCGCTCGGCGTGAGCGCCGACTCCGACTGGATGACGACGATGGCGGGCACGGCCTGGGAGTCGGTGAACCGCTTCTGCCAGTCCTGCACCTCGGTCGACTCCGCGCTGGCCGGCAGGAACGCGGCCTGGTCGTTGCTGGAGACCCCGGAGAGCTTGCCGAAGGTCGGGCCGCCGATCCCGGCGAGGACGAGCCAGATCAGGATCAGCGCCGTCGGCACCACCACCCGCAGCCATACCGATGGTCTCCCCGACATCACGCCCTCGCCTCCTGGACCGATTAGCTAACCTAGCTAGCAATCAGCATAGTGCGTATCCGACCGCCGAGTACGTCGATAATCCGCGTACTCGGCGGCTTCGGGCTGATTTCGGGCGTACTCGGCGGCTCAGACGAGTTCGGCGCCGGCGTGGGCGAGCTCGGCGAGGGCAGCCTCCGACGACTCGGCGGCGACGCCCGCTACCAGCGCGGTTAGCACGCGGACGCGCTGCCCGTGGTTGAGCGCATCCAGCGCGGAGGCGCGCACGCAGTAGTCGGTCGCGATCCCCGCCACGTCGACGGTGTCGATGCCGTGCTCGTCCAGGAGGTTGTGGACCGACGACCCGGCCTCCGTGCGCCCCTCGAAGATCGAGTAGGCCGGCACCCCCTGGCCCTTGCGGATGTGGTACTGGACGCGGGTGGTGTCGAGCGCGGGATGGTACTCCGCGCCGTTCGTCCCCGCGACGCAGTGCACGGGCCAGGTCGTCACGAAGTCCGGCTCGGCGTCGGTGGCGAAGTGGCCGCCGTTGTCGTTGTCCCTGTCGTGCCAGTCGCGGCTCGCGAGGATGATCGTGTAGTCGTCCGCGTGCGCGCGCAGGTGCTCGGTGATGGCCGCGGCCACCGCCGCTCCCCCGTCGACACCGAGGGCGCCGCCCTCCGTGAAGTCGTTCTGGACGTCGATGATGAAGAGCGCCTTGCCCATCGTCCCCTCCTCCGTTCCTCGCCGAACGACCCGGCTCAGCCGTTGGTGAGGTTGTCCCCGCACGTGTAGAAGCCGGTCGTCAGCGTGTCGATCGCCTGCTTGGCATTGTCGCTCACCGGGCCGAGAGCGAACACGGCGAAGGTGAGCGGCGTGCCGTCGGCCGCGTCGATGATCCCGGACAGCGTGTAGCCGTTGTTGATCCAGCCGGTCTTGGCGTGCACCGCGCCGTTCGCGACCGAGTTCGCCCCGGTGAACCGGCTGTAGCCGGGCCCGAGCGTCCCGGTCCGGCCGGAGACCGGCAGGCCGTCGTAGACCACGCCGAGCCCGTTCTGGCGGTTGAGCACCTTGATGAAGAGCTGGGTCAGGTACGACGGCGGCACCGCGTTGTCGGCGCTGAGCCCGGAGCCGTCGGCGATGTGGATGCCGGTGGTGTCGATCCCGTAGGCCTTGAGCCCGGCGAGCACACCGGCGTTCTCGGCGTCGAAGGTGTTGCCCGCTCCGGCCTTGATGGCGACCAGCCGGGCCAGCTCCTCCATGATCGTGTTGTCGGAGTAGGTCATCGCCTGGTCGATCAGGGCGGTCACCGGCTGCGACTGGACCGACGCGAGATGCTTCGCGCCCGCGGGGGCCGTGCCGGAGGTCACCGGGACGTTGGTGCCGAGGTACTGCTGGAAGTACTGCACGGCGCGGCCGACCGGGTCGGTGCTGCGCGGCGACTCGACCGCTCCCGGGTCGTTGCGGTCGCCGTCCACCATGAGCGAGGTCATGTAGGGCGTCGAGCCCTCCACTACGCGCTCCTCGTGCTCGTCCCAGCTCGGCTGCCACACCGGGCCGCCGAACAGCGAGGTGTCGGTCACGATGGAGGTCACCGGCTGACCGCCGAGCGCCCGCTTGGTCTGCTCCGCGAGATCCTGGATGGAGGGCGCGCCGGTGTAGAACGCGCCCTGGCCGCCCGGCAGGCGCGACAGGGTGACATCGCCGCCGCCGACGATGACGACCTGGCCGGGGACGCTCCCGCTCACGACCGTGGTCTGCACCCGGTAGTCGGGCCCGAGGGTGGCGAGCGCGGCGGCGGAGGTGAGCGTCTTGAGCACGGACGCGGTCGGCCCCGGCTTCGTGCCGTTGCGATCGAACAGCACCTGGCCGGTCTTGGCGTTGACGACCTGGGCCTCCAGGTTGCCGAGCCTGCCGTCCTGCGCGAGCGAGGCGACGGAGCAGGTGCGGATGCGGCTCGCGGCCGGCTGCGCGGCGGGGACCGGGCGGGTCGGGTCGGCGGTGGGCGTGGGCGTCGGGGTGGGCGTCCTGGTGGCCGAGTGCGTCGGCGCGACGGCCGCGGCGGCGCCGGCCGGGGCGGAGCCGACGGTCGCGCCGAGGGCCACGCTCCCTGTTCCGAGGATCACGAACGCGACGGCCGCGCCCGCGGCGATCCACGCCTTGGGGTGGGTGCGGATGGCGGACAGCACGCCGGCGGCGGCCCCTGCCAGACCGCCGGACGCCGCGGCGCGACGGCGGGACGGGGTCGCTCCCATACCGGGCTCACGCGTCGCAGAGGAGTCCCCGGTGGGGAGAACGGTGGTCGGGGGGTTCGTCGAATCAGACTCGGTGCTGTCGGGCACACCGGAGTCGCGGTGGTCCGGTTCGCGCATCCAGGCATAGTACCGACGTTCCCTGTGAGCGCCAATTCACCCAGGGTCGAGCGGGCACGCCTGCACGGACCGGGAGCGGCCGGACGGCGGATGCCGAGAAGGAGGAAACGGAGCCGCCCAAGGGAATCGAACCCTTGACCTTCTCATTACGAGTGAGATGCTCTGCCGACTGAGCTAGGGCGGCGTGGCCGGGGTTCTCCCCCGGGCACAGTCAGATAGCTTACCCGATCCGGGGGTGTGCTTTCGACCACGCCGGGAGGCCCGGCCGTGCGTTCAGCGGAGCTGGCCGCCGAGGGCCTGGAGCTCCGCGAAGGAGCTGCGGAGGCGGTCGGCGAGGGGCTCGACGCCGCCGTGGTCCGCCCAGCACGACCAGGCGTGGCGCATCCCCGCGAACGCGACGTAGGTGACCAGCCGCGCCCGCTGGTGGAGGGTCTCCTCGTCGTCGGCGAGCGCCGGCTCGTCGTGGGCGAGCCGGCGCTGGACGACGGCGCTCAGGGCGTCCTCGAACTTGTGCATGCTCGCCATCCGCTGCGCGAAGAGCTCGGGGTTGCCCTTCAGGAGCGAGCGGCGGAGGGCGTGCAGCTCCTTGGCGCTGGCTGCATTCTCCCCCTCGTGCGCGCCGTCCAGGCCGCCGTCCAGGTCGCCGGTCTCGATCGCCGCGATGAGGAGCCGGCCCATCCCGTCCAGGATCGGCTCGGCGGGGCCCGCCTCGATGAAGCGCTCGATGCTGGCTTCGTCCGGGAGCTCGGGGAGCTCGCCGATGATCGCGGACTCCTTGGACGGGAAGTAGTTGAAGAACGTCCGCGGCGAGACGTTCGCCGCGTGGCTGATCTCGTCGACCGTGACATGGTCGAAGCCCCGCTCGGTGGCCAGTTCGAGCGCCGCGAACTGGATGGCGCGCCTGGTCGCGATGCGCTTGCGCTCACGGAGGCCCAGCTCGCCCTCCGACGTCCCGATCTCTGCAGTCACAGCCTCGATTATTTCACCGTCTGCAAATTTGCACCACTCACCGCCGCGGCCGTGTGCAGATCGCGATGGCGCGTCAGCAGGTCTTGCCCTTCGGCGGGATGGTGCCGTCGACGAGGAAGTCGTCGACGGCGTTGTTCACGCACGAGTTCGACTTGTTGTAGGCGGTGTGGCCCTCGCCCTTGTAGGTGAGCAGGTGGCCGTTCTCCAGCTCCGACGCCATGTTCCTCGCCCACACGTAGGGGGTGGCCGGGTCGTTCGTGGTTCCGACGACCAGGATGGGTGCGGAGCCCTTCGCGGCGATCGGGCCGCGCTGCACGGTGGTCTTGTACGGCCAGGTGGCGCAGCCGATGTCGCCGTACGCCATGTACGGGCCGATCACCGGCGCGTCCTTGGCGAGCTCCGCCGCCTGCGCGCGCAGGGTCGCCGGGTCGGCGTCGTAGCTGTAGTCGAGGCAGTTGATGGCCATGAACGCCTCGGTGGAGTTGTCCGAGTAGGTGCCGTCGCTGTTGCGGCTGTTGTAGCCGTCGGCGAGGGTGAAGGCGACCGAGGCGTTGCCCTTCATCACGTCGGCGAACATGCTGCTCAGGTACGACCACGCCGTCGCGTCGTAGAGCGGGTAGATGATCGCCGTGACGAGCGTGTTCGCGCCGAGCTCGCGGCCGTCGGAGTTGCGGATCGGGCTGCGCTCCACGGAGGCCAGCAGCTGGGAGACCGTCTGCATCCCGTCCTCCACCGTGCCGGTGAACGGGCAGTCCTTCTGCGTGAGGCACTTCTTCAGGTACGCGCGGAGGGCGCTCTCGAAGCCCTGCGCCTGCACCTTGGTGACGTCGAAGTTGCTCGCGGCCGGGTCGAGCGCGCCGTCGAGGACGAGCCGCCCGGTCTTCCCCGGGTAGAGGTCGGCGTAGACCGCGCCGAGGTAGGTGCCGTACGAGTAGCCGAGGTAGTTCAGCTTCGTGTCGCCGAGGATCGCGCGGAGCAGGTCGAGGTCGCGCGCCGCGCTCACGGTGTCGACGTGGCCGAGGAGGGCGCCGGTGTTCGTCGCGCACGCGGCGCCGAAGTCCTTGGCGATGGTGGTGTTGGCGGCGATCCACGTGTCGGAGCCGCGCTGGCCCGGGGTGATGCCGTACAGGTAGTCGTCCATCTGCGCCGGGCCGTAGCACTTCACGGCGGTGGAGTGGCCGACCCCGCGCGGGTCGAAGCCGACCACGTCGAAGTGGCTCTGCAGCGTCTTGTCGGTCGCGAAGCCGACGGAGTCCTTGACGAAGTCGTAGCCGGACCCTCCGGGGCCGCCCGGGTTGACCAGCAGCGAGCCCTGCTTGCTGCCCTTCGCCTGCTGGCGGATCAGCGCGAGCGAGACCTGCCCGGCGGACGGGTCGCTCCAGGTCAGCGGCGCCTTCGCGGTCGCGCACTGCTTGCCGTTGGAGCAGTCGGTCCAGACCAGGTGCTGCTGGTAGAACGGCGCGAGCGCGGGCGAGACGGACTCCGGCGCGGGGGTGGAGGTGCTCGACGTGTGCGCGGGCAGGAACCAGGTGACGCAGCCGGTCAGGGTCAGCGCGGCGACGGCGGCGATCGCGACGAAGACGGTGCGAGCGGCCCACCGGCGGGCCGGACGGCCCTCTCGGATGGTCACAGGTCTGTCCCCTTTCGCGCGGCGCCGCCGCGAAGGATCGTCGTGAGCATGGCCTCCAGGGCCAGGGCGGGAGCGACGTTGCCGTCGATCCGCTCGCGGGCGGTCGTCACGGCATCCATCGCGGCGAGCGTAGCCGCAGGACTCGTGTGCGCGCTGAGAGCGGTCAGCCGGTCGCCGAGCTCGACGTTCACCAGCTCGCTGCCGCTGCCGAGCTGAAGCATCATGACGTCGCGGTAGAGCGAGAGGAGGTCGGTGAGGATGCGGTCGATGCCGTCGCGGAGGCTGCGCGTCGCCCTGCGCTTCTGGTCCTCCTCGAGCTGACGCAGCTGGCCGCGGAGCGCGGGCGGGATGGCGCCGCCCGGCTCGATCCCGAGCGAGCGCAGCGCGTGCTCCCGCTCTTCGGCGTCGCGCTCCTCCGTGATGGCCTTGGCGTCCGCGCCTGCCACGTCGAGCAGGGTCGCGGCCGCGAGGACGGCGTCGGACACCGAGCGGATGCCGAGCGCGAGGTCCAGCGTCTGCTCGCGGCGGCGCCTGGCCTCCTCGTTGGTGGCGAGGCGGTGCGCCATGCCGATGTGGCTCTGCGCGTGGCGCGCCGCACGCTCGGCGGCCGCGGGGTCGACGCCGTCGCGGCGCTCGATCAGCCGCGCGACGTCGGCGACGGCGGGCACCTTGAGCCGCACGGTGCGGACGCGGGAGCGGATGGTCGGCAGCAGGTCGGCGTCGCTGGGGGCGCAGAGGATCCACACCGTGCGCTCCGGCGGCTCCTCCAGCGCCTTGAGCAGCACGTTCGAGGTGCGCTCGGTCATCCGGTCGGCGTCCTCGATGACCATGACCCGGTAGCGGCCGACCGACGGCGCGAACTGGGAGCTCGAGACCAGGGACCGCACCTCGTCGATGGAGATGATGACCCGCTCGGTGCTGAGCACGGCGAGGTCGGGATGCGTGCGCGCCTCCACCTGGCGCTGCGTCGCCAGATCGCCCTCGGGCGTGCCCGGGCTGAGCAGGGCGGTGGCGAAGGCGTAGGCGAGGTTGGAGCGCCCGGACCCGGGAGGGCCGGTGATCAGCCAGGAGTGGGTCATGCCGCGCGCGGCGTCGGCGGCCGGACCGGAGGCGGTGGCGGCCTCCGCGGCGGAGCGGACGACGGCGATCGCGTCGTCCTGACCCGTCAGGTCGTCCCACACCGCCATGCCTCCCAGGCTAGCGGGCACGGCGGACAGCGCGGGCGCCGGGGCGGCCTGAGGCGCCGCGGTCTCCTGAGGCACCGGGGTTGCCGCGGCGGTCAGACCCGGTCCTCGAGCCGGCGGCGGATGTCGGCGGCGATCTCCGCGACGGGCAGCGCGGCGTCCACCACGAGGAAGCGCTCGGGCTCCGCGGCGGCGAGCGCGAGGTACGCGGCCCGGACGCGCGCGTGGAAGTCGGAGCGCTCCGCCTCCAGCCGGTCGTAGCGCGTGCGCGCGGTGTCGAGCCTGGCTCTGGCCGCGGTCTCGTCGAGGTCGAGCAGGATGGTCAGGTCAGGGAGGAGCCCCTCGGCCGCCCAGAGCGACAGGTCGCGGACCTGGTCCGCGTCGAGCACGCGCCCCGCGCCCTGGTAGGCGACGGACGAGTCGATGTAGCGATCCTGCACGACGACCTCGCCGCGCCCGAGCGCGGGACGCACGACGGTGGCGATGTGGTGGGCGCGGTCGGCCGCGTAGAGCAGCGCCTCCGCCCGCGGGGCGATGTCGCCGCGGTGGTGGAGGACGATCTCGCGGATCTCCACCCCGGCCGCGGTGCCGCCGGGCTCCCTGGTGCGCACGACGGTGCGGCCTCGCTCGCGCAGCCACTCCTCCAGGAGGGCGGCCTGCGTCGACTTGCCGACGCCGTCGCCGCCCTCCAGAGTGATGAACAGGCCCTGCCGCGGCTCGCTCACTCGGCGGGCTTCTTCGCCGCGGCGCGCGCCGACGTGCCCGTCTTGGGGGCGGCCTTCGTGGTCTTGGCGGCGGAGGTCTTGGCGGCGGTCGTCTTCGCAGCGGTCGTCTTCGCAGCGGTCGTCTTCGCAGCGGTCGTCTTGGCCGTGGTCTTCGCCGCGGCCGTGCGGGTGGTTGTGCGCTTGGCTGCCGGCTTCTTGGCCGGGCCCTTCGCGCGCTTGTCCGCCAGCAGCTGCACCGCTCGGTCGAAGTCGACCTCGTCCACCGTCTCGCCGCGCGGGATGGTGGCGTTCGTCTCGCCGTCGGTCACGTACGCGCCGAACCGGCCGTCCTTGATCTTGATCGGCTTGCCGCTGACCGGGTCGGCGTCGAACTCCTTGAGCGCGCTGGAGGCACGGCGGTTGCCGTACTTCGGCTGCGCGAACAGCTCGAGCGCCCCGGCGAGGTCGATCCCGAAGATGTCGTCCTCGGTCGGCAGCGAGCGGGTGTCCGTGCCCTTCTTGAGGTAGGGCCCGTAGCGCCCGTTCGCCGCCTGGATCTCCGCGCCCGTCTCGGGGTCGGCGCCCACGGTGCGCGGGAGGTCGAGCAGGCGCAGCGCGGTGTCCAGGTCGATGGTCGCGAGGTCCATCGACTTGAACAGCGACGCCGTGCGCGGCTTGGCGGCCGTCTTCTTGGCGGCCTTCTTCGGCTCGGCGACCTCGCCGGTCTGCGGGTCCACCTCGGGCTCCGGCTCGGGGTCGGCCTCGGTCACGTACGGGCCGAACCGGCCGTCCTTGGCGAGGACCAGCTTGCCGGACTCCGGGTTGGTGCCGAGCTCGCGGTCGGTCTGGACGGGGGCCTCGATGAGCTCCTTCGCCTTCGCGGGGGTGAGCTCGTCCGGGGCGAGGTCCGGCGGGAGGTTGACGCGGCGGGGCGTCGCGTCCTCGGCGGCGCCCGGCTCCTGCACTTCGAGGTAGGGGCCGTACTTGCCGATGCGCAGGGTCACGTCGTCGTCGATCGCGATCGAGTTGATGCTCCGCGCGTCGATCTCGCCGAGGTTGTCGATCACCCGGCGCAGACCCTTGTGCTTGTCGCTGCCGAAGTAGAAGCTGTTCAGCCAGTCGACCCGCTCCGCCTCGCCGTCGGCGATGCGGTCCAGGTCGTCCTCCATCTCGGCGGTGAAGTCGTACTGCACGAGGTCGCCGAAGTAGTCCTCCAGCAGGCGGACGACCGAGAACGCCACCCAGCTCGGCACGAGCGCCTGACCGCGCTGCGTGACGTAGCCGCGGTCGATGATCGTGGAGATGATGCTCGCGAACGTGGAGGGGCGCCCGATGCCGAGCTCCTCCAGCGCCTTCACCAGGCTCGCCTCGGTGTAGCGGGGCGGCGGCGTGGTCTCGTGGCCGTCCGCGGCGACGTCCGCGACGCCGAGGGTCTGGCCCTGGGTCAGCGGCGGCAGCTTGGCGTCGCCGCCGGCGTCGGCGTTGCGCTCCTCGTCGCGGCCTTCCTCGTAGGCGTTCAGGAAGCCGCGGAAGGTGATCACCGTGCCGCTGGCGGTGAACTCGGCGACCGTGCCGTCGAGCTGACCCTCGCCGATGCGCGCCTCGACCGTGACCGAGGCGGTCTGGCCCTTGGCGTCGGCCATCTGGGAGGCGACCGTGCGCTTCCAGATCAGGTCGTAGAGCCGCAGCTCGGGGCCGCGCAGCGACTTCTCCAGCTCGGCCGGGGTGCGGAAGGTCTCACCCGCCGGACGGATCGCCTCGTGCGCCTCCTGCGCGTTCTTGCTCTTGGAGGCGTAGACGCGCGGCTTGTCGGGGACGGTCTCCGCGCCGTACAGCTTCGCCGCCTGGGCGCGGGCCGCATTGGTGGCCTGCTGCGACAGCGACGCGGAGTCGGTGCGCATATAGGTGATGTACCCGTTCTCGTAGAGCGTCTGGGCGACGCTCATCGTCTGGCGGGCCGAGAACCGCAGCTTGCGCGCGGCCTCCTGCTGCATCGTCGACGTCGTGAACGGAGCGGCGGGACGACGCGAGTACGGCTTCGAGTCGACCTTCGCGACCGTGACGGCCGTGCTGGGCAGCCGGACGGCGTCGGCGAGCGCCTGGGCGGACGTCTCGTCGAGGATCGTCGCGCCGGAGGTGAGCCGGCCGTGGTCGTCGAAGTCCCGTCCGGTCGCGACGCGGTCGCCGTTCAGGCGGGCGAGCCGCGCCTCGAACGCGGAGGCGTCCTCGGGGAGCAGCTGCGCCGTGAGCCCCCAGTAGGAGGCGGCGACGAACGCGAGCCGCTCGCGCTCGCGGTCCACCACGAGCCGGGTGGCCGCCGACTGGACCCGGCCGGCGGAGAGCCCGGGGCCGACCTTGCGCCAGAGCACGGGCGACACCTCGTAGCCGTAGAGCCGGTCGAGGATGCGGCGGGTCTCCTGCGCGTCGACCAGGGCGGTGTCGATTTCGCGGGTGTTGTCGCGCGCCTTCTCGATCGCCTCCCGGGTGATCTCGTGGAACACCATGCGCTTGACGGGGACCTTGGGCTTGAGGACCTCGACCAGGTGCCAGGCGATGGCCTCCCCTTCGCGGTCCTCATCAGTGGCGAGCAGGAGCTCGTCGGCGTCCTTGAGCGCCCGCTTGAGGTCGGCTACCGTCTTCTTCTTCTGGTCGGAGACGACGTAGTAGGGAGCGAACTCGTTCTCGACATCGACGGAGAACTTGCCGAGCGACCCCTTCTTCAGCTCGGGCGGCAGGTTCTTGGGCTCGATCAGGTCGCGGATGTGTCCGACGGAGGCCATCACCTCGTAGCCCTCGCCGAGGTACTGGGCGATGGACTTCACCTTGTTCGGAGACTCGACGATGACGAGCTTCTTCGTGCCAGGCACTTGACTCCTCTTATATAGCAACTGTGTTCGCAGGACCTCACTGGTCCGAAGCGCGCTCCCCCGAGCGCCGCGCAGAGGGCGGCGAGCGTGGGCCGCACGGCCCAACAGGCAAACCATACACACCTAGGCCGCCAGTGTGCCTAATCCTCTGCCGTCCCGTTCGCCGCGGGCGGACCCGTCGCCGGCACGGCGACCCTGTTGCTCCCGGACCCCCGGGGGGACAATGAGGGCATGGCAACGACTTCAATGACGACGTACACCGCCAAGCTCATCGACGGCCCCTTGGAGGGCAAGACCATCTCGACGTCCTTCCTGGACTCGGGCGACCCACAGCCCCGGCTGGAGCTGCCCGCCCCGTCCGGAGGCAAGCGCTATCTGTACGTGCGCGGCTCCGCCTCGGAGACCGAGTACGCCTCCGACGACCCGACCGCCTCGCTCCCGAGCGCCGTGGCCTACCGATACGTGGAGACCGTCTTCGACTGAGCGCGGATCGCGTTCCCGGGGGCCCGACGCACCTGCGCGGACCGCGGCCGAGGCCGACCACGGCCCGGGGGAACGGCGTCGGCCTGAGCGCCGGCGCTGTCACCGGGATCCCGGCGGACCCGCCCGCGCGGAGGCCGAGGCCTCCCAGCCGTGGTACGGGACGGCCGCCTCGACGGTCACGATCACCCCGGCGATGACGCACGCCCGGATGGCGGCTCCGTCGGCGCGCGCCACGGCCTCGGCCTGGGAGCAGGGGTCCCCACCCCTGCGGCCGACCGCGATGTCCGCCGCCGCCAGGGCGGCGGCGTCCGCGGCGACGGCGGCGCGCTGCCGCGCGCCCCACGCGCCGGAGACTCCCACGACCGCAGCCGTGAGCGTCACGGTCGCCGCCACTGCGGCGAGCGCGAGCACCGACCCGGCGCCTCGGTCGCGAGTGTCGTCCAACTGCCATCCTTTCCCGTCCCCGCCGCTCATCCCGGCTCCGAGTCGTCGAGTGCGCACGAGCGGGCCGACACGGTCAGCCCGAGCGCGCCGATGCCTCCTGCGCGGCTGGGAGCGGTGACGGTCACGCACAGCAGCCCGCCCTCCGTTCCCACGCTCCTGGTGGCGCCGTCCGGCGGCCCGGGAGCGGTGTCGCCGCGCCCGAGCAGCCGTGCCGCCGACGCCGCGTGATCGAGGAGCCGCGCCTGCTGCGCGGACGCCTGGATCGCGCCTACGCACAGCGCCAGGCACAGCAGCACGGCCGGCAGCGCGGCAGCGAACTCCGCCGTGACGCTCCCCCGCTCGCGAAGCGCGCGCAGCGGGCCGCCCCCGCCCGCCGAGCGCGGGCGCTCGGCGGGACGGCGGCTCGGCCGGGCGACGTCAGCCATCGACCGTGAGCGCGCGGCGGACCAGGTCGGTGAGCACGCCCCTGACCTCGTCACCGCGCAGCAGCATGAGCAGCGCCCCGGCGAAGCCGACCGCCGCCATCGTCGTGACGGCGTACTCTGCCGTGCTCGCCCCGCGTTCCTCGTGGCGCAGCCGTCGGATGATCTCCTTCATCTCTCCCCCTCGTTCCTTGCTTCTTCCGGTTCTTCTTCGCCGCCGTCGGCGGCTGCTTCGATCGTGCCTGTGTCCCGCCCCACGAACGGCCGCAGCCGGGAATCTGTGGACTACTCAGCCGAGGCCCGCGAAGGTGGAGGACATCATCGCGAGGACGACCGGGACCACCCCGAGCAGCACGAACGCGGGCAGCACGCAAACGCCGAGCGGGAGCAGCAGGCGCACGGCCAGGAGCTCCGCCTTCCTCCGGCCGTCCGCCCGCGCGGTGCGCCGCTCCTGCCGCGCCTCCGCCGTGAGCGACTCGATCGCGGGGGCGCCGGCCCGTTCCGCTATGCCCAGCACCCGCGCGACGGACCCATCGCCGGTCACCTGCACCGCGAGCCCTGCCCGATGGGCGGCGTCCTCCGCGATCGCGCACGCGGCGGGCGCCGACAGCCCGCCGGCGAGGGCGATCGCCACCAGGTCTTGCCCGGCTCCGGCCACCGGCCCCGAGCGGGAGGCGTCGCACAGGAGCCGCCGCGTCCAGGCGCGACCACCGAGGAGCAGGACGGCGCCGCCGATCCCCGCCGCCCAGCCGAGCGGGCCGCCGATGAGCGCTCCGACGACGTCCACCCCGATCACGTAGGCCATGACGACGCCGACGACGGGGAGCCAGGCCATCAGCCGTGCCGTCGCGCGCGGTCCGGCGAGCGCCGTCGCGACGTCCCGCTCCGCGTCCGCCCGGTCCCGCAGCGATTCGGCGGCGCCGCGCAGCGCGGGCGCGAGGGCCGCTCCCGCCTGCTCCGCGACGTCCCACGCTGCCGCGATCGCCGCCAGTCCCCCGCCGTCGCCGCGGACCGACGCCGCGGCGAGCGCCTCGGCCGGCGGCGTCCCCGCCCCGATCAGGGCGGCGACCCGGACGATCGCCGGGTGCCGCGCCTCCGCGCCCGCGTGCTGCCAGGCCGAGCGCGGCGCGATCCCCGCGTCGAGCAGCACGGCCAGGGCCTCCACCGAGCTCGAGAGCAGGTCGTCCGCGGGTGGCGCGCCGCGACCGCGACCGGTCGCCCTCCGCTCACGCATACGGCACCAGCGCCAGCCGCCCGTCCGCGGTCGTCGCGAACCGGCCGAACCCGGCGACACGGCGGCGGTCGCCCGAGCGATCCAGGTGGACGATCAGGCCGATCGCGCTGACCGTCTGGCGCGCGACCGCGATGTCGTCGAGGCCGGCGAGCGCCCCGAGCGCCTCCATGCGGGCCGGCACGTCGTCGAGCGAGTTCGCGTGCAGGGTCCCCGCGCCGCCGTCGTGGCCGGTGTTCAGCGCCGACAGCAGGTCGGCGACCTCCTCGCCGCGGCATTCACCGAGCACGAGCCGGTCCGGCCGCATCCGCAGCGCCTCCCGCACCAGCCTGCGCAGCCCCACGCCGCCCGCGCCCTCCAGGTTCGGCTGCCGCGTCTGGAGGCCGACCACGTGCGGGTGCGGGACGCGGAGCTCCGCCACGTCCTCGATCAGCACGATCCGTTCCGTGGGCGGCGCGTGCGCCAGCATCGCCGCCAGCAGCGTGGTCTTGCCCGCGCCGCCGGCCCCCGTCACCAGGATGTTCTTCCGCGCGCCGACCGCGGCGCGGAGCCGTCCGGCGTCGGCGGCGGACAGCGACCCGTCCGCTACCAGGTCGTCCAGGCCGAGGGCGGTGGGCGACGGCACGCGGATCGAGAGCAGCGTCCCGCCGGTCGAGATCGGCGGGAGCACGGCGTGGACGCGCACCCCGCCCGGCAGCCGCACGTCCACGAACGGCGTCGCCTCGTCGATGTGCCGGCCGCCGGAGGCGATCAGCCGGGTGGCGAGCCGGCGCGTCGCGTGCGCGTCCGGCCACCAGCCCTCCACCCGGTGGAGGCCGCGCGGGCCGCCGTCGGACCAGAGGACGCCGTCACCGGTGACGAAGAGGTCGGTGACCCCTTCGTGCATCAGGTACGGCGCGAGCGGCCCGAAGGTCTCCCAGACGTCGGGCTCGCCCCGCGCACGAGCCGCGCCGGCGGTGTGCGGCAAGCGAGGAAGGCGGTCGGTGGACGCGTCGCGTCCGGTCGGTGTCTCCATGCCTCGACGCTACGAAGCTGGCGCCGCGGCCGGAGCCCGGAACGGGAATCGGTGGAGAGTCCGCACTGTCCACACCCGCCGCCGGACAACCGGGAGGCGACACCAAACCGCGGGTTAAAAAAGGGGGGCCGCACCTATTGGGGGGAACAGGTGCGGCCACTGCGGCGCATGATTGGGGGGAATCGATTGCGCCGCACGCCAGAATTATCATTCGGCCGGTGACTAGTTTACGCAGAATCAATGCAAACGCAAGTCTGCTCGGAGGCCGTCGCCTGCGGGCTGTAGAGCGTCACCT
Source organism: Leifsonia shinshuensis (assembly GCF_013410375.1). NCBI lineage: Bacteria > Bacillati > Actinomycetota > Actinomycetes > Micrococcales > Microbacteriaceae > Leifsonia > Leifsonia shinshuensis. Next base: position 3,575,286 of record NZ_JACCFL010000001.1, read on the forward strand.
GCGGGCTGTAGAGTCAGGGATTGTCGCGCCACGACTCGAACACCAGCATCGCAAAGGAGCGAAAAGACTCCCCATGAGCAACACAATCGACAACCTGCTGCACGAAGCGCGCCGGTTCGCGCCCAGCGAGGAGTTCGCCGCGAACGCGGTCGCGACGGCCGAGCTCTACGAGCGCGCCGCGGCCGACCGGCTCGGATTCTGGGCCGACCAGTCCCGCGACCTCCTGCACTGGCACACCCCGTTCACGCGCACGCTCGACTGGACGAACCCGCCGTTCGCGAAGTGGTTCGACGACGGCGAGCTGAACGTCGCCTACAACTGCCTCGACCGCCACGTGCTCGCCGGCAACGGCGACCGCGTCGCCATCCACTGGGAGGGCGAGCCGGGCGACAGCCGCTCGATCACCTACGCGGAGCTGACCGCCGAGGTGAAGAAGGCGGCCAACCTGCTGACGAGCCTGGGCATCCACGCCGGCGACCGCGTCGCGATCTACCTCCCGATGATCCCGGAGGCCGTGATCGCGATGCTGGCGGTCGCGCGCATCGGCGCGGTGCACTCCGTCGTGTTCGGCGGCTTCAGCGCCGAGAGCCTGCGCTCCCGCATCGACGACGCCGAGGCCAAGCTGGTCATCACCGCCGACGGCGGCTGGCGCAAGGGCCGGGTCTTCCCGCTCAAGGACGCCGTCGACGCCGCGCTCGCGAACGGCGAGTCCACGGTCGAGCACGTGCTCGTGGTCAAGCGCGGCGAGAACGAGGTCGCCTGGACCGAGGGCCGCGACCTGTGGTGGCAGGACGAGATCGCTCTGGTGGACGCCGACCACGTCGCGAAGGCCTTCCCCGCCGAGAACCCGCTGTTCATCCTCTACACGTCCGGCACGACCGGGAAGCCGAAGGGCATCCTGCACACCTCCGGCGGCTACCTGACCCAGGCGGCGTTCACGCACAAGAACGTCTTCGACCTCCACCCGGAGTCCGACGTCTACTGGTGCAGCGCCGACGTCGGCTGGATCACCGGCCACACCTACGTGGTCTACGGCCCGCTCGCCAACGGCGCCACCCAGGTGCTCTACGAGGGCACGCCGGAGACCCCGCACCCGGGCCGCTGGTGGGAGATCATCGAGAAGTACAAGGTCTCGATCTTCTACACGGCGCCGACGGCGATCCGCTCCTTCATGAAGATCGGGCGCCAGCACCCGCAGAAGTTCGACCTGTCCAGCCTGCGCGTGCTCGGCTCGGTGGGCGAGCCGATCAACCCCGAGGCGTGGATGTGGTACCGCGACGTCATCGGCGGCGGCTCCACCCCGATCGTGGACACCTGGTGGCAGACCGAGACCGGAGCGATCATGGTCTCCGCCCTTCCCGGCGTGACCACGCTCAAGCCGGGCAGCGCGCAGGTGCCCCTGCCCGGGATCTCGATCGACATCCTCGACGAGGCCGGCGTTCCGGTCGGCAAGGACCAGGGCGGCCTCCTCGTCGTCACCGAGCCGTGGCCGAGCATGCTGCGCGGCATCTGGGGCGACCCGGACCGCTTCATCGAGACCTACTGGTCGAAGTTCGGCGACAAGTACTTCGCCGGCGACGGCGCCCGCTACGACATGGACGGCGAGATCTGGCTCATGGGCCGGGTGGACGACGTGATGAACGTGTCGGGGCACCGCCTGTCGACGGCCGAGATCGAGTCCGCGCTCGTCGCGCACCCGCTCACCGCGGAGGCCGCGGTGGTCGGAGCGGCCGACGAGACGACCGGCCAGGCCGTGGTCGCGTTCGTCATCATCAAGCAGAACCAGCTGGAGACGGCCGAGTCGATCGACGTGGCGGCGGAGCTGCGCAAGCACGTGTCGCAGCAGATCGGCGCGATCGCCCGCCCGCGCGACATCTTCATCGTCACGGAGCTGCCCAAGACGCGCTCGGGCAAGATCATGCGCCGCCTGCTACGCGACGTGGCGGAGGGCCGTGAGGTCGGCGACACCACCACGCTCGCGGACACGGCCGTGATGAGCTCCATCCAGGCGAAGCTCACCTGATCGCGCGGCCGCCTCCGGCCGCCGAGCACAGGAAAAACGTCGCGAATCGAGTGGATTCGCGACGTTTTTCCTGTGCTCGGCGGCGGGCGGCGGGGCGGCTATTCGTAGGCGACGATCAGCTCGAGCTCGACCGGGGCGTCCAGCGGCAGGACCGAGACGCCGACCGCGGACCGCGCGTGCACGCCCGCGTCGCCGAAGATCTCTCCGAGCACCTCCGACGCGCCGTTGATCACGCCGGGCTGGCCGGTGAACGAGGGGTCGGACGCGACGAAGCCGACGACCTTCACGACGCGCGTCACGCGGTCGAGGGAGCCGATGACGCTCTTGACCGCCGCGAGCGCGTTGAGCGCGCAGATGCGGGCGTACTCCTTGGCGTCGTCGGCCGGGACGAGACCGTGGCCGTCGCCGACTTTGCCGGTCGCGGGGAGGGCGCCGGAGACCATCGGGAGCTGGCCTGAGGTGTAGACGCGCCCGGCGTCGATCACCGCGGGCGTATAGGCGGCGACGGGAGGCACGACGTCCGGGAGGTCGATGCCGAGCTCGGCCAGCCGCGCTTCGATCGCGGCCATCAGGCGGCGTCCTCTGCCTGCACGGGACGCTTGAGGTAGGCCACCAGGCCGCCCTCGGGGCCGGTCACGACCTGCACCAGCTCCCACCCCTCCGAGCCCCAGTTGTTGAGGATGGCGGCCGTGTTATGGATCATGAGAGGAGTCGTAAGGTATTCCCAGCGCAGCATGGTGCTCTTTCCATTCGGGGGGTTTAACAGGTTTATCGCCTACATTGATCCTATGTCTGCGCAAAAACCACAGGCTAGAGGTGTGCTCGGAGCAGTCGGCGCGTTCGTCGGCATGAGTGCCGTGGCCGGTCTTCTGGTCACCGCTGCCGTCACCCCCGCCATCGCCGTGACGGGCATGGCCGCCAACAACGGCATCGGCGTGTTCGAGGGCCTTCCCGAGTACCTCCAGATCGGTCAGCTCGCCCAGCCGACCACGATCTACGCGAAGGCGTCGGACGGCTCCGACGTCGCCCTCGCGACCTTCTACTCCCAGAACCGCCTCCCGGTCGGCTTCGACCAGATGTCGCAGGCCGTCAAGGACGCCGCGATCGCCGGTGAGGACCCGCGGTTCTACAGCCACGGCGGCGTCGACATCCAGGGCACCATGCGCGGTGTGCTGTCGACGGTCTCCGGCGGCGGCGTGCAGGGCGGCTCCTCGATCACCCAGCAGTACGTCAAGAACGTGCTGCTGCAGAAGTGCGAGGCCATGCCGGTCAAGACCGACGCGCAGAAGAAGAGCTACCAGAGCTGCGTCGACGACTCGACCGGCGTCACTCCCGACCGCAAGGTCAAGGAGATGAAGTACGCGATCGGCCTCGAGAAGAAGTACTCCAAGGACCAGATCCTCGAGGGCTACCTCAACATCGCCGGCTTCGGCGGCTCGGTCTACGGCATCGAGGCCGCGGCCCGCTACTACTACAACACCACCGCCGCCGCGCTGACCCCCGCGCAGGCGGCGAGCCTGGTCGCGATCGTCAACGAGCCGACCGGCCTCAAGATCGACAACCCCGACTCGAAGACGAACGGGGCGGCCAACGGCTACGCCAAGAACAAGGACCGCCGCGACTACATCCTCGGCAAGATGTACGAGTACAAGAAGCTGACCAAGGCGCAGTACGAGGAGGCGCTGAAGACGCCGATCCAGCCGGTCATCACCCCGTCGACGCGCGGCTGCCAGACCGCGGGCGGCGCGGCCTACTTCTGCGACTACGTGCAGAAGATCATCCTGAACGACGAGTCGTTCGGCAAGGACGTGGACACCCGCGCGGCGAACTTCAACCGCGGCGGCTACAAGATCTACACCACCCTCGACCCCGACCTGCAGAAGGTCGCGGAGGACACCCTCGCGTCGTACGTGCCGCAGGTCTACAAGGTCGACATCGGCGGCGTGCTGGTCGGCGTGCAGCCGGGCACCGGCCGCGTGCTCTACATGGCGCAAAACAAGCAGTACAGCCAGGACCCGGCCGACACCGGCGCGCAGTTCACCAGCATCAACTACGCCACCGACAACGCCTACGGCGGCTCGAACGGCTTCCAGGTGGGCTCGACGTACAAGGTGTTCACCCTCGCCGAGTGGCTCAAGCAGGGGCACTCGCTCAACGAGACCGTGAACGCGAACATCCGCACCTACACCAAGTTCAAGGACACCTGCGACGGCGACTGGTCGGGCACCTACCGGCCGACCAACGACTCCTCCGGAGAGGAGGGCGTCCGCACCGTACAGAACGCGACGACGAACTCCATCAACACGGCGTTCATCGCGATGGCCTCGCAGCTCGACCTCTGCCAGATCCGCAACGAGGCGCAGGCCTTCGGCGTGCACACGGCGAACGGCGACCCCCTCGCCAGCAACCCGGCGTCGGTGCTCGGCACCAACAACATCGCGCCGCTGACGATGGCGACCGCGTTCGCTGGCATCGCGAACAACGGCATGACCTGCACCCCGATCGCGATCGACAAGATCGTCGGCAGCGACGGCAAGGAGGTTCCGCCGCCCGCGAGCAAGTGCACGCAGTCCATCGACCCGGCCATCGCCAACGCGATGGCGAAGGGCCTCCAGGGGCCGATCCAGAACGGCACCGCCGCGGGCATGAACACCACCGGCAAAGACATGCTCGGCAAGACGGGTACCACCGAGAACAACGAGCAGCTCTGGCTGGTCGCGTCGACCACCAAGGTCGCCGGGGCGTACTGGGTCGGCAACGTGACCGGCCACCAGGACATGCGCCGGATCTATCCGACGCACGGCACGACCCCCGCGATCGCGCGAACCGCGGTGATGCGGACCATGATGTCGGCCGCGGTCGGCAAGTACGGCGGCGACCCGTTCCCGGCGCCGCCGAGCAAGCTCGTGCAGGGCGTCCAGGTGGCGGTCCCCGACCTCACCGGTAAGTCGCCCGACGAGGCGAAGGCCATCCTGACGAGCCTCGGCCTGGACAGCGCGGACGGCGGCCCGCAGGACTCCGCCGCCGCGGCCGGAACGGTCTCGTCGACCAACCCGCCCGCCGGCACGTCGGTCGGCAAGGGCACGGTCATCACGATCTACACCAGCAACGGCGCCCTGGTCGCCATCCCGAACGTCGTCGGGCAGAAGCTGTCCGACGCCCAGAAGGCCCTCGCGGCCGCCGGGTTCGGCGTGAAGGTCGGCGGCGGCGCGTCGCCGGACGACATCGTGCAGACGATGGATCCGGGCGCCGGCACCGCCGCGAAGCCCGGCACCCAGGTGACCCTCACGCTGCAGAAGAGCACCACCCCGACTCCCGGACCGGGAGCGGGCGGCTAGTGCCGCGCACCTCGCGCCTCCACCCGGTGGGCACCGCGCTCGCGGTGCTCGCCGGTGCGGGCGCCGCCGCGTTCGCGTACGGCTCGCTCGTGGAGCGCCGCGCGTTCACGCTGCGCGAGGTGAGCGTGCCCGTGCTCCCCGCCGGCGCGCAGCCGATCCGGGTGCTGCACCTCTCCGATCTGCACATGGCGCCGTGGCAGACCGACAAGCAGGAGTGGGTGCGCGCGCTCGCGCGGTTCCAGCCCGACCTGATCGTCGACACCGGCGACAACCTCAGCCACGAGAACGGCCTCGCCGGCATCCGTGCGGCGTTCGACGCCTTCGACGGGATCCCCGGCGTCTTCGTGCACGGCTCGAACGACTACTACGGCCCGCAGCTCAAGAATCCGCTCAAGTACTTCCGCGGCCCCTCGAAGCGAGGCTCCTCCACGGCCCCGCGCCTGGACGACAGGGCGCTCACCGCGTACCTGGAGGGCCTGGGCTGGCTGAACCTCAACAACGCGGCCGGAGCGCTCGACATCCGCGGAACGCACCTCGAGCTGTTCGGCGTGAACGACCCGCACATCCACGCGGACCGGCTGGAGGCCATCCCCGGCGCCCTGGACGAGTTGCGCGAGAACGACCCGTACTCCGACGACGCGATGTGGCCGGCGGACGAGCCGCGCTCCGAGCGGCCGACGGTCACGCTAGGCGTGGTGCACGCCCCGTACCGGCGGGTGCTCGACGCGTTCGTCACCTACGGCGCCTCGATGATCTTCGCCGGCCACACCCACGGCGGCCAGGTCTGCGTGCCCGGCTTCGGCGCACTGGTCACCAACTGCGACATCCCGCGCTCGCAGGTGAAGGGGCTGAGCGTCTGGCGGCACGCGTTCCGCGCGGCCTACCTCAACGTCTCGGCCGGCCTCGGCACCTCGATCTATGCGCCGGTTCGCTTCGCGTGCCGGCCGGAGGCGACGCTCGTCACGCTCACGGCGTCGGAGTGAGCCGAGTGGTCATTTGCACCCCTCGCGCTCGTGTATCCTAGATGAGGCCTTCGGGCCACCGGGGTGTGGCGCAGCTTGGTAGCGCGCTTCGTTCGGGACGAAGAGGCCGCAGGTTCAAATCCTGTCACCCCGACCCACTGGTAACAACAAGAAGAGCCGGTTCGAGATTCGAACCGGCTCTTCTTGTTTGTGCGGCAGCCTTCAGAACGCATCCGGCCGCGCGAAGTCCACCGTCGCGTACAGCTTGGGCTCAATCGGTCGTTGCAACACCGTGTTGTTGAAGCGAGCGTAGCTGTTCCTCGAAGACTTCCGCGGGAGTGCGCCAGTTCAGGCTTTTCCGTGGCCGGTTGTTGAGCGCGAGAGCGACGGCTTCGAGGTCCTCGGCCGACCACCGCGAGAGGTCCGTGCCCTTCGGGAAGTATTGACGCAGCAACCCGTTTGTGTTCTCGTTCGTCGGCCGCTGCCAGGGCGAGTGGGGGTCGGCGAAGAACACCTTCGTGCCCGTCTCAAGCGCGAACTGGGCATGCGCAGAAAGCTCCTTGCCGCGATCCCAGGTGAGTGTCTTGCGAAGCTGTTCTGGAAGCTTCGTCATGGTCGCGACGAGAGCAGCATTCATCGCGACGGCGCCGTAGCCTCCCAGTGCAGGACCGTTCTTCACATATGGGTTCTCGCCCCAGCCCTCCAGGCGGGGCAGGTGCACCAGCAGAGTCGAGCGGCTCTTGCGCTCGACGACAGTGCCGATCGCCGATCGGCCCGTTCCGATGATCAGATCCCCCTCCCAGTGCCCAGGAACGGCGCGGTCCGCCGCCTCCGCAGGACGTTCGGAGAACACGACATCGGCGGTGACATGCCCTTGCGGCCGGTTCTGCGCTCGAGCTCGTGGCTGCCGGAGTGCGCGACCGGTTCGCAGGCAGGTGACGAGTTCGCGTTTGAGCGCGCCACGGCCCTGGATGAACAGCGACTGGTAGATCGCCTCGTGGCTGATGCGCATGGACTCATCATCCGGGAAGTCGACCTTCAGGCGGTGTGAGATCTGCTCCGGGCTCCACGCGATCGCCCACCGCCGGTCCTGCCGATGCGGCTTGTTCCGCCCCTTCCATGCCAGCGGCTCAGGGCCGACGACCACGCTGCCATCGGGTCGGCGGACGTTGCCGGCGAGACGGTCCTGGACGTACTCGCGCAGCCTAGCGTTGGTCACCAACCTCGCCTTCTTCGGCCGCTTCGCCGCCTGCTGCGCCTTCCACTGCGCCACCAGCGCCCGGTATTCCTGCTTGCCGCTGCGCGTGGCGGCATTGCGGCGCAGCTCGCGGGAGATCGTTCCCGGGTCGCGGCCGATCCTGCGGGCGATCTCACGCACGCCGAGCTGCTTGGCGCGGAGAAGCGCGATCTCCTCGCGTTCCTCGAAGGACAGATAGCGACCTGTGGGCGGGGCGAGGCTGATCGGCGGCATGCCGCCAGCGTGACGAAACCAACGGGTCCCGACCGGCACAGACACGCCCACCGTCAGCGCCGCTTCGGCGGAGGTGATACCCGTCGCGATCAGACGCCAGAACTGCCGTTGCACCTCCCGCGAAGGCTCAGGCCGCCCGGGCGAGCGCATCGGCGGACGCAACGCCCGATCCGCACGCCACTGCCGACGCGCACTCACGGGCACTTCGCTGGTCTTCTTGCTCCAATCCGCCGTCACCATCGCTGAACACCTCTCGATCGAGGTGTTGCGACAACCAGTTGAATCCGCCCAGCGACTCCGGGTCGATGTGGGAGCGCAGGAGCGGGAGGGTGCGGCTGACCGTGGTGTTGATCCGCTCACGGAGGTCGTCCGAGGAGATCGCGTAGTCCCGGAAGTCGGACTCGCTCGCGTAGATGCCCAGGGGAAGCGTGAGGGACTGGAAGAAGCCGAACAGCGGGCGCATCTGGTGCTCCACCAGCAGGGCGTGGCGGTCGCTGCCGCCGGTCGCCGTGAGCACGATCGGCTTGTCGACCAGCGCGTACTGGCCGATGTGGTCGAAGAAGAGCTTGAAGAGGCCCGTGTAGGTGGCACGGTAGGCCGGCGAGCCGACCACGATGACGTCCGCCGCCTCAACCGTCTCCAGCGCCTGCTGCACGCGCGGGCTGAGGCCGCTGCGGAAGGGCGCGGCGCCCAGCTCGGCGAGCAGCGGCGCCAGCTCGATGGTGGTCGACGTCCCTCCCGTCGCCTCCGCGAAGGAGCGCGCGACCTCGTCGACGAGGACTGTCGTGCGGGAGGGCGCGGTCGGGCTGCCGCTCACGCCGACAACGTGGGGTGTGCGTGCCATGCGGGGTACCGCCTTCGCTGGATGGGGGTCAGGATCGCGCCCAACGCTACCCCCGGGCATCCGCACCCGCCGCTCCGGCCGTCATGGTCCGTCATGCGGCCCGGGCACGCGCTCACTCCGCGGGGTACAGGTCCGCCACGATCTCCAGCGACCGGATGCGGCCGTCCACGGTGGCGGCGCCGGAGGACACCATCAGCTCGTCGACGCCGGTGGAGGCGATCAGGGCGTCCAGCCGCGCCTTCACCTGGTCGGGGGTCCCGATCGCCTGACGCGCGTTGCGGGCGGCGATGAACTCCTCCTCCGCCGGGCTGAACTCGTACGCGAGCGCCTCCTCGACGCTCACCGGCTGCGGCTTGAGCCCCCGGCGCATCCGCAGGAAGGAGAGCTGCCCGGGCAGCGACAGCGCCCGCACCCGCTCCGGATCGTCGTCGGACACCACGTTGACGGCGATCATCGCGTGCGGCTGGGTCAGCTGCTCCCCCGGCTCGAACCGCGACCGGTAGAGGTCGAGGGCCGCCTCGGTGTTCTCGCCCGCGAAATGGTGGGCGAACGCGAACGGGAGGCCGAGGGCCGCGGCGACCTGCGCGCTGTAGCCGCTGGAGCCCAGCAGCCAGACCTGCGGTGCGTCTCCCAGCCCGGGGACGGCGGTGATGCCGTGCAGCGGGTTCGCGTCGCTCATCCCGCCGTAGAAGAACCCGAACAGGTCGAGGAGCTGCTGCGGGAAGTCGTCCACGCCGAGACCCTCTGCGCTGCGGCGCAGCGCCATCGCCGTCGCGCCGTCGGTGCCGGGGGCGCGGCCGATGCCGAGGTCGATGCGGTCGCCGTACAGCGCCCGGAGGGTGCCGAACTGCTCCGCCACCACCAGCGGTGCGTGATTGGGGAGCATCACCCCGCCCGAACCGACCCGGATACGCTCGGTCGCCGCCGCGACGCCCGCGATCAGGACGGCGGGGGCGCTGGAGGCGATCGCCGGCATGCCGTGGTGCTCCGCCACCCAGAACCGGCGGTAGCCGAGGCGCTCCGCCTGCTGTGCGAGGCGGATCGTCCCGGCGACGGCGTCGGCGTTGCTGCCGCCGGCCGGCCGGCTCGCGAGATCGAGGACGTTGAGGGGGATGCTGGTGGAGGTCACAGGGAGGGCAACCGCCTGCGCCCTCCCGCCATTCCGGTCAGGGCGGCCTGCACGGCCGGTGCGCTCAGGACGAGCGCACCTTCCGCATCCACGCGGCGATGGCGACCGCCACCGCTCCGACGACCAGGAGGCCGCCGCCGACCCAGAGGGCCCACTCGGCGATCACGGATCCGGTGGCTGCGAGACCGGAGCCGCCGGAACTGCTGACGGTCGACGCCGTGGTGTCGGCCGGGAGCACCGTGACCGACACCGAGCAGACGTGACCGCTCGTGGCGCCGACGCCGGTGATCGTGTACACGCCGCTCGCGCTCGACGGCAGCGTCACATGGAGGACGTCGCTCCCGTCCGCGTTCGCGTGCTTGGTGAACGTGACGGAGCTCGCCATCCGGATATTCGCCCCGTCGATGCCGGAGCCGGTCCAGGAGATGAGTTCGCTGGGCGCCCAGGTGCCCGGGATGCAGGTGACGGTGGCCGTGTCACCCGCCTGGATGGTGCTCACGTCGACGCTGCAGGGCGCGCCGCTCGTGTAGACGTCGGCATTCGCCGCCGCGGGCGCGGCGAGCAGCAGACCTGCGGTGACGACCGCGGCCGCCAGGATCCTCTTCAGCATCAGGCTCACGTTCCCCTCAACGGACAGACGTGCCAGTTAATGACTAATTCTCACTTTACACCCGGGCCACACGGCACGGCGATGGTTCCGATGGCCTTCGGTGACCCCATAACGGGGGTCGTGCCGTCGCCATTCAGCGTCGGCGTCACGGCCACGGTCACCCCCGGACGCTTCTGCGCCGTCCCCAGGAACTCGACGTCGACAGTCTTCGACTCGCCCGGCTTGAGCTCGACCTCCACGACCGCGACCGGCCGTCCGCCGTCGCTCCCCGTAACGGAGGCCATGCTCGCTCCGCCGCTGCGCACGCTGGCGAGCAGACCGCCCTCCGGACCGTAGAACGCGATCCTGGTCAGGATCGAGCCGCGCGGGACGCCGAACAGCTCGCCGCCGGTGACGTACGTCGACAGCGTGGTGGCGGCGTCCGCCGGCGCCCGGTTGCCCAGCGTCACCTCGACCAGCGAGGTCACCCTGCCGTCGGCGCGGCAGACCTTCGCGCCGGCCGACACCGAGTTCGCGAGGTAGTAGTCCATCTTGCCGCCGGTCGCGTCGTTGAAGTACACGCCGAGCGCGGCGTTGTCGGGCGTGGAGACCGGGAGGCCGCCCGCCAGCGTCGTCGAGGCCAGCACGCTCTGCTCGGCCGGCCGGGAGCTCCAGATCCGCACGCGGTCGGACCGCCCGGCGTCCGCGAGCACGCCGACGAGGGCGGAGCCGCTCACGCCGCCCTCCGCCACCTTGCCGAAGACCGCGGCCGCGGCCGACGCGAAGTACGCGTCCTGGTCCGACGGGTGGGCGTAGTGCTGGTAGACCCCGCTCAGCAGCACCTGCACGGCATTGTCGGCGGTGAGCGTGTCGCCGGTCGGCAGCGAAACCGGACCGGTGGCCTTCAGCAGCCCGCTGAGCACGACCGGGTCCAGCGCGACCACGCCGTCGACGACCCCGCCGTGGTCGTGGACCCACATCGCCGCCGCGGTCCGGGCGGCGAGCGGGAAGTCGGGCGTCACGTTCGCGTCCTGGAGGTACCGCGCGACGACGGTCCCGAACAGGGCCGTCGTCGGCGCGGGCACGCGGGAGACGGGCTCCGCCCACGGACCGAAGGCCGGCGACTGGGCGGTCAGCGTGATGACGCCGTGATCGGTGCGGAACTCGGTGACCGAGCCGATGAGGCCGCCGGTGGCGCGCAGCTCCGCCGGGTTCTGGGCCACCACGAGGTAGGTGCGGGGCCCGTCCTCGCCGAGCATCCCCGGGAGCAGCTTCGCCGTGTTGGCGACGGCCTCCAGCTGGCCGCCGGCCTTGTCCATCAGGGTGCGCATCCGGGTGACCGCGCGGTTCACCGGGTCGATGAGCCGGCTCTCGTCGATCGCGTCGACCTGCTGCTGGGCCGCGACGAACCCGGTCCGAGCATTCTCGACGGCCGGTCCGGCCGCGATCAGCGGCGCGAGGTCGATGCGGCCGTGGGACAGCGTGAGCGTGCGCGGATCGACCGACCCGGCCACGGTCACGAGCGGCTGGACCACCCGGGTCGACAGCGTCTCCGTCGCGGCAGCGACGGTGCGGAAGGCGGCGAGGTCGGGACCGAGCCACGGCACAACCTCGCCCGCCCGCCAGATCGGGTCGCTGGTGAGGTCGGCGGCGGTGCGTGCATGCCGGGTCAGGTCGCCGGCGATGGCGCGCGCCTTCGCGGTGTCGCCCGACTCCACCGCGGACCGGGCGGCGTCGACATCGTAGAGCGCGGCCTTCAGCTCCTGGCGGGCCAGATAGGCCCGGTAGCCGATCCAGCCGGCGCCGAGCAGCAGGATGAGGACGACGATCAGGACGGCGACGAGCACCGGGCGGCGGCGCCGCGGCTCCGTTGCGCGAACCGGAGGGACGGGCGCGCCGTCCTCCGTGAGACCGTTCGACATGAGCTAAAGATAACAAATCCTCACTTTTTGCCCCAGGGGGTGGGAACCCCCCGAACGAGGGCGGAGGGGCGAACCGAAGCGGCAGGCGAACCGCGGCGGCGGGTGAACCGAGCCGGCTAGCGCCCCAGGCCGCGGAACCGCCAGCCTGCGGAGCGCCACCGCTCGGCGTCCAGCGCGTTGCGGCCGTCCACGACCACGCGGTGCGAGACCAGCGCGCCCAGTTCCTCCGGGTCCAGCCCGGTGAACTCGGGCCACTCGGTGATGAGCACCACGATGTCCGCGCCGGCCGCGGCCTCCGCCGCCGACTCGACGAACGCGAGCTGCGGCGCGCGGCGTCGGGCGTTCGCGATCGCCTCGGGATCGGTCGCCGTGACGACCGCTCCGCCGTCGGCGAGGCGCATGGCGATGTCGAGCGCCGGGGAGTCCCGGATGTCGTCGGAGTGCGGCTTGAAGGCCAGGCCGAGCACCGCGACGCGCACGCCCTCGAGGCCCCCGCACTCCTCGCGCACGAGCTCCACGACGCGGTCGCGGCGGCGCAGGTTGATCTTGTCGACCTCGTCGAGGAACCGCACGGAGTCGCCCCGGCCCAGCTCACGCGCCCGCGCGCTGAACGCGCGGATGTCCTTGGGCAGGCAGCCCCCGCCGAACCCGACACCGGCATTGAGGAAGCGTCGGCCGATCCGGGCGTCGTGGCCGATCGCGTCGGCCAGCTGCGTCACATCGGCGCCGGTGACCTCCGCGATCTCCGCCATCGCGTTGATGAACGAGATCTTCGTGGCCAGGAACGCGTTCGCCGCGACCTTCACCAGCTCCGCCGTCGCGTAGTCCGTGACGATGACCGGCGTGCCCGCCGCCACCGCGCTCGCGTAGACCTCGTCCAGGATGCGAGCGGCTCGAGCGCCCGCCTCGCCCTCCGGCACCCCGTAGACGAGCCGGTCGGGGCTGACGGTGTCCTTCACCGCGAAGCCCTCGCGGAGGAACTCCGGGTTCCAGGCGAGCGTCGCCCCGGGCGCCCGCTCGGCCACGACCTGCGCGAGGCGGGAGGCGGTGCCGACCGGGACCGTGCTCTTGCCGACGATCACATCGCCCGGCGAGACGTGCTCCAGGAGCGAGGCGAAGGCCGCGTCCACGAAGCGGAGGTCCGCGGCGTCGCCGTCGGCCGACTGCGGCGTGCCGACCGCGACGAAGTGGACGTCGGCGTCGGCGACCGCGGCGAAGTCGGTGGTGAACCGCAGGCGGCCGCTGGCCGTGGCCGAGGCGAGCAGGTCGGGCAGGCCCGGCTCGAAGAACGGCGCGCGCGCCTCGGAGAGGGCGGCGATCTTCGCTTCGTCGACGTCGACGCCGACCACGGTGTGGCCGAGGTCGGCCATGGCTGCGGCGTGCACGGCTCCGAGGTAGCCGACGCCGATGACGGAGATGCGCATCAGGTGAAGTCCGGGTCCGGTTCGCTGTCGTAGGCGGTGGGCGAGGTCACCGGCCAGTGCCGGCGGCCGTTGTTGAGGACGCCCTGGCTCTCGTCCAGGTAGCAGTTGCCGCACAGCGCCTCGTAGCTGACCGAGGCGCCGTCGATGGCGACCTGGTCGCCGTCGAAGACGAAGACGCCGTCGATCTTGCGGGCGTTGAAGATCGCCTTGCGGCCGCAGCGGCAGATGGTCTTCAGCTCTTCGAGGCTGTGCGCGACCTCCAGGAGGCGCCGGCTGCCGGGGAACGCGACCGTCTGGAAGTCGGTGCGGATGCCGTAGGCGAGCACGGGCACGTCGTCGAGCAGCGCGATCCGGAGCAGGTCGTCGATCTGCGCCTCGGTGAGGAACTGGGCCTCGTCCACCAGCAGCGCGCTGACATCGCGGCCGTAGCGCTTCACGGTGCGCTCGCGGTGCTGCTGGAAGCGTCCGTACGCGTCGGTCTCCGGCGCGATCAGGAAGTCGACCTGACGGGTCACCCCGAGCCGCGACAGGATGCCCATGTCGCCCTTGGTGTCGATCGCCGGCTTCGCCAGCAGCACGCGGTGACCGCGCTCCTCGTAGTTGTACGCCGCCTGCAGCATGGCGGTGCTCTTGCCGCTGTTCATCGCGCCGTAGCGGAAATACAGTTTTGCCACGGAGCAATCCTATGCGGGCGCCGGAGCGTCAGGTGAGGTAGCCGTCCTCCGCGGCGCGGCGGATGAGGTCGGCGCGGGAGCTGGTCGGCCTCCCGACCTTGCCGTACTTCTCGCGCACCCGGCGCAGGTAGGTCTTGGCCGTCTCATACTGCACGTTCATCGCGCGCGCCACCTCGGAGGTCGTGCGCCCGTCCGCGTAGAGCACGAGCGCCTGCCGCTCGCCGTCGCTCAGCTTGGGGCGGGAGGCCTCCGGCACCGTCGGCCGCGGCCGCCAGGCGGGTGCGGGAGCGGGCTCCCCCGCCGCGCTGTCCCGCCCCACCGCGGCGAGCGCCGCCGCTATGAGCTCGGCCATCGGCTGGGTCTTGGTGACGTAGGCGACGGCGCCGGCGGCCAGCGCGGCGTCGCGGTCCTCCTGCGTGTCGACGGCGCTCAGCACCACGACCTTCGCGCCGGCGGCGCGGCAAGTGCGCACACGGGCGCCGATCGAGACGGACTCCCTCAGCTGGAGGTCCATGATGACGAGGTCGGTGGGGAAGGCGTCGCTGTGCACGAGCTCGAGCCAGCTGCCGGCTCGGACGACCAGGTCGAAGTCGGGGGCGTTCCGGTCGATCCAGGCGGCGAGGCTGTCGAGGAGGATCTCGTGGTCGTCGAGGATGGCGAGGCGGATGGGAGGTGCGGTGGATCCGGGGTGTGCTGTGCTGGTGCTCATGGTGCTCGCCTCTCAGGATAGGCGAAGCGGACGGTGAGCCCGCCCGCTTTCACCCGCATGGCGGCCTCCATCGAGGCCGACCGCAGTGCGCTGAGGAACGGGACCAGATCCGAGCGCAGCAGGCGCCTCGGCTCCGCCGTGCGCGCCGTGACCAGGAAGACCGGCGAGCCCGGCTCCGCGACAGTCACCCGGAGGCTCCTCGGCTCGAGCCCGGGGAGGGCGGCGATGGTGCCGATGAGCGCTCCGACGATCGCGCGCTGCTCCTCGCTGAGCACCTGCTCCAGCCGGTCGGGGTCGTGGACGCGGGACGCGCGGTCGGCCTCCGAGCCGGCGTCCGCGCCGCGGCGGGCGAGCGCGAGCGCGACGGTCTCGGCGAGCCAGCTGCGCTCCACGGCCTCGACGGCGGCGGCGCGGAGCCGGCCGGCGATCGCCCTGGCCCGCTCGCGGTCCTCGTCGGTGATGGTCCCCCTGGCCGCCAGCCCGGTGAGGAACGGCACTGCTTCGGCGTTCAGCGCGGTGGCCCGCTCCTGGGCGACCATCCGCCGGGCGACCTGGCGCAGCTCGCCCTCCAGCCGGAGCTGGCCGGCGCGGGCGACCTCCCGCCAGCGGAGGGTCTCGCCGGTCATCGTCCAGGCGTAGCCCGCGCCGCCGAACGCGAGCGCGAGCACCGGGGTGGCCGCGACGGTGGCGTAGACGAGCGGATGGTTGCTGATGATCAGGGACATTCCCTGCGCCGCGGCGAGGGAGCCCAGCACGATCGCGGCCACCGCGGCGACCGCGAGCACCTCGGCGACCGGCCGGTACAGCGGCATCGCGGCGAGCAGCAGGGCGACGGCGATCTGCCCCCAGTCGTCCTGGATGCGCTGGTTGTGCCCCCAGACGGCGGCGGCGAACAGGCACGCGGAGGCCAGCGCGACGCCGATGATGGCGAGGTGCGACCAGAGGCCGACCGGCGCGAGCCCCGGGTGCGTCCGGATGGTCGCGACGACGACCGCGAGCACGAGCACGGCGATCGCCCACACCGCGAGCGCCGGGTTCCGGAGCTGGTCGTGGTGGAGGAAGGTCGAGAACACCGCGTAGCCGACGGCGACGACGCCGAGCAGCGGCACCAGGAGCCAGGCCGACTGCACGCCGAGCGGGTCGAGCCGCTGCGGGGTCCGCTCGACCGGCGTGGACCGGTAGTGGACGATCGTCTCGGACAGCACCTCGTTCATCGGCCCCCCTCCGCGACCGGGAGCGTCATGATGACGGTCGTCCCGACCTCCTCGGCCGAGTAGACGGTCACCGTCCCGCCGACCGCGCTGATGCGTTCGTGCACCGACTGCCGGAGCCCCAGCCGGTCGGCGCTCGTGGAGCCGACGACGAAGCCGCGGCCGCCGTCCACCACCATCACGGACACCGACCCCTCGCCCGACGAGAAGGCGACCTCCGCGGTCGCGCTGCCGGAGTGCCTCAGCACGTTGACCAGGCACTGGCGGACGGCGAGTCCCAGAGCGCGCCTGGCGTCCTCCGCCAGCAGCGCCACGGTCTCCCGGTCGCCGGAGACGTCGACGGCGAGGCCCTCGTCGCGCGCGTCCTCGATGGCGCGACGCAGCTCGCTGTCGTACCAGGTGTCGGCCACGGGTGAGGCGACGTCCTCATCGGCGGGGAGGCCGGCGCCGCCGAGCGTGCGCAGGTCCGACTCGATGCGCGCCCGCAATCGCGCGGGAAGCTCGCCCGGCTCGGACGCGGCGACCGCGACCAGCTCGCTGATCACGGTGTCGTGCAGGTCGGCTGTGGACTCCGCCAGCAGCTCCCGGCGCAGGTCGACCAGCCGCGCGTCGCGGATCGCGCGGTGGATGGCCGACTGGGTGCGCGCGCGCGAGCCGCGGGTGAGGCCGTCGAAGGCCAGTATGCCGACCAGCAGCAGGTAGGCGCTCAGCGAGATCGCGTCGGGCCGGAACACGCGCCCGGCCGCCGTCGCCCCCAGGAAGACCGCCGCCTCCGCGAGGGCGAACCCGAGCGTCGCCCACAGCACGCCGACCAGGGAGCCGGTGCCGGTTCCGCCGACCAGGGTCATCGCCACCACGGGGAGGGCGATGACGAGCAGGTTGGTGTCCGGGTACGTCGGCGTGCTCTCGAAGAGCAGGTACACGTAGAAGTAGGTGCAGACGGCGCCGACGAGCAGGTACGCGACGGTGAACGCGACGGTCCGGCCGCGCGACTGCAGGATCAGCAGGGCGATCATCGGCAGCAGAACGAGCGTGCTGATCCAGGAGGCCGCGCCGGTCGTCCCGCCGACCGTCGAGACGGCGACGTTGACGGCCGCCATCACCAGGCAGACCAGCGCGGCCCAGCGGGCCGCCGTGGCCAGCGCGCGGGAGTTGGCCGCCCTGGAGAGGTGGCTGGGAAGGCCGAGCGACACCGGACTCCTTCGGCGCGAGAGGGACCGGCGGGGGGACGCCGGTGGGCGCCGCCGGTCCGCGGCTCCCAGTGGGGATTATGGCAGCAACCCCGCGGACTGTGTACCCCGGGCGAGTCGGCGTGTTGTACCCCGTCGCTGCGCAGGCGCGCAGTCGAGCCGTCAGAACAGCGTCGGCTGCACCCCGAGCGTCACCAGCGCGGACTCCGGCGCCGCCTCCTCCGCGGCGACCCGCTCCGCCCCGAACCGCACGGCCCCTGACCGCTCGGCGCCCGCGGGCCCGACGCCTGCCCGATCGACCACGCGCCGCTCCCCCTCGCCGTCACGCAGCATCCCCAGCGCCGACGAGCGCACCCCGCCGGTGAGCGGATCCTCCCGGCCGCGCTCCAGGCGGTGCGCCCGGATGAGCGGCTTGATGCGTGCCGCGAGCCAGGTGCGGTACTCCTTGGGGGCGTAGGTGCCGCGGCCGTACATGCTGCGGTACTTCGGCAGCAGCTCCGGGTGCTCGCGGCCGAGCCACAGGTAGTACCACTCCTTGACCCCGGGCTTGAGGTGCAGGGCGGTGTAGAGCACGCTCGTCGCTCCGGCCTCCTTCGCTTGGCGGAGCGCCTCATCAAGGTGCGCCCGCGTGTCGGTGAGGTACGGGAGGATCGGCATGAGGAAGACCCCGCAGTCGAGGCCGTGCTCGCGGACGGCGGTCACGGTCGCCAGCCGGGCCTTGGTCGTCGGCGTGCCGGGCTCGACGGACTGCTGCAGCTCGTCGTCATACACGGCGATCGACATCGCGAGGTCGACAGGGACCTTCGTCGCGGCGTCCGCCAGCCGGTCGAGGTCGCGGCGGAGCAGGGAGCCCTTGGTGAGGATGCTGAACGGCGTGCCGGAGTCGGTGAGCGCGTCGATGATGCCGGGCATGAGCGCGTAGCGGCCCTCGGCGCGCTGGTACGGGTCGGTGTTGGTGCCGAGCGCGACCGGGTGGTGCGCCCAGCTCGGCTTGGTCAGCTCCTTGCGCAGCACGTCGGCCACGTTGACCTTGACGATGATCTCCTGGTCGAAGTCCTTGCCCTGGTCGAGCTCGAGATAGCTGTGCGTGGGCCGGGCGAAGCAGTACACGCACGCGTGCGAGCAGCCGCGGTACGGGTTGATCGTCCAGCCGAAGGGCATCGGCCCTCCCCCGCCCGGGATCTTGTTGAGGGCCGACTTGGCGAGGATCTCGTGGAAGGTGATGCCAGCGAACTCGGGCGTGCGCACCGACCGCACCAGGTTGTTGAGCCGGGCGAGACCGGGCAGGGCCGACGGCGTCTCCACCGCCAGCTCCTGCCCGCTCCACCTCATGGCTCTATTCGAACATATGTTCGAAAGGACGTCAAGCGTCCCGCTCCGCCGCGGCGTCCAAGGCGACCACCTCCCCTGCCCACCGCTCGCGCAGCCAGCGGTCGTGGCTCGCCACGACGACGGCGCCCGGGTAGCCGCCGAGGGCGTGCTCCAGCTCCGTCGCCAGGGTGAGCGAGAGGTGGTTGGTCGGCTCGTCGAGCAGGAACACGTGCGGCGGCCTGGCCATGATGAGCGCCAGCGCGAGGCGGCGCTGCTGCCCGACGGAGAGCGTCCCGACCTCCCGGTCGAGGTCGCGCGCCGCGATCAGGCCGAGGCCGGAGAGCGGCACCGCCTCCGCGCGCCGCTCCCCGAGCGCCAGCTCGTAGATCCGGCGCGGGGTCTGGGTCGGGTCCGCGAAGCGCACGTCCTGTTCCAGGAGTTCCACGCGCAGCCCGCGCCGACGCTGCACCGTCCCGACGAGCGGGACGATCCGGCCGGCGAGCACCGAGAGCAGCGTCGACTTGCCCGCGCCGTTCGCGCCGGTCACGAGCACGCGCGACTGCGCCTCCACGGCGAACCGCCCGAGCCGCAGCCACCCCGGGACGTGGAGGCCGTCCGCCTGCAGCAGCGATCCCGCCTCCTCGCCCGCGGCCTGGAACCCCGCGGGGATCCCCGAGAAGCTCAGCGGCTTCGGCGGCTTGCGCACCTGGGTGCGGGTGAGCTCGTCGAGCCGGCCGTCGGCGTTGCGGACGCGTCGGCTGATCTGCCGGTCGAGTGTATTGCCCTTGTACGACTTCACGAACTTGTCGTTGTCGCGCACCTTCCCCGACCAGGCGATCGAGCGCGCGGTCACATCGACCGCGTGCTTGAGCGCCGCGAGCTCGGCCTGCTCGTCCGCGTACTGCTTCTCCCAGCGGGCGCGCTCGGCCGCCTTCTCGGCGAGGTACGCGCTGTAGCCGCCGCCGAACACCGTGGTGCCGGAGCGCGCCGGATCCAGGTCGAGCAGGCCAGTGGCCGCCGAGTCCAGGAACGCGCGGTCGTGGCTCGCGAAGAGCACCGGACCGTGCCAGCCGAGGAGCTGCCCCTCCAGGAACGCCGCGGCCGCGTCGTCCAGGTGGTTGGTCGGCTCGTCGAGCAGCAGCGCCTCCGGCCGGCCGAGCAGCAGGGCCGCGAGCGCGAACCGGCTGCGCTGGCCGCCGGAGACCTCGTCCAGCCGCCGGGCCAGCGGGATGGCGCCGACACCGAGACCGTCGAGGAGCGCGTCGCGACGGGCGTCGATCGACCACACCTCGGCGAACTCCGCCGCGGCGAGAGCGGAATCGTACCGCGCGTGCGCCGCCGGGTCGTCCCCGGCGAGCGCGGTCGCGGCGGCCTCCAGTTCGCGCTCGATGGCGCGCACCTCGGCGAGGGCGTCCTCGAGCAGCGCGGCGAACGTGTCCTCGGGCCGGAAGCGGACCTCCTGCCAGAGGAAGCCGACCCGTTTCGGCCGGGAGACGACCCCGGAGTCCGGAGTCTCGGCGCCGGCGAGCACGCGCAGCAGCGTGGACTTGCCCGCGCCGTTCTCGCCGATCAGCCCGATGCGGGCGCCGGGAGGCACCGTCAGCGAGACGTCGGAGAGCACGCGCCGGTCGCCGTAGCGGACGGACACGCCGTCGGCGCGAAGCGGGGTGAGAGTGAGTGTTGGCAATGCGAACCACCTTCCGGGCGCTCCATCAACGGAGCAGGCTCCCGCCGGGCGGACTTCCGTCGCGAGTGCGCCGGAGCGCCCGGTGCTGGGATACCAGGCGGCGCAGGACCTATGGGGTCGCTCACTCGATCGACGGCGCCTCGGGCGCGGGACGAGAGGAGGTTCTCACTTCATAGCGTGGACGACCATAACAGGTCGCGGGCACGGCTGTCCAGTCGATCCGTACCATCCGGTACGGATCGACTGCGGGTGGAGCGGGTCAGGCCCGGACGACCTCGCCGGCGTGGGCGTCCGCCAGGTCGAGGACGGCCGCGGTCTCCGCGAGCACGCGCTCGGCCTCCTTCGGGCGGTCGTTGAGCGTGGTGCCGACCGTCGGGATGAGGCGCTTCAGCGTCGGGAGCCAGCCGTCGTAGCGGTCAGGGAAGCACTGCTTGAGCAGGTCGACCATGATCGGCACGGCCGTCGACGCACCCGGAGACGCGCCGAGCAGGCCGGCGATCGAGCCGTCGGCCGAGGCGATGACCTCGGTGCCGAACTGGAGCACGCCGCCCTTCTTCGGGTCCTTCTTCATCACCTGGACGCGCTGGCCCGCGGTGATGAGCTCCCAGTCCTCGGACTTCGCCGTCGGCATGAACTCCCGCAGCGCGTTCAGCTTCTTCTCGCGGTTGGCCAGCACTTCGCCGACGAGGTACTTGATGAGGGAGAAGTTGTCGCGCGCGACGGCCAGCATCGGGCCGAGGTTGCCGGCGCGGACCGAGCCGGGCAGGTCCCACCAGCTGCCGTTCTTGAGGAACTTGGGGCTGAAGCCCGCGTACGGGCCGAACAGCAGCGAGGTCTCGCCGTCCACCACGCGGGTGTCGAGGTGCGGGACGGACATCGGCGGGGCGCCGACCGCGGCCTTGCCGTAGACCTTCGCCTGGTGCTGCGCGACGATCTTCGGGTTGGAGGTGCGCAGGAACTGGCCCGAGATCGGGAAGCCGCCGAAGCCCTTGATCTCGGGGATGCCGGACTTCTGCAGCAGGTGCAGCGCGCCGCCGCCCGCGCCGACGAAGACGAAGCGCGCGAGGGCCTCGTGCGGCGTGTGGCCGACCTCGTGGCGCACGCGGATCTTCCAGAGCTCGTCGGAGGTGCGCTTGATGCTCAGGACCTTGTGGTTGAGCGCGAGGTCCGCGCCGTTGGCGACCAGGTCGTCGATGAGGGCGCGGGTGAGCGCGCCGAAGTCGACGTCGGTGCCCGCGGTCTGCCGCGTGGCCGCGATGCGCTGCTTGGGGTTGCGCTTCTTGGTCAGGAGCGGGGTCCACTGGCCGATCGTCGCCGGGTCCTCGGAGTACTCCATGCCCTCGAACAGCGGCTGGTCCTTGAGCGCCTCGTAGCGCTTGCGCAGGTAGCGCACGTTGTCGCGGCCGCGCACGAAGGTCATGTGCGGCGTCGCGTTGATGAAGGTCCGCGGGTCCGGCAGGTGGCCGGCGGCGACCAGGGAGGCCCAGTACTGCCGGCTGAGCTGGAACTGCTCGTTGATGCTGATGGCCTTGGCGGGGTCGACGCTGCCGTCGGGGGCCTCGGGCATGTAGTTCAGCTCGCAGAGGGCGGCGTGGCCCGTTCCTGCGTTGTTCCACGGGTTCGAGCTCTCCTGGGCCACCTCGCCCAGGGACTCGTAGATGCGGATGGTCCAGTCGGGCTGGACGCGCTGGATCATGGAGCCCAGCGTCGCGCTCATGATGCCGCCGCCGATCAGGACGACGTCGATGGGGTCAGTGCTCACCAGACAATCCTACGGCGAGCGCGCTCATCCCCTGTCGTCGCGCGAGGATCTGTCTCGATATCGAGACATCGGCTAGGCCGCCGACGCCCCGGCGACGATGAGGGCGACGCCGGAGACGACCATGCTGAACAGGAGCGCGGCGAACCCGATCCAGACCAACGCGATCGCGCCGTTGGGCTTCTGCGGGTCGCGGCCGAGGGGCGAGAAGAAGAAGCCGGCCGGGATGAGGATGGCGGTGACCAGGACGCCGATCGCCCCGAAGTGCATCCAGCCGGTCACCTTGGCCGCGTCGAGCAGCAGGAGGGTGACCAGTCCCAGGATCACGAGGACGCCGGCGTGGGCATGGCCGGCGCGGAAGAAGGACTTCTGCAGGTCGTTGGCCCCCTGCTTGCCGGTGACGACGCGCAGCATGAAGGTGCCGCCGTAGGCGATGCCGATGACGGTGAGCAGGACGATGCCGGCGACGATGGCGCTGGCGGGTTGCAGCAGCATGACGGCTCCTCGGTTGGATAGTGTCGGTATCCAAAGACTAGATAGTATTAGTATCCAGAGTCAAGAGGCAGGTGATCGGATGCGCATCTCGGAGCTGGTCGAGCGGACGGGCGTCCCGCTGGCGACGGTCAAGTTCTACCTGCGGCAGGGGATGCTGCCGCCCGGTGAGGCCGTCAGCGCGACGCGCGCCGAGTACGGCGAGGCGCACGTGCGGCGGATCGGCCTCATCCGGGCGCTGTCGGACGTGGCCGGACTGCCGCTCGGGCGGGTGAAGGATGTGCTGGATCTGATCGACGAGCCGGGTGGCGAGGCGGCGGACCAGGGACAGGATGGTGGCGGTGGCCTGCCGGACACCGGCCTGCCGGACACCGGACTGTTCGACGCGCTCGGCCAGGCCGTCGCCGCGCTGCCGCCCTACCTGGAGGACGCACAGCCGCCGTTCCCCCGCGCCGAGGCGGCCATCGCGGCGATCGGGCAGGTCTACGACGAGCGCTACGCGGCGGTGGCCCAGCTCGAGCGCGCGCTCGAGGCGGTGGAGGCCGGCGGCATCCCGATGACGGAGGAACGCCTCCACGTCTACGCCGCGCACCTGCGGGCGATGGCGGAGTACGACCTCAGCCGGATGCCGGAGGACGGCGGACGGGAGGCGCAACTCGGCTACGCCGTGCTCGGCACGGCGCTTTACGACCCTGTGGTCGCGGCCTTGCGCCGCCTGGCCCACCAGGACGTCGCCGCCCGCCGCCTGGGCGCGCCACCGCCTCCCGCGGGCGCCGAGACGCCGAAGGGCACGTGAACGCCCCTGCGATTCAGGGGGCGTTCACGTGCCCTTGGATGATGCGGGTCAGCCGGCGACGCGGTTCGAGAGGCGCGCCGCGACGAGCTCCGCGATCTGCACCGCGTTGAGCGCGGCGCCCTTGCGGAGGTTGTCGTTGCTGATGAAGAGCGCGAGGCCGCGGCCCTCCGGAGCGCCCTCGTCTGCGCGGATGCGGCCGACGAAGCTCGGGTCCTGACCGGCCGCCTCCAGCGGGGTGGGGACGTCGGTGAGCTTCACGCCCGGCGCGTCCGACAGCAGCTCGGTGGCGCGCTCGGGGCTGAGCGGCGACGCGAACTCGGCGTTGATCGACAGCGAGTGGCCGGTGAACACCGGCACGCGCACGCAGGTGCCGCTCACCAGCAGCTCCGGGAGGCCGAGGATCTTGCGGCTCTCGTTGCGGAGCTTCTTCTCCTCGTCGGTCTCGTTGAAGCCGTCGTCGACGATCGAGCCGGCGAGCGGGATGACGTCGAACGCGATCGGGCGGACGTACTTGACCGGCTCGGGCATGGCGACGGCCGAGCCGTCGTGCACGAGCTGGAGCAGGTTCTCGTCGGCCACCGCGGTGCGGATCTGGCCGGCGAGCTCCTCCGCGCCGGCGAGGCCGGAGCCGGAGACCGCCTGGTAGGTGCTCACGATGAGGCGCTGGAGGCCGGCCTCCTCGTGCAGGACCTTGAGCACCGGCATGGCGGCCATGGTGGTGCAGTTGGGGTTCGCGATGATGCCCTTGCGCGCGTCGGCGATCGCCTCGGGGTTGACCTCGGAGACCACGAGCGGCACGTCCGGGTCCATCCGCCAGCCGCTGGAGTTGTCGATCACGATGGCGCCGGCCTCGGCGAAGCGCGGCGCGTGCGCCTTCGAGCCCGTGGCGCCGGCCGAGAACAGCGCGATGTCGATACCGGAGACGTCGGCGGTCTCCACATCCTCGACGGTGATCTCCTCGCCGCGGAACGGCAGCTTGGTGCCCGCCGAGCGCGACGAGGCGAAGAAGCGGATGCTCTTCACCGGGAAGTCGCGCTCCTCCAGCAGCTGGCGCATCACGCCGCCGACCTGGCCGGTGGCGCCGACGACGGCGATGTCAAGGCCGGGAGTGGTCTCGCTCATGGTGTGTCCTTCGGGGTCGTGGTCTGAAGAAGGGGAACGGGATGGCGCCTGCGGCCATTCCCGAGACGGTGCGATCCGCTCAGCGGCCGGTGCCGGCGTAGACGATCGCCTTCTCGTCGCCGTCCAGCCCGAAGGCGGTGTGCACGACGCGGGCGGCCTCCGCCACGGTGTCGGCGCGGGTGACGACCGAGATGCGGATCTCGCTGGTGGAGATCATCTCGATGTTGATGCCGGCCTCGTAGAGCGCCTCGAACAGCTTGGCCGAGACGCCCGAGTTGGTGCGCATCCCGGCGCCGACGAGCGCGAGCTTGCCGATCTGGTCGTCGTACTGGAGGGCCTGGTAGCCGACCTCGTCGCGCTCGCTGCTCAGCGCGGTCAGCACGCGCTGGCCCTCCGACTTGGGGAGGGTGAACGAGATGTCGGTCAGGCTGGTCGCCGCGGCGGACACGTTCTGGACGATCATGTCGACGTTGGCGTTGGCCTTCGCGACGATCTTGAAGATCTGCGCGGCCTTGCCCGGGACGTCGGGCACGCCGACGACGGTGATCTTCGCCTCGCTCAGATCGGTGGCGACTCCGGAGATGATCGGCTCTTCCACGGTTCCATCCTTCTTCGCGGCCTCGGCCGCAGCTGCTTCGTTGAGGACGTACGTGCCCACCCGGTTCGAGAACGAGGAGCGCACGTGCAGGGTCACGTTGTGGCGGCGGGCGTACTCCACCGCGCGGATGTGCAGGACTTTCGCGCCGGCGGCCGCGAGCTCCAGCATCTCCTCGCTGGTGATGCGGTCGATCTTGCGGGCGAGCGGGACCTGGCGGGGGTCGGAGGTGAACACGCCGTCGACATCGGTGTAGATCTCGCAGACCTCGGCCCCGAGCGCCGCGGCGAGGGCGACGGCGGTGGTGTCCGAGCCGCCGCGGCCGAGGGTGGTGATGTCGCGGGTGTCGCGGTTGAAGCCCTGGAAGCCGGCGACGATGGCGATCGCGCCCTCGTCCAGCGCCTCCTTGATGCGGCCCGGCGTGACGTCCACGATGCGCGCGGCGCCGTGCTGGGCGTCGGTGATCATGCCCGCCTGGCTGCCCGTGAAGGAGCGCGCGTCGTAGCCCATGCTCTTGATCGACATCGCGAGCAGCGCCATCGAGATGCGCTCCCCCGCCGTGAGCAGCATGTCCAGCTCGCGCGGCGCCGGGATCGGGGTGACCTCGTGGGCGAGGTCGACCAGCTCGTCGGTGGTGTCGCCCATCGCGGAGACGGCCACGACGACCTCGTTGCCCGCCTTGCGCGTCTCGACGATGCGCTTGGCGACGCGCTTGATGCTCTCGGCGTCGGCGACGGACGAGCCGCCGTATTTCTGAACGATCAGGGCCACAGGCACTCCAGAACTCACGGGAGTGACCATTCTACCGGCCGCGGATATGCCGCCCCGGCCATGTGACGTCAACGCGCGGGCTGCCGCGGGCGGGGTCAGGAGACCTGGCGGCGGCCCTCGAAGGCCCGCCCGAGCGTGACCTCGTCGGCGTACTCGAGGTCGCCGCCGACCGGGAGGCCGGAGGCGAGCCGCGTGACGCGGATCTCGAGCGTGGTGAGCAGCCGGCTGAGGTAGGTGGCCGTGGCCTCCCCCTCCAGGTTCGGGTCGGTCGCGATGATGACCTCCTGCACCGTGCCGTCGGCGAGGCGCTGCATGAGCTGTCGGATGCGGAGGTCGTCCGGGCCGACGCCGTCGATCGGGCTGATCGCGCCGCCGAGCACGTGATAGAGCCCGCGGAACTCGCGGGTGCGCTCGATGGCGACGACGTCCTTGGCCTCCTCGACCACGCAGATGACGTCGGGCGTCCGGCGCGGGTCGCGGCAGATCGAGCAGGTGGCCTGCTCGGAGACGTTGCCGCAGATCTCGCAGAACCGCACCTTGTCGCGCACCTCGAGCAGCACCTCGGCCAGCCGGGTGACGTCGAAGCTCTCGGTCTGCAGGATGTGGAACGCGATCCGCTGCGCCGACTTCGGCCCGATGCCGGGGAGGCGGCCGAGCTCGTCGATCAGTTCCTGGACGATGCCCTCGTACACGGCGTTACCTCATGCCGTTCGTGGGAGGCGCGGGCTGCTCCTCGAGGAACCGGGCGCCGAGGATCTCGCGGACGACCGCCTCGCCGTAGCGCTGCGGTGCCTGGAAGGTGGGCGTGCGGGCGCCGGAGGCGGGGGCGGAGCGCTCGGAGGCCGGGCGCTCGGGGTTCTGGCGATCGGAGCTCTGGCGCTCGGGGGCCGGGCGCTGCGGGGCCGATCGTTCGGGCGCACGGGTCTGGGGGGCCGGACGCTGGCGAGGGGCCTCCACGACCGGCTCGGACGGCGCGGCGGACCAGTCGCCCTCCGGCTCGTCGGGGACGGCGGCCTCGTAGGGCGGCTCGGTCTCCTCCGGCGGCTCGAGGTCGTCGGGCGGGAGGTCGTCCGGCAGACCCGCGACGGACGGCGCCGCCGGGGAGGGCGCCGTCGGGGCGGACGCGCGCGCGGCAGGCGCCTCCGGTCGCTCCAGGGTGGCCACCGCGGCGGGAGGGGATGACGGGATGGCGACGGTCGCCCACTCGGTGACGGAGGACGACGCCGGGGATGCCGACGCGGCGGGCGGCGCTGCCGGGGTCGACGAAGATGCCGGGGCCGAAGCAGATGCCGGGGCCGAAGACAGAGCGGGCGACGACGCCCCGGCCGATCCGCGCGCACCCTCTCCGGGCGCGGTCGAGCCCGCGGAGGGCGCCGGAGCCGCGGCAGGGCGGGCGCCCGTGGCGTCCCCGTCCGCGCCGGGCCAGGTCGGGGCCTCCGGGGCCGCGGGGGCACCGCCGGACGGGCGCGCGGGGCCGCCGGACGGGGCGCCGTCGGCGCGCGCGATGAACTTGACCCGGATGCCCAGGATGTCGATGATCGCCTGGCGGAGGTATTCGCTCACGCCCTGACCGCCCGGCGTCTGCGGCTGGCGGAAGCTCTGCACGTCGTTGTCGCTCGGGAACGACAGCGTGAGGACGTCGTCGTTGAGCGCGCGGACCTGGGCGGTGAACACGACCATCCACGCGCTGCGCTTGGCGCGCTGCACGGCGTCGAGGATCTGCGGCCACGAGTCCTTGACCTGCTGGGTCGAGACGGCGCCCACTGCGGCAGGCGCGGCCGGCGCGGGAGGGGCGGGTGCAGCAGCAGCAGCAGCCGCCGCCGGCGCCGCCTCCTGCACCGGAGCCGGCTGCTCGGCCGGCGCGGCAGCGGGAGCCGCGGCCCGAGCAGGCGCCGTGGCGGCGGTCTCGGCCGGCTCGGTCGCAGAATTCACGGATGCAGCGACGGGGGCGGAAGGCGCGGGCGCAGACGTCCCACGCGCGGAGGTCCCAGCCGCAGAGGCCCCAGCCCCGGAAGCCGCGGGCGCCGCCGTCGTCACCGGCGCAGCAGCCGCAGGCGCGACCGCGGCAGCAGGCGCCGCCTCCCGCACCGACCCCGCGCCGCCGGCGTCGCTGACGCCGACCCGGCGCTCCAGCCGCTCCACCCGGGCGAGCGCTCCGCGCTCGGTGTCGTCGCTGGACGGCACCAGCACGCGGGCGATCATCAGCTCCAGGTGCA
This sequence comes from Leifsonia shinshuensis, assembly GCF_013410375.1. Classification (NCBI taxonomy): domain Bacteria; kingdom Bacillati; phylum Actinomycetota; class Actinomycetes; order Micrococcales; family Microbacteriaceae; genus Leifsonia; species Leifsonia shinshuensis. The sequence goes on from NZ_JACCFL010000001.1 coordinate 3,603,521, forward strand.
GGCGCGGCGAGGTCGCACCGGTCATCTCGGTGAGCGCGGCGTTCACGATGTCGGCCGCGCGGCTGAGCTCGGCGGCGCCGAACTTCATCGCCTGCACGCCCATCCGGTCGAGCTCGTCCTGCGGAACGCCGCGGAGGACGGCGGCCGCGCCGTCGACGCTCGTCGCGGCGACCACGATCAGGTCGCGCAGCCGCTCCAGGAGGTCGTCCACGAAGCGCCGCGGGTCCTGCCCGGTCTGGATGACGCGGTCCACCGCGGCGAAGGCGCCGGCGGCGTCGCGCGCGGCGATCGCGTCGATGACCTCGTCGAGCAGCGCGGCGTGCGTGTAGCCGAGCAGCGCGACCGCGCGCTCGTACTCGATGCTGCTGCCCTCGGACCCGGCCATGAGCTGGTCGAGCAGGGAAAGGGTGTCGCGCGGCGAGCCGCCTCCCGCGCGCACCACGAGCGGGAGCACGCCCGGCGCGACGGTCATCCCCTCGCTGTCGCAGAGCTGCTGGACGTACTCCAGCATCTGGGCGGGCGGCACCAGCCGGAACGGATAGTGGTGCGTGCGCGAGCGGATGGTGCCGATGACCTTCTCGGGCTCGGTCGTCGCGAAGATGAACTTCACGTGCTCCGGCGGCTCCTCCACGATCTTCAGCAGGGCGTTGAAGCCCTGCGGAGTGACCATGTGCGCCTCGTCGAGGATGAAGATCTTGTAGCGGTCGCGGGCCGGGGCGAAGATGGCGCGCTCGCGGATGTCGCGGGCGTCGTCCACTCCGTTGTGGCTGGCCGCATCGATCTCGACCACGTCGAGCGACCCGGAGCCGTCGCGGCTGAGCTCGACGCAGCTCTCGCACTTGCCGCACGGGGTGTCGGTGGGCCCCTCCGCGCAGTTGAGGCAGCGCGCGAGGATCCGGGCGGAGGTGGTCTTGCCGCAGCCGCGCGGGCCGGAGAAGAGGTAGGCGTGGTTGACCCGGTTGGTGCGCAGCGCCGTCATGAGCGGCTCCGTCACCTGCGACTGGCCGATCATCTCGGCGAAGGTGTCGGGCCGATAGCGGCGATACAGAGCGGTTACCACCCACACATGCTACTTGCCGCCGCCGACAATCCGGCCGTCCGGCGGAGACTCGCCCCGCCGGTTCGTCCGCACCGCCCGCCGTCAGTGCCCCGGCACCGACGACGGCGCCGTCAAGGCGGTCAGGATGTCCGCCCAGAGGGCCTCCCGCGCCCGCTCCGTCGGCTGCGCCGCCGGGGCCGGCGGGAGCAGCAGCGGGGTGTACGGCGGGAGGTAGAAGAGGTGCGTCGCGTCCGGCGCCGTCAGGTACGCGTCGCCCTCGCGCGCCGGCCGCTTGCGCGCGGCGGCGTCCAGCCAGGCGCAGCCGTTCGCGAGCTCCTCGTCGCGCCCGGCGCAGCCCAGGACGACGGGTCCGGGGATGCGCTGGAGGTCGAGCACGGCGGCCGGCGCCGGGTCGTGCGTCCCCGTCGTGCACGGCACCCAGTCGCCGCCGACGGTGACCGCCGGGCTCGGCACGGGCGACGGGCAGATCAGACCGGTGGTGCCGCCCGGCGCGATCGCGCCGTAGACCGTCCCGGGATAGGCGGAGGCCGCCCAGAGCGCGAGCTGCGCGCCGCGCGAGGTCCCGAACGTGAAGATGCGCTGGTCGTCCACCCCCGGCCGGCCGCGCAGCCAGCTCAGCGCGGAGAGGAACCGCTCGGCCGGGAGGCTGCGCAACGGGTCGACCGCCCCGGCCGAGCCGTAGGTGGACAGGTCGAGCGTCGGGAACCCGAGCGCCGCGAGGGTCGCTGAGACGAGGACGCCCGTCGGCTCGCCGGGATCGGTGCCGTCGAACACGATGACGCCCGGGCGCACGCCCTCCGCCGCGCTGGTCGGCTCGAAGTAGTCCCCGGTGATGCCGTCGTCGAACACGGCGCGCGACGGCGCTGCCACCGACAGCCCGGTGCGCTGGACCCGCGTCTCCGCGACCAGGCGCCCGGCGACCGTGGCCTGCAGATCGACCGAGAACGACGCGCCGCCCCAGGTCACGTCCGAGGTCGCCGCCTCTCCCGTGCTGCTGCGCATCGTCCAGAAGAGGCCCATCCCGTCCGCACCGGTGAACGGCGCCTCCAGCGGGGCGTCCCTGGCGAGGTCGACCACGCCGTCGGCCGGCACCGCGTAGACGGCCTGCGACGACCAGAGGCCGCCGGGCCGCAGCGATGCGCGGATGGTCACCTGCTGCCCGGGCGGGAGGGCGAGCAGGCGGATGCCGACCGGCTGCCAGACCGGGCTGGGGTTCAGGCTCAGGTCGAACCGCGGTCCCGCGGCGCCCTGCTGCGACCCGCATCCCGCGAGGGCGGCCGCCGCGAGCACGACGCCGGCCAGCGCCGCGAGCGCACGGCGCACGGCGGCGCGGGTCCCTCCGGCGACGTTCACGGCTCGATGGCTCCTTCCAGCAGAGCGGTCACCCGAGACCAGAATGCCACCCGGGCGTCCTCGGTCGCCTGCGCCGTCGCCGCGGGGAGGTCGCCCAGCCCGAGCGGGAGCATGGGCGGCGCGCTGACCTCGTGCGCCGCGCCCTGCGCGATCAGGGTCTCGCCCGTCGCCCGCGGGCCGCGCTCGTCGGCTCCGGCCCGCGTCCACTCGCACGCGCTCGGGAGCAGCTCGTCCGCGGTGCCGCAGGCGAGCAGGAGCGGGCCGGGGATGCGGTTCAACGGCAGGATGGGCGTGTCCGCGATCCGGTCGTTCGGGCTCGCGCACGGTACGGCGCGACCCTGGTTCAGCAGCGTCGGCGCACCGGACGCCGACGCGCAGAGCTCCGCCGTCGGGCCGCTCGCGGCGATCGCGCCGTACACGGCGTCGGGCTCGCTCGCCGCGAACCAGAGTGCCAGCGGGGACGCGCTCCCCGTGCCGTAGACGATGATGTGCCGCGGGTCGACGCCGGGATCGCGGGCGAGCCAGGCGCGGGCGGCGTCGAAGGCCTCCACCGAGAGCGCGGCGGAGCCCGGGATCTGCCCCTCCGGCCCGAAGGCGGGGAGGACGAGCACGGGGAAGCCGATCGCGGCGATCCTGCGCGCGGCGAACGCGCCGGCCGCCGCGTCGTCGTCGCCGTCGATGAGGACGACGCCGGGGCGCGGGTGCACCAGTGTCGGCAGCGGCGTGAACAGCGTGCCGGGCCGCAGCGCCTCCTGCCCGGCGGAGGGGCCGGAGCCCGTCGACGCCGCCGCCCTGGCGAGGTCGGCGACCGTGACCTCGCGCTCGACGCTCTGCGCGGCCAGCGGCGAGCGCTGCACCTCCGCGACCGCGACCCTGCCGCCCTGCTGCTCCGCCGTCAGCTCCACGCGCACCTGGCCCTCCGCCCAGGCGCGCTCCAGGTCCTGCTGGCTGAGCGAGGGGCCGGTCATGCTCCAGAACAGCGCGCCGGCGTCCGGCCGCACGTACGGCGCGGCGACCGGCTGCTGGGAGGACGTCTCGACGCGTCCATCCGGCGGCACCGCGTAGACGGCCCGGGAGCTCCAGGTGCCGGCGACAGTGGTCGCGGTCGCCCGGAGGACCACGTCCTCCCCCGGCGTCAGCCCGGTGAGCGAGACGACCACCGGGTCCGCCGCCGCGTTGCCGAACCGCTGGACGACGATGCGCGCGCCGCCGGCTGGCGTCACGCAGCCGGCGAGCGCCCCGAGCACGACGACCGCCGCGAGCGCGACGGCACCCAGGCGCAGGCGGCCGGTCACGAGAGCACCGCCCGCAGCAGCAGCTGGCCGACCGCGTTCCAGAACGCGATCCTGGCCTGCTCGGTCGCCTGCCCGTCCGCGCCGGAGGGGTCGCCGGGCGCCGGGAGCGCGATGGGGAGGCCGGGGGGCACCGTGACGGCGTGCGCTGCCCGGGCGTCGGCCAGCAGCTTGTCGCCGGCGCGCGGGGTCCGGGTGGCGCCGAGCGTCCGCTGCACGTCGCAGGCGCTGGGGAACACCCGGTCGACGGCGCCGCAGGTCAGCACGACCGGCCCGTTCACGCCCGACAGGGGCGGCGCGGCGGTCGTCCCGGCGCCGGGGTCGCGTTCGCAGGGCACGCCGACGCTGCCCTCGAACACCGGGGAGGCGCTGGAGCCGGCGAGGCAGAGCAGCGCTGCGGGACCCGCTCCGGCGAAGAGGCCGTGCAGCCGGGCCGGGAAGCGCGTCGCCGCCCAGACCGCGAGCTGCTCGGCCGCTCCCGTCCCGTAGACGAAGACGTGGCGCGCGTCCACGGCGGCCAGCCGGTCGAGCCAGTCGAGGACCGCTGAGACGGTTCCGGCGTCGATCACGGTGGAGACGTGCACGCCGTCCGGCGAGGTCATCGGGATGACGAACACCGACGCGCCGAACTGCGTGAGCAGCGCCGCGGTGAAGTCCGACGACGCCCCGGGCGACGGATCGTCGAACATGAGCACCGCCGGCCCGGTCGGCCGGTCGATGGAGGAGGCGTCGTAGAACCGGCCGATCTGCTGGTCCTCGTGGGTCTCGTGCGGGGGCGCCACCCCCGACGGGACGAGGTCGTGGGTGTAGATGGTGCGCCCGTGCAGCGTGCCGCCCAGCCCCTCGAGCTGGAACGTCCGTCTGGCCACCACCCGGTCGCCGTCGCTCGCGGTCAGCGTGACCGCGTTGGTGTCGCGCATCCACTGCTGGGCGAGGTCGGCCGGGCTCAGCGACGGCCCGCGCAGCGACCAGAACAGCCCGGCCGAGTCCGGCGCGCCGAACGGGGCGAACAGCGGCTTGTCACGGGCGAGGTCGACCGTCCCGTCGCTGCCGACGTCGTAGCTCGCCGCCGACCGCCAGATGCCGCGGGAGGAGCTGAGCGTGGCGCTGATCCGGAGCCGGCTGCCGGGCTCCGCGCCGATCAGCTCCAGCGGGACGGGCCAGAGCACCGAGCTGTACCGGATGAGCGGGGGCGTGATGAACCGCGGACCGACCGGGTTGCCGTCCGAGGCGCAGCCGGTCAGCGCCGCGCCGAGCGCGACCACGGCGGCGACGGTGACGGCGAGCCCGGCGCGCAGCTCGGCCCGCAGCCCGCGCCGCAGCCTTGCCCGCAGTGCGGCCCTCCGGGTGGTCCTGCCGTCCCGCCCGGCTCCGTTGCCGCGCCGCCGCATCGTGCACCGCCCTACTCAGCCCGCGCCGACCGCCTGCAGCGACTGGCGAGCGATCTCCCGCTCCTCGTCGGTGGGGACGACCAGCACCGCGACCCGGGAGTCGTCGGCGGAGATCAGCCGCGCCTCGTGGGAGCCGCTGCGGTTGCGCGCGGGGTCGAGCCGGATGCCGAGCACCTCGAGTCCCGCGCACACCTCCGCGCGCAGCCGGGCGTCGTTCTCGCCGATGCCCGCGGTGAAGGTGAGCACGTCGAGCCCGCCGAGCAGCGCCGTGTAGGCGCCGATGTAGTGCTTGAGCCGGTGCACGGCGGTGTCGAGCGCGAGGCGTGCGGCGGCGTCGCCGGACTCGGCGGCCTGGCGCACATCTCGCATGTCGCCGTGGCCGGAGAGGCCGAGCAGGCCGCTGCGCCGGTTGAGGAGCTCGTCGAGGTCGTCGATGCCGAGGCCCGCGCGGCGCGCCAGGTGGAGGAGCACGGCGGGGTCGAGGTCGCCGGAGCGGGTTCCCATGACCAGCCCCTCCAGCGGCGTCATCCCCATCGAGGTGTCGACGGAGCGGCCGGCGTCGATCGCGCAGACCGACGCGCCGTTGCCGAGGTGGAGGACGATCTGCTTCAGGTCCTCGAGCGGCCGGCCGAGGAACTCCGCGGCTGCTCCCGACACGTACTTGTGCGAGGTGCCGTGGAAGCCGTACCGGCGGACGCGATGCCTCTCGGCGAGGGCCGCGTCGATCGCGTAGGTGTAGGCCTCCGGCGCGAGCGTCTGGTGGAAGGCGGTGTCGAAGACCGCGACCTGTTCCACATCCGGGAAGGCCTTCCTCGCCGCACGGATGCCTTGCAGGTTCGCCGGGTTGTGCAGCGGCGCGAGGTCGGAGAGGTCCTCGATGTTGATCTCCACCAGGTCGGTGACGATCGTCGGCTCGAAGAAGCGCTTGCCGCCGTGGACGACGCGGTGGCCGACGGCCGCGAGCGGGTTCTCGTCCAGGCTCGGGCCCTCCGACCCGAACGCGTCGAGCATCACGCGGAACGCCGCGGTGTGGTCCGGGATCGACTGCGTCGCCTCCCAGTCGCCGTGGGGTCCGGTGTGGTGGATCTGGCCGGACGGCTCCCCGATCCGCTCGATGAGCCCGGAGGCCAGCGCCTCCTCGCTCTCCGCGTCGATCAGCCGGTACTTGAGCGACGACGAGCCGCTGTTGACCACCAGCACCGCACTCATGACAGCGCCGCCTGGATCGCGGTGATGGCCACGGTGTCCACGATGTCCTCGACGGTCGCGCCGCGGGAGAGGTCGTTGATCGGCTTGCGCAGGCCCTGCAGGACCGGGCCGATCGCGACCGCCCCGGCGCTGCGCTGCACCGCCTTGTAGGTGTTGTTGCCGGTGTTGAGGTCGGGGAAGATGAACACCGTCGCGCGGCCGGCGACCTGGGAGCCGGGCATCTTCGTCGCGGCGACCGCCGCGTCCGCCGCCGCGTCGTACTGGATCGGCCCCTCGACCGCGAGCTGCGGCGCGCGCTCCCGGACCAGCTCGGTCGCGGTGCGGACCTTGTCGACCTCGACGCCCGCGCCGGAGTCGCCGGTGGAGTACGACAGCATCGCCACCCGCGGGTCGATCCCGAACTGCTCCGCGGTGCGCGCGGACGAGATCGCGATGTCGGCGAGCTGCTCGGCCGTCGGGTCGGGCACGACGGCGCAGTCGCCGTAGACCAGCACCCGGTCGGCCAGCGCCATCAGGAACACGCTCGACACCACCGAGACGCCCGGCGTGGTCTTGATGATCTCGAACGCGGGCCGGATGGTGTGCGCTGTCGTATTCGCGGCGCCCGACACCATCCCGTCGGCGAGGCCCAGGTGCACCATCATCGTGCCGAAGTAGGAGGCGTCGGTGACCGTGTCCGCGGCCTGGTCGACGGTGATGCCCTTGTGCGCGCGGAGCTTCGCGTACTCGTGCGCGAAGCGCAGGCGCAGCACGTCGTCGAACGGGCTCAGCACCTCCGCCTTGGCGATGTCGAGCCCCAGCTCGATCGCCCGCGACCGCACCTCGAACGGCTCGCCCAGGATGGTCAGCCGGGCGACGCCGCGCGACAGCAGGGTGGCGGCCGCGCGCAGGATGCGGTCGTCGTCGCCCTCCGGCAGCACGATGTGCTTGTCCGCGGCGCGGGCGCGCTCGATCAGGTCGTACTCGAACATCAACGGTGTGACGACGGCGTGCCGCGACACGTCGAGCAGGGCGAGCAGCCGCTCGGCGTCCACGTGCCGCTCGAAGAGGGCGAGCGCGGTGTCGTACTTGCGCTGCGAGTCGGCGGCCAGCCGGCCGCGCGCGTGCGTGATCCGGACGACGGTGTCGTAGGTGTCCAGCCCGGTGCGGACGATCGGTAGCGGCGAGCGCAGCCCCGCGAGCAGCCGCTGGATCGGCTCGGGCAGGTCGAAGCCGCCGTTCAGCACGATGCCCGCGATGGAGGGGAACGTGCCGGACGCGTTCGCCATCAGCACCGCGAGGAGCACCTCGGTGCGGTCGCCGGGCACCACCACGACCGAGCCCTCCACCAGCCGCGGCAGCACGTTGTTCATCGACATGCCACCGACGACGACGCCGAGCGCCTCGCGCGCCAGCAGGGCCTCGTCGCCGGCGATCAGCTCGCCGTCGATGACCTCCATGATCGAGCGGATGCTCGGCGCGACCAGGAAGAGGTCCTCCGGGATCGCCCACACCGGCGGGAGGTCCGGGCCGGACGCGACCGCGGGGCCGGCCGCCGCGACGGCGCCGCTGACGGCGTCCACGATCGCGTCGAGGCGGTCGGGGTCCGCGCGGTTGGCGATGACGGCCAGGACGCCGGCGTGCTCCTGGCGCAGCTCGGCGAGCGCGAGCTCGGCGAGCTGGCGCAGCTCCTCCGGCGAGCGTGGCTCGGCCTGGCCGAGCCGTTCGCCGAAGCCCTGGCCGATGCGGCCGCCGAGCACCAGCAGCACGGGCGCGCCCAGGTTCGCGGCGATCCGCGCGTTGTAGCCGAGCTCCGTCGGGCTGCCGACGTCGGTGTAGTCGGAGCCGAGGATGACGACGGCGTCGCAGCGCGCCTCCACCTCCCGGAACCGACGGACGATCTCGGCGAGCGCCTCGTCCGCGTCGGCGTGCACGTCCTCGTAGGTGACGCCGATCGACTCCTCGTAGCCGAGGTCGGCGGTCACCCGGTCGAGCAGCAGCTCGAGCACGTAGTCCCGTTCGACGGCCGAGCGCGCGATCGGCCGGAACACGCCGACGCGTTCGACGGAGTGCCGCAGCGACTCCAGGACGCCGAGAGCCACCGTCGACTTGCCGGTGTGTCCTTCCGCGGAGGTGATGTAGAGCGAACGGGCCACTTTCAGCGGGTCTCCTCGTCTGTGCTGCGGGCGGGGGCTTCGTGAGCGGGGGCTTCGTGAGCGGGGGCTTCGTCGGCGCTGCGGTCGCCGTCGGTGCCGTGGTCTCCGGCGCCGGGCGCGGTGTCCACGCGCTCGATCGGCGCCAGCCGGTAGTCGCCGGCGAGGACGGCGTCGCCCGGCGCGTACATGCGCAGCAGCGGCCGGAAGCCGCCCTCCGGCGCGGGGAGCCAGTTGGCGGCGGCCTTCGCGTCGGCGGGACGCGCCGCGGCGATGGTGATGGTGAGCCCGCCGTCGTCGTCGTAGACGATCCCGGGCGTGCGGTCGCCAATCGAGTACCGCCCGATCGGGTTCGCCGTCAGGTAGAAGTACGGGAGGTCGTACATGGTCAGCGACCAGAACGCGCCGACCGGCGGGGTCGGGCTCAGGCGCAGCCGGTAGACGTTGGCGCCGGTCAGCTGCTCCCCCGCGGCGTCCACGTAGGTCGGGAAGTACGCGGCCTCGTAGCCGTGGTTGCCCCACAGGCCGCCGAGCGCGGCGCCGGCCCGGCGCGCGTACCGCGTGGTCGGGTCGGCCAGCTGCCACTCCCGCCCGTCGAGGGCGCCGACCTCGAAGAAGTCGGCGTTGTAGTCGAACAGGTGGAGGTCGACCTGCCAGCCGTCCGTCGTCGGAACGGACGTGTGCAGGGAGGACTCCAGCGCCTCCTTGCCGACGGCGTAGCCCTCCTCCAGCGCGTCGCGGACCTCTACCGGCAGCTCGGCGATCGGCGTGGGCCCGGTCAGCCCGATCGGCTCGTACGTCGCCAGCGCGTCGCGGTCGTGCGCGGCCGGCGGGAACTCCCGCGACCACACCCGCATCCGCTCGAAGAACGTCAGCGCCTCGGTCGGCCCGTCCGGAACGGCGGGGATCCCCGCGGGCGGGGCGAACGCCTCCAGCGTGGGGGTGAGCGCCACGGCGTCCTGGAGGGCGTGCACGGCGGGCAGGTCGTCCTCCCCCGCGACCGCCCAGCGGCCGACGATCGTCGCGACGCGGGTGGGGAGCCGGATGACGGTCGGTCCGTCCGCCGCGGCGTCGTCCTCCCAGCCGGGCGGGACGAGCAGGTACTCCCCCGCCTCCGACCCCGTGGCGCGCGTGCCGACGTAGGCGAAGTTGTTCGTCCAGGCGTCCACGAACTGGAGCACGTAGTAGCGGTCGCCGACCGCAGGGACGCTGAGGAGGAGGGGCCCGACGCTCAGGTCGAGCTGGGCGATGGAGTAGAGGGTGTCGTTGTTGACCGAGACGAAGGCGGTCTCGGGACCGGCGAGCGTGCGCGCGTGCCCGAAGGCGTTGAAGGGGGTCGGCGGCACCGCCCCGAGCCCGTCCCGGGTGAACCGTTCGACCTGCTCCAGGTCGAAGACGAGCGGGAACCCGACCACGAACGCCTCCGACGCGAGCTCGGCGATCCCCTGCTCGGCGGTTTCCTGCTCGGTCATACGCGCACCTCGACTCGTCGGAGGATCATTCTACAAAGCGTAGAACAACCTGGAGGAAGTTGGTCAGCTGCTGTGCTGCCCACACTCTACGCGGCGCGCGCGACGGACGCCTGAACACGAAAAAGACCCCCCACGCACCCGCCAGAGCCCGGTTACCCTTGCTGCGTTTCCGCCCTGGGGGAGTTGGCCTGGATGGCGCCACGTGGGGAGCCGCGAACAAGTCTAGCGGGTCCGCCTGGGAGGGCGTGCACAGAGCATCCCCCGGCGTCCGCTAAGATATTGTGAGCCGTCGCCCGCAGGGTGGTGGTTACCCAGGAGAATTCGCCTAGTGGCCTATGGCGCACGCTTGGAAAGCGTGTTGGGTGCAAGCCCTCGGGGGTTCGAATCCCCCATTCTCCGCCATTTATTGAGATGCGCCGCGGGGTGCGCGCACAGCGTGCCCAGCACTCCATCGCGTTCGACGTGCGGGGTGAATGCGGGGTCAGAGCATCACCGCCTCCTTCGCTCCTGACCGTCAAGCAGCGCTTTGCTCTACCCGGAACACGTGGCAGGTGCTTTACTGCACGCATGCCAACCACGCCCGTTTTCAACGGAGGCGCGCTCGTGGCCGAGCTGGATGCCCACCGGGCCGAGCTCGGGTTGCGCTGGCCGGCTGTGGCGGAGGAGTTGACGCAACAGTCGGGCCGGCTGAGAGCCGCGCTGAATGACAATGCAGTGTGCCCGGGTGCGCTCGTCCGTACGGTGAGACGCGGCTCGATGTCGTGCCAGTACGCGCTGAAGCTGCTGCAATGGCTGGGGCGATCTCCCGAGGAGTTCCTGTTCGGACAGAGTCGATCGGTCGGAGACACAGGTCTGCCTGCCGTCGGAACCGACATGCGCCTGCGTTGGGACCTACCCGCGCTTTACGAAGCCGTCAACGACCAGCGGCGCGACCGCGGACTCACCTGGGCGAGCCTGGCCGAGCAACTGGGATGCACCCCGAGCCGCCTGACGAACCTGCGCACCGCGCGCCTCGCGGACATGGACCTCACCATGCGGCTCACGCAATGGCTGGGCAGACCCGCGGCGGATTTCGTGCATCCCGCCACGTGGTGAAGCCGCACATCGCGAAGCAGCCGATCCGCGTGCCGGCGCCAGCGCCGGTCAGCTCGCGCCTCCCGAGCGCATGACTGACTTCCGTGAAGCCGGCGAGCGCCGTTCGTGATCACCCGGCCAACGAATCGATGTGGCGGGTGAGGATTCGCGAGGCGCGTCCGGCGGGATCGGGTCCCGGTTCCCAGAGCAGGTGGAGGGCGAGCCCGTCGAGGAGTGCGTGCAGGCGTTCTGCTTCGAGTCCCGCGTCGTTCGCTTCCGAGAGCAGGCCGCACCGCGCAAGTTCGGCGACCGCGGCCGTGCAGGCTCTGCGCACATCCTCCGACAACCGGATCGCGCTCGGTCGCAGGGCCGGGTCGGTGAGGGCGAGGCTCCCCAGCTGCAGTTGGGCGACGAACTCGGAGCGACGAGTCGCGTCCAGCGGGAGGAGCTCGAGGAGGAGCGCGAGAACGAGTGGCGCGCCCTCCCCGCTCAGTGCTCCGATCCGTGCCGCGACCGCATCACGGATCTCGTCGAAGCAGAACTGCCGCAAGGCATCCTGGGTCGGGAACGCGCGGCGCAGGGACGCAGTGGCGATGCCCGCCTCCGCGGCGAGGTTGCGCACCGAGAGGGCGGCCAACCCGTCCCGCGTCAGCACGCGGATCGCGGCCTGGGCGATGGCGTCGTTGCGTTCGTCGTGATCGATCAGACGCGGCATTCCTTCACCCCACCGCCTGACCCGTTGCGGGCTTCTTCGGCCACACGGTGTAGCTCACTGCCCAGAGCACATCGACACCGAGGACGATTCCGAGCAGGGGGAACAGCCCGAGCAGTTCCCGGGTCCGCTCCGGGACGCCGACGAGGAGGATCAACCCGCCGACGATCCCACCGGCGATCGCCACCGCAAGCAGCGTCCGCGCAACGTCCTTCCAGCACGCGATCGCATACGCGGCCCCCGCCGGCTTCGGCCGCGGCCGCGCGCCACGGAACCGCGTGGCGAACGTCGAATCCGCCCACGCGATCATCCGATGCCCGTACGCGACAGAGATCCCGATGTACAGCGCGGCCAGCCCGTGATGCCACGACGCCGTCCCTCCGCCCAGCAGATCGATCGCCACGAAACCCAGCAAGAGGAGATCGATGACCGGCGCGAGGACCATCAGTGTCATCCCCAGCCGCGGCCTCCCCGCCAGATAGCGGACGGCGAGCCCACCCAGGACTGCCACCCAGAAGGCCACTTCGCACACCACGATCGCCACCAAGACCATGATCGCCAAGTTAGCACAGTTGTGCTAACTAGCGAGCGCATCGCCTGGAGAGACCGGGACTACTGCCGGAGCATGGCGATGTCGTAGAGGTGCTTCGGGTCGATGAGGTGATCGTGGTCGTCGTCGCCCACGTCGATGCGGACCCAGTCGATCGTGCCGGTGAATGTCGAGTCCTTGACGGTGTACTCGTTGGTCACCACGGTCGCAGTCTCGACGCCGACGTCCGAGGTCTCGTCCATGGAGTACGTGAACGGTTCGGTCTGCTCCACTCGGCCGGCGCCGGCGGGCGCGCCGTCGACGTAGAGCGTGACGTTGGCGCCCTTGCCGAGGCCGCCCGCCGTCGTACGCGACCTCCGCCCGGACCTGGTGGGCACCCGGGGCGAGCGGCGCGTCCGACGCCGTGATGTACCAGTCGACGCCGAGCATGTTGTAGCAGAACTTCAGCGTCGAGCTCGTGGTGTAGACGCTCCAGCCGCCGAACGCGCCGCCCTGCGCGACGATCGTCCCGTCCGCGCCGCCTTCGGGGATCCCGATCTCGGCTGTGACGGTGAAGGACTTGTTCTTGGTGTTGATGATGCTGTTCTCGCTGAGGCGCACCATCTTCGGGAACAGCAGTTGAGACGTGCCCTGCACGAGCTCGGGGCGGCCGGCGATCTGCGAGTTGAACCGTTCGAACCCGCGGTCGTCCAGCGGGAACACCTGGTACTTCGCCGCCTCGAGCAGGAACATCCGCTGCAGCTCCGCGAGCTTCTCCGGATGCTCCTGGGACAGGTCGCGGGCCTGCGACCAGTCGGTGGACCCGTCGTACAGCTCCCACACGTCCTCGTCGAACGAGTGGAAGGTCTGGTCCACGCCGGGGAACGTGGGGTGACGGTGCAGCGTCACCGCCGACCAGCCCTCGTGGTAGATGCCGCGGTCGCCGCCGAGCTCGAAGTACTGCGTCGTGTGCTGCTCGGGCGCATCGGCGTCGGCGAACGAGTACACCATGCTCGTGCCGTGGATCGCCTCCTGCTGCACGCCGTCGACGAACGTGGGATGCGGGAGTCCCGCCGCCTCGAGCACGGTGGGGGCGACGTCGATGACATGGCTGAACTGGTTGCGCACCTCTCCACGCGCGGTGAAGCCGTTCGGCCAGTGCACGATCGTGCCATTGCGGGTGCCGCCCCAGTGGCTCGCGACCTGCTTCGTCCACTGGTACGGCGTGTCCATCGCCAGGGCCCAGCCGACCGCGTAGTGGTTGTACGACGTCGGCCCGCCCAGCTCATCCTTCCGGTCCAGGAGGAACTCGGTCGTCTCGAGGTCGTGGCGGGCGTTGATGTTGAAGTACTCGTTGAACGTGCCCTGCAGGGTGCCCTCCGCGGACGCGCCGTTGTCACCGATGATCAGATACACCAGCGTGTCGTCGAGGATCTCCAGCTGCTCGAGCGCGTCGATCAGCTTGCCGATGTAGTGATCGGCGTACGAGAGGAAACCGGCGTACACCTCCATCTGCCGGGCGAGGACTGGCTTCAGATCGTCGGGCATGTCGTCCCACGCCGGAATGATGTCAGGCCGCGCGGTCAGCTCCGTGTCCGCGGCGACGACACCGAGCGCCTTCTGCCGGGCCAGGGACTGTTCGCGCAGCGCATCCCATCCCTCGTCGAACTGTCCCTTGTACTTGTCCGCCCACTCCGCCGGGACATGATGCGGGGCGTGCGTCGCGCCGGGGGCGAAGTACGTGAAGAACGGCTTGTCCGGGGCCAGGGCGCGCTGGGACCGGATCCAGCCGATCGCACGCTCGGTCATGTCCTCCATGAAGTGGTAGCCCTCTTCCGGGGTCCGATCCGGTTCCACCGGTGCGGTGTTCTCGTATATCGACGGATACCACTGGTTCGTCTCGCCGCCGATGAACCCGTAGAAGTACTCGAATCCGCCGCCTGGCGTCGGCCAGTGCGTGAACGGCCCCATCGGTGAGGTCTCCCACACCGGTACCTCGTGGCACTTCCCGAACTGCGCCGTCGAATACCCGTTCAGCTGCAGGATCTTCGCGAGCGGGGCGGCCGTGTTCGGACGCACCGAGTTGTAGCCCGGCGCGGCGGTCGCGATCTCGGTGATCGCCCCCATGCCCACGGCGTGGTGGTTGCGGCCGGACAGCAGTGCAGCGCGGGTAGGTGAGCACAGCGCCGTCGTGTGGAAACGCGTGTACTTGAGGCCGCCCGCGGCGAGCCGTTCGGCGGTCGGGGTCGCGATCGGTCCGCCGAACGCGCTCGACGCGCCGAACCCGACGTCGTCGAGCAGGATGACGAGCACGTTCGGAGCCTCCGCCGGCGGGCGGACGGGCTTGTACGGAGGAAACTTCCCCACCGAATCCTTCGCGTCATAGATCGTCGGACCCGAATACGGCTGATCCGGAATCGGAAGAGTCGTACGGCTGAACGCTTCGCCCTCGACGGCCATGCTTGGCTCCTTCTGTCACTCCCACGAGCGCCATCCTCGCGCCGCCCGTCACTGCACACTCTGGCTGAACAGCGACAACGCCATCTAGTCCCCTGGCGATGTGTCCGGAGCTGCAGCGAAGGAGGGCGGCCGGAGCTGGATGGGCGGCAACACTGGAACCTCGACCTCCCCGCTCATCGCCGGGCGCGCCGGAACAGGCCGATGCCCCCGCGTCCGGGACGCGAGGGCATCGGCCTGTTCCGGTCGCGGCGACCGGGCGCCGTCAGCCGCTGAACTCGACGACCGTCTCCGGGCCCTGGTGGCTCGGGGTGACCGCGTTGCCCGTGTCGTTGACGACGTGGTCGATCGTCCCCGCCTTGTTGAGGGACACCGTGGTCAGGTCGTACAGCCTCACGCCCGGCGCGACCGGGGCCTCGAACGCGCGGGTGGCGTGGAGGGTCGGATCGACGTTCGTGTAGATGTAGCTGCCGGCGCCCCACAGTTCATGCGTGGTCACCGAGTCGGCCACCTTGTAGGCGGCGTAGCCGAGCGTCCCGTCGTGCTGCCACGCCGCCTGGTTCGGCGCGTCGTACGGCAACTCGTTCTGGAAGAACACCGTGCGGCCGTTCTCGCCGTTCCAGATGACGTTGTACTTCTGGAAGTGCTCGACGAAGAGGCCGGTGGCAGTGACATCGTCGCCGTTCACCACGAGGCCGGTGTCGGAGGTGTTCTGCGTCCAGCCGACGCCCGCGCCGTGGTCGGCGCGCCAGAGCCACAGGTCGTCCAGCAGTACGTGGTCGCTGTCGACCTGGACGCCGACCGTCGCCTTTCCGGCGTGCGGGCCGCCCACGCGCAGGAAGACGTCCTGCAGCGAGATCGGGTCGGCGGCGCTCGAGCCGCCCCGGCCGCGCTGGTGCTTCGTGCCCACCTGCACCAGCACGTCGGAGTTCACCGGACCGGCGTCGACCGTGATCCCGGCGACGTCCACTCCCGGCACGTCGTCGATCACCAGCGGCGTCGATCCGTTCTCGGCGGTCAGCGTGGCCAGGCCCAGACCGAGGACGACCGTCCCTGCCCGCTTGACGTGGATGGAGCGATCGATCGAGTACACCCCGGGGGTCAGCAGGAGGTTCTTGCCTCCGGCGAGCGCCGCGTTGATCCGGCTGATGGAGTCGCCCGGCTTCGCGACCACGAAGTCCGAGAGCGGGATGGTGCGGCCGGCCGAGCCCGCCTGCGACCAGCTCACGCCCGTGCTGTTCGTCGTCGCGGGCGGCACCACGACCGACAGCCCGGCGGTGCCCTGCACGAGGTACGGCTTCTCGCGCGAGGCCGGCGTGGTCGGGAGGGTCGTGTACGGCGGGCTCGGGAAGCTCTGCGCCGGCGCGCCCTGCACGCCGGAGAACACCTGGTTCCAGACCGCGTTCGACCAGCCGCCGATCGTGCTGTTGCGGGTGTAGAACTGCTGCTGGCTGCCGTTGACGATCGTCTTGGCGACCTTCGAGTCGGCGAGGAAGCCGCCGCTGGCGTACATCGGACCGGCGGAGCAGTAGTCCATGAGGGACACCCCGCCGCCGGTGATGTCCATCCGGCGCATCGGAGCGGCCTGCGACACCGCCCAGAACTCCGTGTTCGCCTGGCAGCCCGTTCCACCGGCCACGGCGATGTGGAGGTTCGAGATCGACCTCCAGAAGTTGTCGAGCGCGATGCAGCCGCTGCCGTCCGTGAAGCACCGGTTGTAGACGTCGACGGACCCGTTGATCGTCACGTCGTCCGGGGAGGCGCCCAGCCCGGCGACCTCGGTGTAGTAGCCCACCTGGAAGCGGAGCGGGTTCGCCGGCGTCCCGTAGGTGCCGGGCGCGAAGAGCAGTGCGTAGCGCCCGGTGCCCATCTCGCTGTCGACCTGCTGGGCGGCGATGGCGTCGACTTTGGCCTGGATCGCGGACTGGGGCATGTCCGGAGTGAACACGATCACGTTGGGTCCCAGGTCCGCACCGGACGGTGGTGGTGCGGCGCTCGCGCCCTGCGCCGAGGCGAAGACGGCGAGCAGGACGGCCAGCGCGGCAGCGGCGGCTCCGAGCTGACGGCGGGACGCACGCGCCCGGACGGGATGTAGTGACGACAGAGGCACTGATGAACCTTCTTCCGCGGTGAAGAACGATCGCGGCGCCCCGGGGCCGGGTGTCGATCACGGTCGTGACGGACGCCGGTTACTGTCTGGTAAGTAACTGTTCGACCCTACGACCGCGGCAGTGCGTTGTCGAGGCCGAGTTCCGAACTCCCTCCGGGGCTCCTCATCGCGCAGATCGGCCACCGAGCGCGCCGGAGCGCTGCTCGGTGGCCGATCGGTCCGCGGGTCAGCCGACGTGCAGCTTCTCCTTGAGGACCGTCTTGCGCTCTTCGGCCTTCTCGTGACGGGCGGCCTTGCGCTGCTCGCGCACGACCCGGTCGGCGGCCTTCTGCGCCTCGCGGTACGCGTCCCGGGCGGTGTCGAGCTCGGACTGCACGACCGCGGTGGGGCGCCGGTACACGGTGCCGCCCAGCCGGTTCATCAGCTCGTCGACGACCTCGACGGCGTACTCCTTGACCTGCGCGACGATGGCGGTTCCGCCCAGCGGGATGAAGCGGCTGATCTCGCCGAGGACGCTCTCCGAGTCGTCCGCGCGGCGGACGTCGTACGCCCCGCCGACCAGGAGGCCGGTGGTCCAGCCGAAGAGCATTCCGATGGGGCCGCCGATGACGCCGATGGTGAGCCCGACGAGGCTGCCTCCGACGGTGGCCGCGCCGCCCGCGATGTCGTCCCCGTCCACGGTGGCCAGCCGGCCCTGCTCGTCGCGCGTGACGATGCTCGCGGCGAGCACGTCGACGCGTCCCTCGAGCGCCGCTCCCTTCAGCTCGCTGAGCGCCTGATACGCGTTGCGCGGGTCCTCGAACGAGACGGCGATGACATTGTTGTTCTGCATTGTGAAGTGACCTCCAGATCACGTTGATGGTTGTGTGGATTCGCGGGCGTTCGCCCGACACATCAAGGCTCCGGCAGCGGCGCTCCCGGGTCATCGTGCGGTCTGTCGCAGCGTTCAGAGCTCCGCTGTGCACTCTGCCCTCCGGGGCTTAAGCTGACCGCGTGTCCGCTGCAGACTCGTTGGCGCACGTCATCGCGACGCTGGACTGGGAGGGCGATCCCGGGCCCGCGCCGCTCGCCGGATCCGCAGCGGATCGCCTGCGGGCGCGCCTGGGCGACGGGGCGACCCGGTGGGTGGCCGGCGCGACGGAGGAGTCCCTGTCCGCGCTGCACGCGCAGCTCCAGGACGCCCTCGCACCGTGGCCGGTCATCCGGTCGTTCGCCCAGCACGTCCTGACGGCGTCGCTGCTCGCGCTCGCGGGCGACGAGCAGCTTCCGGCCGCGACGGAGGCGATCGATCACGATCTCGCCGCGGACATCGTCAGCCGGGATGTCCCGCTGTCGGACATCACGGAGGCGCTGCGCACCCTGCAGCACGAGTGGCTGACGCTGCTCATCGACGCGGCCGTCCGCCTGGGCGGCGAGGGCGTCGGCGTCGTCCCGGAACTCGCGACCTCGGTCGGCGCCACGATGGACGCCTGGATCGGCGCCGCGACCGAGGCCATCGTCGAGGAGCGCCGGCGCGTCTATCAGGCCGAGCAGGTGCGCATCCGGAGCACCGTTGAATCGCTGGTGTCGGCCGTGCCGGTCGACGTGGAGTCGGCGACCCGGCTGCTGCATGTCCGGCTGCTCGGCTGGCACCTCGGCTGCGCGATCGGGTCGCCTCCGGGAGGCACGGTGGAACGGCGCGTGCTGGAGGGCGTGGTCCAGGGGTTCGCCCGGTTCGCCGGCACCGACCGCATGCTCCGCTACGAGACGACCGCCGGCACCGTCCACGTCTGGGTCACCGGGGAGCGCGCGCCGCGGACGCCGACGGTGGAGGACCTGCGCGTGCCGTCACCGCTGCTGGTGGGTGTCGGCGAACCGCATCCGGGAACCGACGGGTTCCGCCGGACCTTCCTGGAGGCGTCCGATGCGCTGCAGCTTGCGGGCCGCCTCGGCGTGTCCGGCGGAGTCCGCTACGGCGACGCGGCGCTCGCGATCGTCCTCAGCCGGGACGAGGAGCGCGCCCGCTGGTTCGTCGAGCACGCGCTCGGCGAGCTCGCCGCCGACACCCCGGAGATGGCGGAGATGCGCGACACCCTCCGCGTCTTCTTCGACACGAGGATGCGGATCGCTCCGGCGGCCGAACGCCTCTTCCTGCACCGCAACACGCTCATCAACCGGCTGGAGCGGATCCAGGCGCTGCTCGGCCACGGCGTCGCCGAGCGGTCCGCCGAGACGCAGGCGGCGCTGGCGATTTCCGAGCTGGTGGCGTCCACCGCGGCAGGAACGTCACCCGGCGCCGCTCCACGCTGACCACGCTCACCAGCAACCAGGCGGCGGTTTGAGAGTCGACCATTCCCTTTCCGCACGATCGAAGCCGGGGCGGTGTTCGTGAACGGCACGACCATCTCGTTCGCCGAGCTTCCGTTCGGCGGGGTCAAGCGCTCCGGATTCGGTCGGGCCTAGTCTGTCGTCCCGGTCACCGCCGTTGCAGAGCCGCTCTGCACGAGGAGCCGGCGCTGCCGGAAGTAACGCACCTCCTGGTATGCGCCGTGGACCAGGACGAGGATCACGGCCGCCAGCAGGCCGAGCGGGACGGCGAGCGCAAGCTCGCGGCCCAGCCAGTACACCAGCAGGGCCACTCCCACGCCCGCCACGATCGAGTTGACGATCGCGATCGCGGTGGAGATCGTGAAGAACACGCCCCGGCGGTACCCGCGCTGCCCGATTTCCAGGAGTTCGTTGGGCGCGGCGCCCGGCGGGATCGGGAAGTACGCTCCGGCGCCGGGGAGCAGGCCGCCGTAGTAGCGGCGGATCCGCTGGATGGACGCGAGGGCCGCCACATCCTCCAGAGACGTCTGGATGAGCCGTTCGTACGTGAACAGACCGAGGATGACGATGACCGGGATCACCACCGCGAGGAACAGCCCGGCGTACGGGGTCGAGGCGAGAAAGCCGAACGCGACCAGTCCGCTGGAGAGCGTCATCAGGTAGAGGGACGCCCTGCTGCTCGATTCGCTCACCGTGATGCCGCGCGCCGACTCGAGCACGAAATGCTCCGTCAGCAGAGCGTTGTAGAACGCGAGCGGCCGGTCTGCGAGCGCCGCCGCCGAGTCGCTCGCGTCCGGCAGCTCCTGCGGGACGGGGTCGCTCATGACGCCTCGACCTGCGCATGCACGGGCCAGGCCGCGAGCTCGGCCGCCGCCCGATAGGTGGCCTGGAGGAACTCCTGAACGAGCGCATCCGGATCGGCGGATCGGCGGACGGTCTCGTACGGAAGCAGGAATTCGCCGAACTCGTCGCTGTAGAACGCACCGGCGGGCACCGGCGCATCCGCGAAGCCCTCCGGCGCCGGATACGTGTACGAGTAGTACGCGCCCTCCGCGCCACCTCCCGGCCAGAAGCCCGCGCTGCTCAGCTCGTGCGAGTATCCCTCGAGCATCACCCGGTCGGGGCAGTTCGGCGCGCCGCCGGGATGTTCCGGTGCCTCACGCCCGGAGAACCGGGTGACGGCGAGGTCCATCGCGCCCCAGAAATAGTGCACGGGGCTGACCTTGCCGGAGAAGTCCGACCGGAATCTCCGCAGCTGCCGATCCGCGTCGATCAGCTGCTGCCAGAACGCGTGCGCGTGATCGGGCACATAGGTGCAGTGCTCCGTGTCCTCGGCGAACGGGACAGCGATCTCGACTTCGTTCGGTGCGGCGTGGATCGCGACCGCGACCCCGAGCTCGCCGAGAGCCTCCAACGTCGCGGCGTAGAACGTCGCAACGGACTGCCCGACGAACGGCACCGCGCGTCTCCCGCCGCCGCTGGTCCTGATGACGAGCTCATGGGCGACGAAATCGAACTCGATGTCGAGGACGCCGGCCGGGATCGGGATCGGACCGGTGCTCAACCCGCGCGCGCTGAGATACAGCGTCACGTGCCACCAGTGATTGACGGGCGGCGTCAATGTCATGCGGACCTTGCCCACGATCTGGGTCCACAGGTGGAGGGTGTCGCGAGTCGCCTGCCAGGTGTCGGTGGGGAGCTCGGGGCGCATTGCGATCCTTCCGGAGAGAAATCCTGTGCGGCCAGACTACGAGGTCGCGGAGGATCTGCGACCCTCCCCCGCCCTGTGGGAGAGGGCCGCACGCCGGACCGCAGCGTCAGTCGATCCCGGGGACGTCCACCCACGCGTCGGTCTCGGCGGACTCGACGATGGCGTCGTCGATCAGGGCCGTCTGGTAGCCGTCGCCGAAGTTCGGGCTGACGCTCGTCCCCTCGGCGATGGCGGTGAAGAAGTCGTGCGCCTCGATGATCTTCGTCTCGCCGTAGCCGATGCCCAGCGCCGGGATCGGCCACAGGTCCTTCCCGTACGGATGCGCCGGCCCGGTGTAGATCGTGCGGAAGCCCCGACGGTCGTCGCCGTCCGAGGCGAAGCAGACCTGGAGCTCGTCCCGGCGCTCGTAGTTGAAGACGATGCTTCCCTCGGTGCCGTGCACCTCGAAGGTGATGAAGTTGTTCCGGCCGTAGCCGTTGCGCGTCGCCTCGATCGAGCCGATGGCGCCGCCGGCGAAACGGATCATGGTCATCACCTGGTCGTCGACGTCCACGGCTCCGCGCGGGCCGTCGCCGCCCCGGACAGTGCCGAGCGCATCGGCCCCGGACGACTGCAGCGGCCGCTCGGGGATCCACGTCGACATCATCGCGTTGACGGAGTCGAACTCACCGACGAGGTAGCGGGCGATGTCGATGACGTGGGTCGCGATGTCGCCCAGGGCGCCGGAGCCGGCGATGGCCTTCTGGAAGCGCCACGACAGCGGCGAGTCCGGGCTCGCGCTCCAATCCTGCAGGTACGTCCCCCGGAAGCTCAGGATCCTGCCGATCGCGCCCTCGTCGATGAACTTCTTCGCGAGGGCGACCGCCGGCGTGCGGCGGTAGTTGAAGGCGACCATGTTGACCACGCCCGCGGCGACGACGGCGTCGTACATCTCCTTCGCCTCCGCTCCGGTGCGGGCGAGCGGCTTCTCGCTGATGATGTGCTTGCCCGCCTGCGCCGCGGCGATGGCGATCTCGGCGTGCAGGTGGTTCGGTGTGGCGATGTCGACCACGTCGATGGCGGGGTCTTCGACGACGCTCCGCCAGTCGGACGTCGAGCGCTGGAAGCCGAAGCGCAGCGCCGCCTCGGCGGCGAGCTCGTCGCTCGCCTCGGCGATGGTGTGACGCACCGGGATGGCCGGGGCCGGCCAGAAGAACATGGGCATGGCGGCGTAGGCGAGCGAGTGGGCCTTGCCCATGAACCCGCCGCCGATGAGGCCGACGTTGAGCTGTTTCATCTGTTGTCCTTTCGAAGGTGTTCGTTGGCTCTGCGCGCGGTCAGACCGCGAGGAGATCCCGCAGGTAGTCCCGGCTGAGCTCCGCGGCCGCCCGCGGATCGCCGTCGTACTCGTCCAGCTCGACCATGAGCCAGCTGTCGTACCCGCTGTCGCGGATGGCGGCGACGATGCCGGGCAGGTCCAGCTCGCCCTGGCCGAGCGGCAGGAAGGCGAACGGGTCGCGGCGCAAGTCCTTGAGGTGCACGTGGCTGATCCGGTCCCCGTAGGTGCGGATGACCGTCGCCGGGTCGCCTCCCCCGGCCGCGAGGTGCGCGACGTCGGGGCAGAATCCGATCCGGGTGTTCGGCAGCAGGCGATCGAGCTCGTCCGGGCTCTCGACGATGGTCGAGAGGTGCGGGTGGTAGCTCGCCGCAAGCCCGTGACTCTCGGCGATGTCGGCCACGAGGTCCAGGCTCTCGGCCAGCCGGGCGTAGTCGTCGGCGGTCGTCCCGGCGGCCCTGCGCGCGCCTCCCCCGACCACGAGACGCTCGGCGCCGAAGGAGGCTGCGAGCTCGGCCGAACGCCGGATGCGGTGCAGCTCGTCGGGCAGGATGTCCGGGTAGATGAAGTTGGCGCCCGCGTAGACGCTCACGAGCTGCACGCCCGCTCCGTCCAGGAGGTCCGTGAGCTCCTGCGGCCGGTCGGCGAAGTCCACCAGGTTCCCGTCGAACATCTCGACGCCTTCGTAGCCCGCCGCCGCGATGTCCGTGACCGCCCGGCGCATGTCGCCGTGCGTCAGATAGAAGAGGTCCTTGACGCTCGTCACTCCGGTGGGATGGCCGACGACGCCGCCCCAGGTGATCGAGCAGTATCCGAGTCGCATTGCTGTTCCGCCTTTCCGATGGTTCCGAATCACTTCTTGCGGGCGAGTGCGACGGCGAGGATGATGATCCCGCCGCGCACGACCTGCTGCTGGCTGCTGTCCAGGCCCGCGAGGATGAGTCCGTTGTTGATGAGCCCGATGAGCAGGGATCCGAACAGGGTTCCGATCACCGTCCCGCTCCCGCCGAAGAGGCTCGTGCCGCCGAGGATGACGGCCGCGATCGCGGAGAGCTCGTCTCCGGCGCCCCACTGGAAGCGGCCGGACTGCAGGCGGCCGGCGTACAGCATCCCGGCGATGCTCGCCACGATGCCCGAGAGCAGCAGGACCTGGAAGGTGATCCGCTTGGTGTTGATCCCGGTGAAGTCCGCCGCGGTGCGGTTGCCGCCGGTCGCGAGCACCTGCCGGCCGAACTTGGTGCGGGCGAGCACGACGGCGCCGAGCGCGACGAACAGGCCGGACCAGACCAGGAGACCGGGGACGGGGCCGATGTTGCCCGAGCCGAAGACCGTGTTGAAGGCGTCGTCGAGGATCGGCTGCGGCGCGGACGCCGTGATCCACTGGGCCACGCCGACCGCGATCCCCATCATCCCCAGCGTCACCAGGAACGACGGGATGCCGAGCAGGCTGACGAGCGCTCCGTTGGTCGCGCCGACCAGGGCGCCGACGGCGAGTCCGGCGATGATTCCGGGAATCGGCCCCCACGCGGAGATGCCCATCGCGGTGACGACACTCGCGAGGCCGGCGGTCGACCCGACGCTGAGGTCGATCTGGGCCGCTGCGATGACGAAGGTCATCGCCACCGCGATCACCGTGATCGTCGACGTCTGCCGGAAGATGTTCAGAAGGTTGTTCGGCGAGAGGAACCCCTGGTCATGCAGGAGTATCGCGAAGAACAGGAACACGACGACGAAGCCGATGTAGATGACGTACCGCCGCCAGTCCCAGGCGGCGAGGACCTTGCCGACGCTGAGGCGCGCGCGAGGCTCTGCGGCCTCGATGATCGGTGGGTTGTTCATTGTTCAGACTCCCTGCACTGCGAGTTGGAGAGCTTCCTCGTCGGCGATGTCGCTGCGCTCGAGCTCACGGGCGATCGAGCCGCCGCGGATGACGAGGATGCGATCGCTCACGGCGAGGAGTTCCGGGTATTCGGACGAGATGACGATGACGGCTTTGCCGGACGCGGCGAGGTCGCGGATCCGCTCGAGGATCTCGCTCTTGGTGCCGATGTCGACGCCGGCGGTGGGCTCATCGAGGATCAGCACGTCCGGATCGGTTCCGAGCCATTTGGCGATGACGACCTTCTGCTGGTTCCCGCCGGACAGCAGCCGCACCGGGCGCCCCGGATGCGACACTTTGATGTTCAGGCGTTCGATGAGCGACGCCGAGAGGGCCCGCCCCCCGGCCGCGTCGAGCAGCGGTCCGCGGCGGATGTCGTCCAGCAGGGGAAGGAGCAGGTTCTCGCGGACCGAGTGATCGAGCACGAGGCCCTGGTCGCGCCTGTCCTCCGGCACCAGCGCGAGGCCGGCGGCGATCGCGTGCCTCGGCGAGGAGAGCACGATCGGCTCGCCGTCGACCAGGACCTCGCCGCGAGCCCGGTCGATGCCGAACAGTGCCCGGGCGAGCTCGGTCCGCCCGCTGCCCATGAGCCCGGCCAGGCCGAGGATCTCCCCTCGGCGCAGCGCGAACGAGACGTCGCGGACGCGATCGCCGGCGGTCAGCCCGCGAACCTCCAGGAGCGGCGGGCCGTCGTGGCTGACGCGCTCCCGCTCCCGGTAGGTCAGCCGGCTCTCGACCTTCTTTCCCACGATCCCCTCGACGATCGCTTCGGGGGTGATCGCGGAGAGCGGCTCGGTGAACAGCCGGCGACCGTCGCGGAGGACCGTGATGCGGTCGGCGATGCGATAGACCTCATCCATGCGGTGCGAGATGTAGATGACGGAGATCCCTGCGGCCTTCAGCCGCTCGATCAGTTCGAACAGGGCTTCCGTCTCGTGCCGCGCGAGGCTCGCCGTCGGCTCGTCCATGATGAGCACCCGGGCGTTCTGGGAGAGCGCCTTCGCGATCTCGGTGAGCTGCCAGTACGCGGTGCCGAGCCGGCCGACTTCCGCGCGGGGGTCGATCTCGACGCCCATCCGGGCGAAGACCTCCTCGGTCCGGCGAACGAGTGCCCGTTCGTCGATGAGGCCCCAGCGCGTCAGCGGCTCCGCTCCGAGGAAGACGTTGCGCGCGACGGTCAGGCTCGGAACCAGGCTGAACTCCTGGAAGACCATGCCGATGCCGGCGGCCTTCGCGTCCTGGATGGAGGCGATGCTCACGGGCTCTCCCGCGATGCGGATCTCGCCCGCGTCGGAGCGGTAGACGCCCTGGAGGATCTTCATCAGCGTCGACTTGCCCGCGCCGTTGCCGCCGGCGAGGGCATGCACCTCGCCGAACCGGACCTCGAAGTCCACAGCGTCGAGGACGACGACGCCGGTGAACGCTTTGGAGATGCCGCGCATCTGCACGACATCGGTGGTTGTGCTCATGGAGTGCCTTTCGATCGGTCGGGGGGCTCGTGGCCCCCCGACCCGCTCGTCACTTCTTGTACGAGTCCGTCAGATCCTTCGGCGGATCCTGGTGGTAGACCTTCTTCCACGCGTCGAGCACGTTCGCGTGGTCGACCGGGAGCGCGCTCAGGGCGATGTAGGCCGGGGCGGTCTTGCCCAGCAGGGCTCCTGCGCCCAGCCGTGCCTCGGTGACACCCTGATCGAACGGCACCTGGGCGCCGAGGCCGACGACCAGCTGGTTCTTCGCCAGCGCGATCGCCACGTTCTTGCCGAGGTCCTCCGTCGCGATCTTCAGGTCGGTGCGGCCCGCCGCGCGTGCCGCTGCCATCACGCCCTCGGCCGGGACGTCCCAGACGCCCCAGATGCCCGAGAGGTCCGGGTGAGCGGTCAGCATCGCGTTCGCGGCAGCCTGGGCGTCGCCGGCGAAGTCCGGCCCCGCGATGCCCTTCTCCGCGACGATCTTGATGTCCGGGAACTCCTTGGTGATGGTGTCCTTGAAGCCCTGGTAGCGCTGCTTCGTCACGAAGAAGTCGGCCTGGTGGAAGATCGTGCCGATCGTCCCCTTGCCGCCGAGCGCCTTCGCGAGCTCGAGGGCGGAGACGACGCCGTTGCCGTAGTTGTCGGCCGAGACCACCGAGACGTAGTCCTTGCCGGCCGTCAGGCCCTGCGGGACGTTGTCCATGAACACGAGCTTCGCGCCGCTGGCCGCGGCGGCCTTGTACGCCGAGGCCGTCGCCACCGGGTCGGTGGGGATGGAGACGATGATGTCGGGCTTCTGGGCCTGGACCGTCTCCAGGTCCGACACCTGCTTGTCCGGCTTGAAGTCGGCGTCCGTGGTCGCGATGACCTTGATGCCGAGCTTCTGGAACTCGCTCTTGAGGCCGGCGATCTGGGCCGTGGCCCAGTCGTTGCCGCCGTAGTGCATGACGATCGCGGCCGTCGCGCCCCGGGCGCGGACCTTGGCGATCTCGTCCGCGGTGAGGTCGGCGGCAGCCGCCGGCGACGGCGACTCGCCGTTCGGGCCCTTGCTCAGAACCTGCCCGGTGACCTTCTTGAGCGCTTGCTCGGCCTTCTGGGATGCGGCCGAGTCGCCGCTGCCTGCGGTGCTGGTCGTCGAGCTGCAACCGACGACCGCGAAGACGAGCGCGGCGCCTGCCGCCAGCAGTGCTGTTCTACGGAACATGGTCTCTCCAGTACTTTCGGGATGGCGTCGGGGGTGCTGTCATCGCAGCCGGCTCGCCATCAAGCCGGTGCACCTCTCCGGGCGGACGCACCGCTCAGATGCGCCGTCTCCGCGATTCGGCGCGGGACGGACGCGCGCAGTGGACGTGTCGGATCGGTCCCGCCGGCTCTGCGCCCAGCACGTCGACAGTCGTCACTGACATCGGAGCTGAGGCGTGACCTCGGGGAGGTCCACCGGTGGATCATCGTGAACGTTCACGGCGTAGACACATCGTGAACGTTCACGACGCGGTTTGTCAAGTCACGGAGTGACACACGTGCGGCCGGGGTCGGGCCCCGGCCGGCTTCGTCACTCGAAGTAGTGCCCGAGCCCGATGTCCTCGAGCAGCCCGGGGTGCGTGGGCGTCCAGCCGAGGAGCCGCCGGGTCAGCGCGCTCGACGCCGGCATGTCCCCCGCCAGCACCGCGCCGAGAGGCATGCCGAGCTCGGCGGCGGGCCGCGGCTCCGCGGGGATCCCGAGGCGGCGTCCGATCGTCTCGGCGATGTCCCGGACCCGGACGCCTTCCTCGCCGACGGCGTTCAGCACGGAACCGGCGGGCGCACTCTCCACGGCGAGCCGGTACAGCGTCGCGGCGTCGGCGATGTGCACCGCCGGCCATCGGTTGCTCCCGTCGCCGACATAGGCCGAGACCCCGGTCGCCCGTGCACGGGCGATGAGCTGGGGGATGAAGCCATGCCGCTCACCAGTGCCGTGCACCGTCCTCGGAATCATCACCAGGCTGACCGGCGCACCGGATCGCGCCGCGGCGAGGGCGTTCCGCAGGTTCGCGGTCCTCGCCGCGACCGGACCGGCCGGCACGAGCTCGTCCTCCTCGGTGGCCGCGCGGCCGGGCACGGAGATCGTCGCTCCGGTGACGAGGATGCGCGTGCCGGAGCCGGCGGCCGTCTCGGTGAACGCCTCGATCGCCCTCGCGTCCGCCTCGGCGCCGCCAGCCTGGCCGAGGTCGTGACGGTAGGCCAGGTGGATGACCGCTTCCGATTCGGCGGTGGCGCTTCGCAGGAGGCCGGTGTCGACGAGGTCGCCGCGGAGCGCCTCCGCACCGCCCGCTTCGACCGCCGCGGCCGAGGCATCCGACCGCGCGAGCGCCAGAACGCTGTGCCCGTGGGCGACGAGCTCGGGGATGACCGCCGAGCCGATCCATCCCGAACCGCCGGTGACGAAGATGCGCATGATGACCTCCTGATGCGACCAAGTCGCATCACTCTATCACGTGTTGCGACTCAGTCGCATAAGCTACGCTTGCTTGCCATGGGCAGATGGGCGCCGAACTCGCGCGAGCGACTCGAGGCCGCCGCCTTCGACCTGTTCGAGGAGCGCGGCTACGAGTCGACCACGGTCGCGCAGATCGCCGAACGGGCCGGGCTGAACCGCGCGACCTTCTTCCGGCACTTCGCCGACAAGCGCGAGGTGATCCTCGCCGGCGAGGACGTCCTCGAGGGCGTGTTCGTGGACGCGATCTCCGCTGCGGACCCCGGATCGGAGCCGACGGAATACGTCCGTCTCGGCCTCACCGCCGCCGATGCCGTGATGACGCCTCCCCGGCGCACCCTGGCGCTCCGGCGGGTCGCCGTCGTCGCCGGCAACGAGGAGCTCCAGGAGCGGGGCCAGCTGAAGTTCGCGCACCTCACCGCGTCGATCGCAGCGGCCCTGCGGGAGAAGGGCGTCGACGAGCTCAGCGCCCGGCTCGCCGCCGAGCTGGCGCTGCTCGCCTTCCGGGTCGGGTTCGAACGCTGGGTCCGGGCGAGAGAGGACGACGCGTTCGCCCCGCTCGCACTGGCGGCGCTGGACGAGTTGCGCGAGCGCATGCTGCGGCTGTGATCAGCGTGCGCGAATCGCGCTGTTGCGCACCACCAGGGTCGGCGCGCTCGGGGCGCGGTGGGCCGCGTGTCCCTCGACGGCGCTGAGCAGAACGTCGATCGTCGCGCGCGCCAGGGCGGGGAAGTCCTGCCGGACGGTCGTGAGCGGCGGCAGGAAGTAATCGGATCCCTCGACGTCGTCGAAGCCGACGATGCTCACGTCCTCCGGCACCCGCACGCCGTTCTCCGCGAAGGCCCGGATCAGCCCGAGCGCCGTGTGGTCGCTGACGGCGAAGATGGCCCGGGGAACCCGTCCCTCCTCGATCAGGCGCAACCCCGTCTCGTAGGCCCACTTGGGACTCCAGTCGCCTTCGACGCACAGCCCCGGCGCGAGACCGGCGTCCCGCAGCGCGCTCTCCCAGCCGCGCTTGCGTACCCGGGCGTCGAACCACTCCATCGAGCCGGCGATGTGCGCGATGTCGGTGTGACCGAGGTCGATCAGATGCTGGGTGGCCATGCGCGCCCCCAGCTCCTGGTTCTCGGAGTAGGTGACGATGTTCGACGTCCCGGAGGCGCCCGCCGCGATCATCTCGACCGGGACTCGAACCGACGCGGCCACGACCGCGGACGCCATGGAGAGGCGCGGCGCGATGATGATGATGCCGTCCACACCCAGCTCGTCGAGGGTGTCGAACGCGTCCTGCACCGACTCGTCGTACGGCTCGTTCACGGCGACGACGGTCGCGGTGTACCCGCGCTCCCGGATGACGCTCTCGAGCGAGAGAAGGGTCCCGACTGGGCCGAAGCGCGGCGAGCCGTCCGTCACGATACCGATCGAGGTCGAGCGGTTGGTCACCAGCGCCGCCGCCGCGCGATTGCGGTGGTATCCGACGTCGGCGATGATCTGCTGGATACGCGCCCGCGTGGCCGGGCTGACATCCGGAGCGCTGTTGATGACCCGCGAAACGGTCTGATACGAGACCCCCGCGATGCGCGCCACATCGTTGATCGATGGTTTTCGCCCGGGCACGCGCCCCCCTCTAGCTGGATGTTGGAGTCAACTGTACTTGGCCGGAATTCGGTGGGGAGAACCACTGGGAATCGAGGACCTCGTCCCCATAGCGAACGTCAGTCGTAACGCACATCAGCGGCTTGCGAGAGCCATTCAGTCGTGTCCTCTATCGCCGCAAGCGCTCCCCACTTCTCATAGTCAGCAAGCTGATCGCCCAAGGCGGCTAAGCCAGCACACATGAGTTTCACACTGATTTCGACGCCGCCACGATCATGGTGCCGCACGGTTCTTCAGGCTATCCCCAGCTTCCGAATGCCGCCCTGGTGCCCCAGCCGCACAGTGGGCAGCTTTGGAGCGCGGCCGCGGGCAAGCGTCGCCCTGGGCATCGGCGCCGATGGCGCCCTTGGCCTGGATGCTGGTGACCCTACTCCTCAGCCGGCTGGGCTCCGTAGCCGAAGATCGCCTGCATATCGTGCCGCAGATTGGCGCCCGCGCGCAGCGGGAGGTGCGTGGTCCACCAACGGTTGCCAGGGGCTACTGGTTGCGGTGCAAGAAAGGTCTTGAACCGCCGATCCAATGCGCTCACAGCATCATGGAAATCACGAAACGGCGCATGCTCGCTCGCCTTCGGGTCGCGGAGAACGAGTTCGATGAAGTCCCTGCATGACAAATCGTTGAAATACTCGGCGAGATTGTCATCGTAGCCATCGGCCACGTTTGTAATCACGGCCGCGTATTGCCAGAGCAGACTATCTGGATCGCGTAGCCTGCCTGTCCCCGGGTATGCGGGAACGAGGGCCTGCACATAAGCGTTGAAGTCGGACATTACAGACCTCTCGTGCGAGAACTGACCCCCCTCGCCGCCTCCACCAGCCCCTCGAACAACCCCAGGTCCCGTCCGGTCTCCGGATGCCACTGCACCGCGACCTCGAACCGCTCCCCCGTTCCCTCCATCGCTTGGAGCACCCCGTCGCTGTCCTGCGCCGTTCCGACGAAGCCGGGGTGGGTGCGGACCGCCTGGTGGTGGTGGCAGGGGGCGATGAAGGAGCTGCCGAGCAGCGCGGAGATCCGGTGGCCGGGGTCGAGGGTCACCTCGATCCGGCCGTAGTCGCTGGGGCCGCCGGCGTGGTCGGCGTGGCCCACCTGGTCGGGGAGGTGCTGCACGAGGGTCCCGCCGGCCGCGACCGCCATCAGCTGCATGCCGCGGCAGACGCCGAGGACCGGGAGCCCGGACTCGGCCGCGGCGTCCAGCACCCACAGCTCCGACGCGTCCCTGTCGTCGTACCAGGCGGTGACGTGCGGGTCCGGCGACTCCCCGTACAGCTCCGGGTTCAGGTCGGCGCCGCCGGAGAGGAGGACGCCGTCCAGCCGGGAGACCGCGGTGACCGCGGCCTCCCGGGTGGCGAACACGGGCAGCAGCACGGGCACGCCGCCCGCGCGTTCGACCGCCGTCGCGTAGTCGGTGGGGAGCAGGTCGGCGCGCACCGAGCGCCAGGTGCCCCAGTCGGCGGGCTGGCGGTAGGTGGTGAGACCGATGACCGGGGCGCTCATCGGCGGGTCAGTCGAAGTCGGAGTCGAGCGGGGTCACGTACGCGTGCGACAGGCCGCCGTCGACGAGGAACTCGGTCGCCGTGATGAAGCTCGACTCGTCGCTGCCGAGGAAGGCGACCGCGTTGGCCAGCTCCTCGGGCTCGGCGAAGCGGCCCATCGGGATGTGCACGAGGCGGCGCGCTGCGCGCTCCGGGTCCTTGGCGAACAGCTCCTGCAGCAGCGGGGTGTTCACCGGGCCCGGGCAGAGCGCGTTGACGCGGATGCCCTTGCCGGCGAACTGCACGCCCAGCTCGCGCGTCATCGCCAGCACACCGCCCTTCGACGCCGTGTAGGAGATCTGCGACGTGGCGGCGCCCAGCAGCGCGACGAACGACGCCGTGTTGATGATGGAGCCGCTGCCCTGCTCCAGCATGTACGGCAGCACCGCCTTGCAGCACAGGTAGACGCTGGTCAGGTTGACCCGCTGCACGCGGTCCCACGCTTCGATGCCGGTCTTGAGGATGGAGTCGTCGTCGGCGGGTGAGATGCCGGCGTTGTTGAACGCGATGTCGATCCGGCCGAAGCGCTCCTTGGCGAGCGCGAACATCGCCCCCACCTGCTCCGCGTCGGTCACGTCGACCTGGATGAACGCGCCGCCCAGTTCGTCGGCGATCCGCGGGCCGTTCACCGCGTCCACGTCGCCGATGACGACCTTCGCGCCCTCCGCGACGAACTTCTTCGCCGTCGCCAGCCCGATGCCGCTGCAGCCGCCCGTGATGACTCCGACCTTGCCGTCGAGCTTTCCCATAGTGTGTTTCGCCTTTCGTTGATGGTTCGTCGTGTCCGCGCGGGCGCGTCAGGAGCGGGTGGATCAGTCGGTGCTGGATCAGTCGGTGGACAGGAAGACGTTCTTGACCTCGGAGAAGGAGTCGGGCGCGTCCGGGCCGAGCTCGCGGCCGAGGCCGGACTGCTTGAAGCCGCCGAACGGCGTCCAGTAGCGCACCGAGGAGTGCGAGTTCACGGAGAGGTTCCCCGACTCGACGCCGCGGGCGACGCGCAGGGCGCGGCCGACGTCGCGGGTGAAGATGGAGCCGGACAGCCCGTAGGGGGTGTCGTTGGCCTTGGCGACCGCGTCCGCCTCGTCGGTGAACGGCAGCACGGCCACGACCGGGCCGAACAGCTCCTGCGTCCACACCGGGTCCTGCAGGGTGCGCGGGAGCACCACGGTCGGCGCCATCCAGAAGCCGTCGGTCCCGGTCACGGTCCGGCCCGCGAACGCGATGTCGGCGTCCTCCAGGTGCGCGGCGACGGACGCCCGCTGGCCCGCCGAGATCAGCGGGCCCATCTCGGCGTCCTCGGCGCTCGGATCCGTCACCCGGAACGACTTCACGGCGGGCTCCAGCAGCTCCAGGAACCGGTCGTAGACGCTCTCCTGCACGAGGATGCGCGAGCGCGAGCAGCAGTCCTGGCCGGCGTTGTCGAACGCGCCGCCCGGGGCGGAGGCCGCGGCCTTCTCCAGGTCCGCGTCGGCGAAGACGATGTTCGCGCTCTTGCCGCCCAGCTCCAGGGTGACCCGCTTCACCTGGTCGGCGCAGCCGCGCATGATGCCCTTGCCCACCTCGGTGGAGCCGGTGAAGCAGACCTTCCGGACCAGCGGGTGGGTCACGAAGCGCTCCCCCACGATCCGGCCCTTGCCCGGGATGACGGTGAACACGCCCTCCGGGATCCCGGCCTCCAGCGCGAGCTCGCCGATCCGCATCGCGGTCAGCGGGGTCAGCTCGGCCGGCTTGAGCACGACGGTGTTGCCCGCGGCGAGCGCCGGCGCGAAGCCCCAGCCTGCGATCGGCATCGGGAAGTTCCACGGGACGATGATGCCGACGACGCCGAGGGGCTCGTGGAAGGTGATGTCGACGCCGCCCGGCACCGGGATCTGCCGGCCGAAGTGGCGTTCCGGCGCGGCGGAGTAGTAGGCGAGGACGTCGCGGACGTTCCCCGCCTCCCAGCGCGCGTTGCCGATGGTGTGGCCGGCGTTGAGCACTTCGAGCAGCGCGAGCTCCTCGCGGTGCTCGTCGATGACGGTCGAGAAGGCGCGCAGCAGGCGGGCCCGCTCGCCCGGCGCGATCGCACGCCAGGCGGGATAGGCGCGGTGCGCGCGTTCGATGGCGGCGTCGGTCTCGGCGAGGTCGGCGAGCGCGACGTCGGTGATGGCCTCGGCGGTGGCGGGGTTCAGGACGGTGTGCGTGCCGCCGGCGCCGAACGAGGAGGTGGGGAACGTCATGCTCAGAGCCTCTCGAATCCGCGGCGCAGTTCCCAATCCGTCACGGCGGACTCGAACGCGGCGAGTTCCACATCCGCGTAGTTGACGTAGTGGGCCACGACGTCCTCGCCGAAGACCTCCCGGGCGATCTCGGAGCCGGCGAACGCGTCGCGCGCCTCGCGCAGCGTGGTCGGGACGGTCGGCGCCCCGGACTCGTAGGCGTTGCCGACGGTCTCCGGCTCGAGCTCCAGCTCGTGCTCGACGCCGTACAGGCCGCCGGCGAGCATCGCCGCCAGCGCCAGGTACGGGTTGACGTCGCCGCCGGGGAGGCGGTTCTCCATCCTGGCGCCGGCCCCGTGGCCGACCAGGCGCACCGAGCAGGTCCGGTTGTCGTGGCCCCACGCGACGGCGGTGGGGGCGAAGGAGCCCTTGGCGAAGCGCTTGTAGGAGTTGATGCTGGGCGCGTAGAAGAGGGTGAACTCCCGCATCGTGCGCAGCACGCCGGCGATGAAGTGGTCGTAGACCGGAGTGCGCTCGCCGGTCGCCTCGTCCCAGAACGCGAGCGAGCCGTCCAGCCCGCGCAGCGACATGTGCACGTGGCAGGAGTTGCCTTCCCGCTCGCTCGGCTTCGCCATGAACGTGATCGACTTGCCGCGCTGGGAGGCGATGTCCTTCGCCGACGTCTTGTAGACCGTGTGGTTGTCGGCCGTGGTCATGACCTCGGCGTACTTGAACGCGATCTCGTGCTGGCCGAAGTTGCACTCGCCCTTGGCCGACTCCACGTCGAGTCCCGCCGCGTACATGATGTTCCGGATGTCCCGCAGCAGCGGCTCGACCCGGCTGGAGCCGAGGATCGAGTAGTCGACGTTGTAGAGGTTCGCGGGCGTCAGGTCGCGGTAGCCGGCGTTCCAGGCGTCCTCGTAGCTGTCCTCGAACACCACGAACTCGAGCTCCGTGCCCGCCAGCGCGGTGAACCCGTGCTTCGCGGCGCGCTCGGTCTGGGCGCGCAGGATGGCGCGGGGCGACACCCGGACCGGACCGCCGTGCTCGAGCGAGAGGTCGCACTGGATGAGCGCGGTGCCCGGCCGGTGCGGAAGGCGCCGGATCGTGGACAGGTCCAGCTCGAAGACCATGTCGCCGTAGCCCTGCTCCCACGAGGAGATGGCGTAGCCGTCGACCGTGTTCATCTCGACGTCGACGGCGAGCAGGTAGTTGCACCCCTCCGTCCCGTGCGCGAGCACGGAGTCGAGGAAGAACCGGCCGTGGATGAACTTGCCCTGCAGGCGCCCCTGCATGTCGGTGAAGCCCAGGACGACGGTGTCGATCGCGTCGCTGAGGATCTCCTCCCTGAGCTGCTCGACGGTCAGCATGCGGTCGTTGCGCGTGGTCACGGTCGTGTCCTCATTTCAGTAGGCCTTTCAGCAGCGCCGCGGTGGCGGCGCAGTGGTCGTGCATGACGAAGCGGGCGCGGTCGGCGTCGCCGTCGAGGATCGCCTGCACGATGATGCGGTGCTGCTCCTCCGAGCTCTCGATGTTCTTCTGCAGGAACGGGATCTCGGCGAGGAGCTGGTGGATCTTGATCTGGACGGCGTTGCACGCCGTCGACAGCTCGTCGGAGCCGCAGACGGTCGCGATCGCCAGGTGCAGCCGGGCGTCCGCCTGCCGGTACTCGGCCGGCGTCTCCGACTCGCGCAGGTCGCGCAGGCAGCTGATGAGCAGCCCGCGCTGGTCGGCGGAGAGGTCGACCTGCGCCGCGCGGTAGGCCGCGCCCGGCTCGATGATCGAGCGGAACACGGTGATGTCCTCGATGTCGGCGAGCCGGGCCGGCCCGGACGGCTGGTCGGGGCGCCAGTTCTCCGAGGCCCCGACGGACTCGACGACGGTCCCGCCGCCGCGGCCCCGGGTCGTGGAGACGAATCCGGCGACCCGGAGCGCGCTGATCGCTTCCCGCAGGGTGGCCCGCGAGACGCTGAGTCGTTCGGCCAGCTCGCGTTCGGGCGGCAGCCGGTCCCCCGCCCGGAAGATCCCGAGCTGGATCGCCGACCCGAGCTGTTCGACGCAGGACTCGAAGGCCATGTGGCCCCGCACCGGCCGCAGGACCGCGTCGACCAGCGGTGCGTCGATCGGCGGCGTGTCCGTGTGGGAATCGATCATTGCGCGCTCCGGTTCGTCCATGGTCGGCGGCTACTCCTTCAGCAGCTCGTCCGCGCTGATCGTCAGATGGCTGGCCTCCTCGCGCGTCATGAAGTGCTTGCGTCCGTTGGTGAACCAGAGCACCGTCGCGATCACGGCAACCACGACCACCGCGATGGGCGCGTAGTTGAAAGTATCGACCGTGATCGGTGTGACCGGAGGGAGCACGAACAGGATGACGATGAAGATCACCCAGACCACCGCGATCCAGCCGATCACCGCGCTCCAGCGGCCGAGGTTCCAGACGCCCGGCGTGAAGTTCCGATCGAGCCGCCGCAGCAGCACCGGCGTGACGTAGGCGATGTAGAGGCCGATGACCGCGACCGAGGTGACGGCGAGGTAGGCGGTGAGGTTGAACAGCGCTGGCGCCGCCAGGATGATCGAGAGCACGACGCACAGCCAGATCGAGTTGGTCGGCGTGCCGGTGCGCTGGTTCACCTTGGCCCACAGCCGCGAGCCCGGGATGGCGTTGTCGCGCGAGAACGCGTAGCTCATCCGCGAGTTCGCCGTGACCGACGCCATGCCGCAGAAGAACTGCGCGCCGCAGACGATGAAGAGCAGGAACTTCGCGACCGTCGGGTAGTTGAGCGCGTCCAGGAAGATCTGCGCGGGCGGCAGGCCTGTGGAGGTGGCGCCGAGCTTGGTGAGCCCGGCCTGGCTGCCGTCCTGGATGGCGGCGGTGATCGAGAACAGCAGGATCCAGCCGCCGACGATCGAGATCAGCACGCTCATCACGATGCCGCGCGGCGCGGCCGTGGACGCCTTCTTGGTCTCCTCGGACACGTGCGCGGACGCGTCATACCCGGTGTACGTGTACTGCGCCATCAGCAGGCCCATGAGGAACACGTACGGGGCGAACGACCAGCCGGTCTCGTTGTGCCAGGCCGTGAACGTCCAGCCGATGTCCTGGTGCTTGGTCGGCATGATCCACAGGGCGGCGACGATGATGAGCACGCCGAAGATGTGCCACCACGCGGACACGTTCGAGAGGATCGAGACCAGCCGCACGCCGAAGGTGTTCAGCAGGCCGTGCGCCACGATGATGACGATGAAGAGGACGAAGGTGTTGACGGCGTTGACATCGATGCCCCACACCAGGTTGCCGAACGCCATCATGGTGACCGCCGCGCCGTAGTCGATCGCCGCGGTCACGGCCACTTCGCCGAGGAAGTTGAACCAGCCGACGAACCACGCCCACTGGCGCTTGTTCCGCTTGGCGAGCCGTCCGGCCCAGAAGTACAGGCCGCCGGCGGTCGGGTACTTGGAGCAGACCTCCGCCATGGCGAGCGCGACGCACAGCACGAAGACGCCGACGAGCGGCCAGCCGATGTTGATGGCCGACGGTCCCCCGGACTTCAGCGCGATGCTGTACGAGGTGATGCAGCCGGCGAGGATCGAGATGATCGAGAACGAGATCGCGAAGTTGGAGAACCCGCTCATCCCGCGGTGGAGCTCCTGCTTGTACCCGAGCCTGGCGAGGTCGGCGGCGTCCGCGTCCTCTGCTTCTTGCGTGGTGTCACTCATGCGTTGCAACCTCTCCTTCGAGGATTCACAGTGGGTTGCACCATCGTGGCGAGCCACCGACCCTATTGTCAATGGCCTGACCTCAGACTTTTTACCGCAACGCTGCACGCACCTTTCTCACACGTCCCGCGCGAACAGGTCCTCCCAGGTCTCCCGGCGGATCACGGCCCGCGCCTCGCCGTCGCGCACGAAGACCACCGGCGGCCGGCGGTAGCCGTTGTAGTTGTTCGCCATGGTGTGCGTGTAGGCGCCGGTGGCGGGCACGGCGAGGAGGTCGCCGACCCGGGCGGCGGGCAGCCGCAGCGGGTCGATGAGCACGTCCCCGGACTCGCAGTGCCGGCCGACCACCACCACGTCCTCGGCGTCCTCCTCGTGCAGGCGGCCGGCCAGGACGGCCTCGTAGCGCTGCTGGAAGAGCGCGGCCTCCAGGTTGTCGCCCATGCCGCCGTCGACGGCGACGAAGTTCCTGGCGTCCCGCTTCACGGTGGTGACCGTGTAGAGCGTGAAGGCCGAGCCGTTCACCATGCTGCGGCCGGGCTCGATGATGAGCTCGGCGTCCGCCGGGAGGTGCTCGCCGGCGGCGGCGAGCAGCGCCTCGACGTACTCGTCGACCGTGGCGGGCCGGTCCGCGGTCGTGTAGCGGGCGCCGAGGCCGCCGCCGAGGTCGTAGACCGGGAACGTGCCGAGCGCCGCGAGCGGGGCGACGGCCGCGGCGAGCTCGGCCGCGTCCATGATCTGCGATCCGACGTGGGCGTGCAGGCCGCGCAGCTCCAGCAGCGGGCTGGCCTCGATCCGGGCGATCAGCCGGCGCGCGGCCGCGGCGGTCAGACCGAACTTGGAGCCCACCTGCCCGGTCTGCACGTGCGGGTGCGTGGACGACTCGACGCCCGGGACCACCCGAACCAGGACGCGCTGGACGCTCCCCGGCGCGACCAGCCGCTCGAGCCGGTCGACGTCGTCCTCGTT
Organism: Leifsonia shinshuensis; assembly: GCF_013410375.1. Lineage (NCBI taxonomy): Bacteria > Bacillati > Actinomycetota > Actinomycetes > Micrococcales > Microbacteriaceae > Leifsonia > Leifsonia shinshuensis. The sequence continues at coordinate 3,641,535 of NZ_JACCFL010000001.1, forward strand.
GTCCACCACGACGAGCCCGATCCCGGCCTCCACCGCGATCCGCAGCTCCTCCGTCGTCTTGGCGTTGCCGTGCATGACGACGAGCGCCGGGTCGACGCCCGCGCGGAGGGCGCTGAGGATCTCGCCGCCGCCGGCCACGTCCAGGCCCAGCCCCTCCTCGACCATCACCCGCTGCACGGCGGTCGCCGGGAACGCCTTCGACGCGAAGACGACGCGGGCGTTCGGCCGGCGCGAGGTCAGGGCGGTGCGGTACTCGCGCGCCCTGGCGCGGAGGGCGTCCTCGTCGACGACGATCGCGGGAGTGCCGAACTCGCGCGCGAGGTCGTCGACGCGGCAGCCGGCGATGACGAGGACGCCGTCGGGGTCGACGGCGGCCCCGGCCGGGAAGAGGTCGAGGAGGGGGTGGGCCATGGTGCGGTCCTTCGTTCTGGTTCGATCGGGTGGTGCTGCGGGAGGTCGGTCCCTCTCGCGTGAGTCCCTGTCGCGTGAATCCCTGTCGCGTCAGTCCCTGTCGCGGCCGACGACGCCGTGTGGGACGACGACCACCGGCACCGGCGAATGGCGGACGATCTTGGCCGCGTGCGAGCCGAGGAACACCCGGGCGATCGGGCCGAGCGTGCTCGAGCCGACGACCAGCACCTCGCCCGGCTCCCAGCCGATGTCCGCCAGGGCCGCCTCCCAGGTCTCGCCCCGTCCCACGGCGACGTCGGAGACCTCCGGGGCGTCGGGCAGCTCCGACACCTCCCGGACCAGCGCCGCGGCGTGCTTCTCGACGTCCGCGGCCCAGGTGTCCGCGATGTCCTGCTCGGCGTCGAAGCCGGCGCCCGACGTACCGGAGTCGCGCGGCACGACGGCGAAGGAGGCGACGCGCAGCTCCGCGCCGACGGACGCGGCCACGCCCGCCGCCCCGAACACCAGATCGGTCGACGCGCCGGTCCCCCGGTAGGCGGCGGTGACCCGCCTGACGCGTGCGTCCTCCGCCGTGCGGTACCCGCGGGGCGCGATCGCGACCGGGACGGGCGAGGCGTGCAGAAGGGTGTCGCTGGCCGAGCCGAGCGCGATCCGCCCCTGGGGCCCGTCCGTCGCCGAGCCGACGACGATCAGCGACGCCTCCCGCTCCTCGGCCAGGCCCACGAGCCCGCGCCGGGCGGACGGGGCCTCGTGCAGGAGGTACTCCGCCGCGATGGAGCCGCCGAGCACGGCCGCGGCGTGGTCGAGGGCGCCGTCGGCGTTCTCCCGGGTGTAGCCGCGCCATTCCGCGTCCGCGCCGCCCGCGGTCGTCGGCCACGCGGGCGGGACGACGGCGGTGACGATGAGGTCGGCGCCCGAGGAGCGGGCGATCAGCGCCGCCAGGTGCAGCGCGGAGGCGGAGCGGTGCGCGGGGTCCACACCGACGACGATGCTCATCTCCGGCCCGCCTTCCGGCGTTCGGCGGCCTCGCGGATCTCGCTCTTGCTGGGCTGGGCGAAGTTGCTCGTGTACGGAGCGTCCGCGCCGGCGATCGGCTGCCCGGTCTGCAGCGTGGAGTGCTTCCGGCCGTAGAACCAGTAGAAGACGAGGAAGACCGCGGTCCAGATCAGGAACACGATGATCGTGATGAGGCGCAGCTGGGTGATGATCGCGATGCAGCCCGCGATCGACAGGATCGGGATCGTCCAGCCGAGCGGCAGGCGGAAGCCGCGCTCCAGCTCCGGCTCCCGCACCCGCAGGATGATGACGCCGAGCGAGACCACGAGGAAGGCGACGAGGGTGCCGATGCTGGTCATCTCGGCGAGGAAGTCGATCGGGACGACGGCCGCGAGGACGCCCGTGGCGATCATCACGATGACGGTGTTGCGCACCGGCGTCATCGTCCGCGGGTTGACCCTCGCGAACACCTTCGGGATCATCCCGTCGCGCGACATGGCGAACAGGATGCGCGTCTGCCCGTAGAGGCAGACCAGCGTCACGGAGAAGATCGAGATGATGGCGCCGATCGCGACGACGGTCCCCGGCCAGCTGGAGCCGACGATGTTCTGCAGGATCGCCGCGAGCCCGGCGTCCTGGTTCGCGAACTTCGCCGGGGCCTGCGCGCCGAGGGCCGCGAGGCTGGTGCCGACGTACAGCACGATGATGATGAGCAGCGCGAAGATGATCGCGAGCGGGAGGTTCCGCTTCGGGTTCTTGGCCTCCTCGCCCGCCGTCGACACGGCGTCGAGGCCGACGAACGAGAAGAAGATGATCCCGGCGCCGCCGACGATGCCCGCGAACCCGGCCGGAGCGAAGTTGTGGAAGTGGTCGGCGTTCCAGCCGGTGAAGGCGACCGCGCAGAAGAACAGCACGACGGCGATCTTGATGACCACCATGATGCTGTTGACCGTCGTGGACTCGCGGGCCCCGCGCAGGAGCAGCAGGGAGCACAGCACGATGACGATCACCGCGGGGATGTTGACGATGCCGCCCTGCTCGGGCGCCTGGGAGAGCTGCACCGGCAGCTGCCAGCCGAAGAGGTTCTGCAGCAGCTGGTTGACGTACTGCGACCAGCCGACGGCGACCGCCGCCGTCGAGACGCCGTACTCCAGCAGCAGACACGCTCCGACCGCCATCGCCGTGCCCTCGCCGAGCGTCGCGTACGCGTACGAGTACGTGGAGCCGGAGGCCGGGACAGCGCCGGCCATCTCCGCGTAGCAGAGGGCGGTGAGCCCGGCGACGACGCCGCCGATGACGAACGACCAGATCACGGCGGGTCCGGCGACGGGGACCGCCTGCGACAGGATGAAGAAGATTCCGGTGCCGAGCGTCCCGCCGACACCGATCATGGTCAGCGAGAAGAGGCCGATGCTGCGTCTCAGGTGCGCCTCCCCGGCGCCGGGCGGCGTCGTGGGCTTCCTGCGCAGCAGCTGCTGAGCGATGGTGGGCATATCTACCAGTCTCCTTTGATTGGTGGGGGGATCCGAAATCGGTCGCGGTGGATCAGTCGCGGGCGGTCACCCGGAACCGCTCGACCGCGGGGTCGACGGCGCCGCGCACATACCCTGACGGGGATGCGGCGACCGCCTGCAGGAAGGCCACGGTCTGGGCCGTGATCTCCTCGCCGGGGATCAGGTTCGGGATCCCGGGCGGGTAGGCGGCGAGGGTGTCGGCGGAGATCCGCCCGACGGCCGCGGCCGCGGGCACGAGCTCGGTGCCGGCGAAGAAGGCGTCGCGCGGCGGCATGCGCAGCGGCCCGGCCTCGGGCAGGGCGGGGAACTCCTCCGCGGCGCCGCTCGCCGCCTCGGCGGACGCCTCGGCCGAGTCGGCCGCCGCGGCCAGCGCCCGGTGCGCCCGGGCGAGGTCCGGCGTCTTGCCGGCGCCGATGAGCGCCACGAGGGTGGTCGCCGTCGACATCTCGAAGTAGATCCCGTCGGCGTCGATGAGGCGCTGACGCAGCCAGTGCCCGCTCACACCGGTGCCGGAGACGTCGATCGCCACGCGCAGCGGGTCGACGGCGACGATGTCGTCGAAGGCGCCGAAGCCGTCGCTCAGCACGCCGAAGCGCGGGTCGCCGCGCAGCGCCTCCCGGAATGCGTCGGCGCCCGCGATCGACCGGCCGATCAGCTCCGCGCCGGTGGCGAGGGAGTGCCGGGCGATGTCGAGCGATGCCTGCAGCAGCGCCGAGGTGGAGGTCGACGCGGTGATCGAGACAGCGCGCTCGACGAGCGGCTCGAGGGCGTCCGCGAACGGGCCGTGACCGAGGTGCAGCATGGCCGACTGGGTGAGCGAGCCGCCCAGCTTGTGCGTGCTGGAGACGACGAGGTCCGCGCCGAGCCGGGCGGGCGACTCCGGGAGGTCGGGGTGGAACCCGAAGTGCGGCCCCCAGGCGCCGTCCACGATCAGCGGGGCGCCGTGCGCGTGCGCGACCCGCGCCAGCCCCGCGACATCCGCGACCGCGCCGAAGTAGCTGGGCGAGACGATGTAGACCGCGTCCGCCGGGCGCCCTGCGCGCGTCGCGGCGGTCAGCGCCTCGTCCAGGGAGGCGGGCGAGACGCCGTGCGCCACGCCGTGGCGCGAGTCGATGGAGGGCAGTACGAACGAGGGGACCAGGCCCGCCGAGAGCACGCCGTCGCTGAAGCTGGAGTGCGCGCTGCGCTGGGACAGGATGTTCTCGCCGAGTCCGCGCACGGCCAGCGCGGCGATGCGGTTGGCCTGCGAGGCGCCGCCGGTCAGGAACCAGGTGCGGCGCGCGCCCCACGCGTCCGCCGCGAGGGCGAGGGAGCGGCTGAGCGGCGAGTCCTCCCCCAGGTCGATGTCGTCCAGCAGCATCGGGACGTCGAGCTGCAGCGGCCGCTCCCCGAAGTAGCCGGCGAGCCGCGCGCTGAGACCGAGGTCGTCGCCGCCGTGCCCCGGCACCATCAGCGCGACCGGTCCGCGCGCGGCGTGACGCTCCAGCGCGTCGGCGTAGGGGGTCTCCCAGTGACGGAGGTCGGCGGGAGCCGGCGAGGTCGCGTCGAACGCGGGCGCGTCGTCGATCGCGGCGGTGCCGTCGAGAGCGGAGGTGCGGGTGGGGGCCATTCCTCCATCGTGCGGGCCGCGTGCCGCGACCAGAATCCCCCGAACTTCGCTCAGCCCACATAGACTGTATGTGGCTCGCCACCCGCTCGGGTGGTCGTCACCCACATCCAGACAGGGGATCCGATGGCGGATCTGCGGCAGTTCGAGGCGCTCACGGCGGTCCACGCCGAGGGCTCGGTCACAGCCGCCGCCCGCCGCCTGGGCTGGGGCCAGCCGACCGTCGACTACCACCTGAAGAACCTGGAACGGCTGGTCGGCTCTCCGGTGCTCGTGCGCTCGCCGCGCGGCAGCAGGCTGACGCCCGTCGGGATGCTGCTCCTCGAACGCGCGCAGGAGATCCTGACGCTGAGCGAGCGGGCGGTCGCGGACGCGCGCGAGTTCAGCCAGCTGGGACGGGTGCGGCTGCGGTTCGGGACCTTCGCGACGGCGGCGGCGAGCATCCTGCCGTTCGTCGCCGGCAGCGTCGGCGACCTCGGCATCGAGATCGACGCCACCTTCGAGGAGGTCCCCGCGCTCGTCGACCGGATCAACCGCGGCGCGCTCGACGCCGCTCTCGTCTACACCGTGCCCGGCTACGACCTGCCCTTCCGGCCCGACGTGGTGACGATGGAGGTGTACCGGGATCCGCTACTGCTGGCGCTGCCCGTCGGGCACCCGCTCGCGTCGCGCAGGTCGGTCGACCTCCCCGCCGTGCTCTCGCTCCGGGACGAGCGCTGGGTCTTCGCCACCTCCGCCGAGGATGCGATGGACCGCGTCGTCGCGGACGCCTTCGCGGCGGAAGGCCACGTCCTGGACGTCGCGATCCGGACCGACGACTTCCAGGTCCTCCTCGGCATGACCGCGGCGCGCATGGTGGTCGGGTTCATCCCGGGCCTCGCGACGACCGCCGCACACCCCGGCATCGTCCTGCTCCCGGTCGACGACCCGTCGTTCGTGCGCTCGATCCTCGTGGCGACACCGGCGGACGACGCGAGCCGGCGCCCCTCGGCCGCCACGCGCCACCTCGTCGCTGCGATCCGGGACGGGTTCGCCGCCGTGCGGGCGGGAGGCGGGACGAGACGGAACGGCGGTTAGGCGCTCAACGCACCTCCGACCCGCCGGGTCAGCTGCGGGCCGGTGGCGGCGACCCGGGCTGGCGCCACTGATTCGCCCGCCGGTTCTGGTTCGCCTCGGTCACGATGGTCTCGACGCGGCGGTCGCGGGTGACGTCGGTCTTGGCCGAGAGCAGCCATTCGAGGATCGCGCGGCGGGCCGAGCGCGGGAAGGCGTCCCAGTTGGCGCGCGCGACCGGGTCGGCGTCCAAGGCGGCGCGGAGCTCGGGCGGTTCGGCGAGCTCTTCGACCGTGTCCAGCGCCGACCACGTGCCGCTCGCCACGGCCGCCTCGACCACGGCCTCGCCGTCGGCGGTCATCAGCCCGCGCTCGCGCAGGGCGGCGATCCGCTCCTTGTTGCGCCGGGACCAGTTGCTCTTCGGGTTCCGCGGCGAGAGCCGGAGCATCGCATGCTGGTCGTCGAGCCTGCGCGGGAGGCTGTCCACCCACCCGACGCAGAGCGCTTCCTCCACGATGTCGTCATAGCTCAGGGTGCGGTCCGCGCCCTTCTCGTACACAATCCAGACGCCGGGCGACGTGCGGGCGTTCTCCGCCAGCCACTCCCGCAACGCGGGTCTGCCGCTCGCGACGAACCGCTCGAGCTCGGCCATGCTGCCGCCTCCTCCCGGGCCCCGTCCCCAGGCTAGGCCGCAGCGCTCAGCCGGGTGAAGAACCGCGCGAGCACCGAGCGCTCGTGCCGGCCGAGCGCGGCGGTGAGGGCGTGGATCTCCTCGAGCGTGGGCGACCGGTCCATCCGGTCGAGCAGGTCCTCCAGGGCGAACGCGATGTCGTCGGCGGTGTGCTGCTGCCGGGCGATCGCGGGCTGTGGGGCGGCGACCTCGGAGCGTTCCGCGCTCACGAGGCCTGCTCCTGTCGTGTCGCGTCGTCCGTGCGTGTTCCGGTCACGGCAACTTCCTTTCCCGGCAGGTAATCAGCGTGCTTACCATATGTAAGCTAGCACCGTCCTGCCGGGTCGGGAAGCATGGGATGCCCCGGCCTCAGCGCACCTCGAACCCCGCCGCCAGCAGCACCTCGTCGCGCGACGACGGCCCCACCAGCAGCTCGAACGCCCCGGCCTCCACGAGCCGCTCGCCGGCCGCGTCCACGATCGTGCAGTCCGCCACCGGCAGGGTCAGCCGCACCCGCGCCGACTCCCCTGGCGCCAGGTCCACCTGCCGGTACCCCTTCAGCTCCTTGTCGGCCCAGCTGACGCTGGTGACCTGATCGCGCACGTACACCTGCACGGTCTCGCGGACCGGGCGGGAGCCCGTGTTGGTCACCGTCACCGCCGCCTCGATCTCGTCGCCCGTGCCGAGCGACGTGGCGGCGAGCGTCAGGTCGCTGTAGGACACGGTCGTGTAGGACAGCCCCTCGCCGAACGCCCACGCGGGCGACTGGGTGAGGTCGGCGTAGCGGTCGCCGTGCTGTCCGCGGAGCTGGTTGTAGTAGGTGGGCTGCTGGCCGGCGTGCCTCGCGAACGAGATGGGGAGGCGGCCCGACGGCTCGGCCCGGCCCGCGATGATCTCCGCGAGAGCCTGGCCGCCCTTCATGCCCGGGTTCGCCGCCCACAGCACCGCCGCGGCCCGGGCCACCGACGGCGGCAGCACCAGCGGCTTGGAGGCCAGGAGCACGACGATCACCGGCTTCCCGGTCGCGATCACCGCGTCCAGCAGCGCGACCTGGCCGCCGATCAACTCCAGCGTCGCGGTGGAACGGCCCTCGCCGACCAGCTCGATGCGGTCGCCGACGACGGCGACGACGACGTCGGACGCCTCGGCGGCGGCCACGGCCTCCTCGATCAACCGGTCGTCCGGCAGCGACGGGACGACCACCGGATGCCGCGGCTGGCCGTCGGGGAATGTCGCCCCGCGCGGGTCCTGCTCCAGGGTGAGGATGTCGGCGCCGCGGGCGTGCCGCACTGTCCAGCCGTCGATGCCGCGGAGGCCGTCGAGGACCGTCGTGATCATCTCGCGCGGCTGGCCGTCGAGCCAGCCGGCCTGGCCGGAGCCGCCGGCCCAGTCGCCGAGCTGGGTCTGGGCGTCGTCGGCGAGCGGGCCGACGACGGCCACGCGGACCGGCGACGACGCCGCGAGCGGGAGCGTCCCGTCGTTCTCCAGCAGCACGATCGAGCGGCGCGCGACCTCCAGGTTGAGCTCGGCGTGCGCCGCGCTGCCGACCACGGTGTCCAGGTCGGGCGACGGCAGGCGCGGGTCCTCGAACAGGCCGAGGTCGAACTTCAGGGTCAGGATGCGCGCGACGGCGGCGTCGAAGGCGTCCTCCGCGAGCATCCCGCGCTCGACGGCCTCCAGCGCGCCTTCGTAGAAGCGCGGCGTCGTCATGACCATGTCGTTGCCCGCCTTCACCGCGGCGGCGGCGGCGTGCGCGTAGTCGGGCTGGACCTTCTGCTCCCAGACCATCCGGCCGACGTTGTCCCAGTCGGTGATGAGGGTGCCGGTGTAGCCCCACTCGCCGCGGAGAACCTCGCTGAGCAGCCAGTCGTTCACGGTGATCGGCACGCCGTCGGTGCTCTGGTAGCCGAGCATGAAGGTGCGGCAGCCCTCCCGGGCCACCCGCTCGAACGGCGGCAGGAACCAGCTGCGCAACTTGCGCCGGGAGATGTCGGCCTCGCTCGCGTCGCGGCCGCCCTGGGTCTCCGAGTAGCCGGCGAAGTGCTTCGCGGTCGCGAGGATCGCGGTCGGGTCGTCGAGCCCGTCGCCCTGGTAGCCGCGCACCATCGCGCTCGCGAGCTCGCCGATCAGGAACGGGTCCTCGCCGAACGTCTCGCCGACCCTCCCCCAGCGCAGGTCGCGGGCGATGCACAGCACCGGTGAGAACGTCCAGTGCACGCCGGTGACGGCGACCTCCTCGGCGCTGGCGCGCGCCACGCGCTCGATCAGCTCGGCGTCCCAGGTCGCGGCCATGCCGAGCTGGGTGGGGTAGATCGTGGCGCCGGGCCAGAACGAGTGCCCGTGGATGCAGTCCTCGCCGACCAGCAGCGGGATCCGCAGCCGGGTCTGCGCCGTGAGCCGGTTGGCCTCCAGGATGCGCTCCGGCGAGGTGTGCAGGATCGAGCCGACGTGACGCCGCAGGACGTGGTCGCGCAGGTCGTCGCGCGCGTCCAGCTGGAGCATCTGGCCGACCTTCTCCTCCACCGTCATGCGCCCGAGCAGGTCGGCGACGCGCTCGGCGGTCGTCAGCGATGGGTCCTGGTAGGGAAGGGCCTCCTGCGGGATGTCGGTGGTCGTGGACGGGAGGATCGAGGTCATGCGGTGTTGCTTTCCGGGGTCGCTGCGGCCGAGGCCGTCGTGGAGTTCGTGCGCACCTGGGTGACGGCGGCGTTGACGTTCATGCCCTTGCGCTTCATCGCCCGGGCGCGCTCCCCCGCCGAACGCAGGCGCGGGTTGACGTACTCGTCGATGCCGAAGTTGATCAGGGCGAGAGAGACGCCGAGCAGCGCGATGCACAGGCCGGCGGGGACGTACCACCACCAGTAGTCCGGGAACGCGTTGTTCTGCTGCGCCCAGAACAGGATGGTGCCCCAGTTCAGGTTGGACACCGGGATGACGCCGATGAACGCGAGCGTGGTCAGGCCCAGCACCGCGGCCGTCATGGTTCCGACGAAGCTGGAGGCGATGATGGCCAGGAGGTTCGGCAGCATCTCGACCAGGATCACCCGGTGCAGCGGCTCGCCGTTCGCCCGGGCGGCCTGGATGAAGTCGCGGTTGCGCAGGGACATGGTCTGCGCGCGCAGCACGCGGGCGCCCCATGCCCAGCCGGTCAGGCCGAGCACCGCGGCGATGAGCGGCAGCGGCGGGTCCTGGAACTGCGAGGCGACGATGATCATCAGCGGCAGGCCGGGGATGACGAGGAACACGTTCGACAGCGCCGACAGCGACTCGCTCTTCCAGCCGCGCAGGTAGCCGGCGGTGACGCCGACGACGATCGCCACGACCGTGGCCATGATCGTCGCCAGGAAACCGACGACGAGCACGCCGCGGGTGCCGTAGACGAGCTGGCTGAAGACGTCCTGGCCGATGTGCGTCGTGCCGAGCAGGTGGGTGAACGACGGCGGCTGCAGCGTCTCCTTCAGGTTCTGCGCCTCCGGGTCGTACGGGGCGATCAGCGGGGCGAAGATCGCGACGAGCACGAACACGCCCAGGATGATCAGGCCGGCGGCCGACTTCGGGTTGCTGAACATGGCCAGCGAGGCCTTGAGCTGCGACCAGAAGGTGGTCTTCTTCGGCGCCGGCGGCTCGGGAGTCACCGCCTGGATGTAGGCGGTCTGGGGCAGAGTCATGATCAGGCCTCCGTCTGGCGGGTGCGCGGGTCGAGGATGGCGTACGCGATATCGGCGATGATGTTCGCGATCAGGACGGCGAGCACGAGCACCAGGAAGATGCCCTGCATGAGCGCATAGTCCTTGGCGTTGGTCGCGTTGAGAAGCAGCAGGCCGATGCCGGGATAGGAGAACACCATCTCCATCACGATCGTGCCGCTGACGATGAAGCCGAGCGCGAGCGCGAAGCTCTGGATCTGCGGCAGCACCGCGTTGCGGGCGGCGTAGCGCCACAGCACGCGCCGGTCCGGCATGCCCTTCGCCTGCGCGACCGTGATGTAGTCCTCGTCGAGCACGGTGAGCATCATGTTGCGCATCCCGAGCACCCAGCCGCCGAGCGAGACGACCACGATGGTGGCCATCGGGAGGGCGCCGTGCGAGAGCACCTGACTGATGAAGTCGGCGTTCCAGCCCGGGTCCACGCCCAGCTCGTAGGCGTGGCCGGCGGGGAACCAGCCGAGCGTCGTGGAGAAGATCGCGATGAAGATCAGGCCGAGCCAGAAGTACGGGATCGTGCCGAGGAACGTCGTGATCGGGATGAAGACGTCCAGCCTCCCGCCGCGCCGCCAGCCGATCACGGCGCCGAGGGCGGTGCCGATCAGGAAGGAGACCACGGTGGCGAAGCCGACCAGGCCGAGCGTCCAGGGCAGGGCGGACGCGATCGCGTCGCCGACCGGCGCCATGCCCGTCGAGATCGAGACGCCGAGGTTGCCGTGCAGCAGCATGTTCCAGTAGTCGAGGTACTGCTGCCAGAGCGGCACCGACTTGTCGACGCCGAACAGCAGGCGCAGCGCCTTCTCGGCGTCCGGGGTGAGCTGCCCCTGGCTGCGCGCCATATAGGACGACACGGCGTCGCCCTTCATCAGGCGCGGGATGAAGAAGTTGATCGTGATGGCCGCCCACAGGGTGAACACGTAGAAGGCCACGCGACCGCCGATGAACCGCCACGGGACGCGGACGCCGCGGCGCTCCGCCTTGGTGGCGGTGGTTCCGACGAGCGTCGGGTCGACGGGGGTGGAGTCGGTTTGGGCAATGCCCGCGGACGTCGTCGTCTCGGCGCTCACAGCGCACCTCCTGCGGTCTGTGCTGTCGTGACGGTTCGGGCGGTCAGCTTGCCGAAGTGCTTCTCCGGGTCGGGGGACGCGGCCCGGAGCTCACGGGTGTAGGGGTCCTGCGGGCGGAGGATCACGTCGTCGGCGGGGCCGTGCTCGACGATCCGGCCCTGGTTGAGGACGATGATTTCGTCGCTGAAGTGCCGCGCGGTGGCCAGGTCGTGCGTGATGTAGAGCACGCCGAGCCCTTCCTCGCGCTGCAGGTCGGCGAGCAGGTTCAGCACGCCGACGCGCAGCGACACGTCGAGCATCGACACCGGCTCGTCGGCCACCAGCAGGGTCGGGCGGGAGGCGAGCGCGCGGGCGATGGCCACACGCTGGCGCTGGCCGCCGGAGAGCTCGTGCGGTCGGCGGTCGATCACGGCGTCCGCGTCGAGCTGCACGCGGCGCAGCAGCCGCCGCACCTCGTCGTCCACCTCGGCCTTCGGGACGACGTGGTCGAGCCGCAGCGGGCGCTCGATGTGGTGCCGGATCGTGTGCGACGGGTTCAGCGAGGCGAACGGGTCCTGGAACACCATCCGGAGCTGCTGGCGGTACTGCCGCAGCCGCTTGCCCGAGCGCGGGATCGGGGCGCCGTCCAGCAGCACCTCGCCGCGGGTGGGCGTCTCGAGCTGGGTGAGGATCTTCGCGATCGTGGACTTGCCGCTGCCGGACTGGCCGACCAGGCCGATCGTCTGCCGCTGGCCCAGCGTGAAGCTGACGTCGTCCAGGGCCTTCAGCTGCCCGGAGCCGCGGACGTTGTAGATCTTGGTGACGTTGCGGAATTCGAGCGTGGTCATCGGACGACCACTCCTCTCTCGCCGGTGAGGCGCGGGAACGACTGCAGCAGCTTCTGCGTGTACTCGTGCTGCGGGTTCGTCCAGATCTGCTCGGCGGTGGCGAGCTCCACGATCTCGCCGTCGCGCATGATCGCGATCCGGTCGCTGATCTCCAGCAGCAGCGGGAGGTCGTGGGTGATGAAGACGACGGAGAAGCCGAAGTCGTGGCGGAGCTGGGAGATCTGCTTGAGGATCTCGCGCTGCACGAGCACGTCCAGCGCGGTCGTCGGCTCGTCCATGACCATGAGTTGCGGGCGGAGGGCGAGGGCCATCGCGATCATCACGCGCTGGCGCATGCCGCCGGAGAGCTCGTGCGGGTAGGAGCGGATCCGCTGCCCACCCACCTTGACGATCTGCAGGAGCTCGATCACGGCCGCCCGCCGCTCGGCCCGGCTCATGCCCGGCCGGTGCACCTGGAAGACGTCGTCGAGCTGCGAGCCGATGGTGGCCACGGGGTTGAGGGCGTTCATCGCGCCCTGGAAGACCATCGAGGTCTTGTCCCAGCGGAAGCGGCGCATCTGCTCCGCGTCGAGGGCGTTGATGTCGATGTCCTCGCCACCCTCGTCGTGGAAGACGACGCTGCCGCTGGTGATCACGGCCGGGGGCTTGAGGAGGCGCTGCACGCCGTAGGCGAGGGTGGTCTTGCCGCAGCCGCTCTCGCCGGCGAGGCCGACGATCTCGCCGCGCTTGATGTCGAGGGAGACGTTCTTGACCGCCGCGACCGGCGGGTCGACGTCGTACACGACCGAGAAGTCGCGCACGGAGAGAAGGGAGTCTGTCATGGCGTCGCTTTCATGCTGTCCGCGGTCGCCCGGGGCGGACGGCGGCACGAGGCCGCCGTCCACCCCGGACGGGTGGGGTGAGGTCGCGCTCGGCGACTACTTGCCCGCGGGCTTCAGGTTCATCAGCACCTGGACGGCCGACGGCTGGGTCGGGTCGGCGGTCGCGTACTGGTCCTGCTCGCTCGGCCAGCCGACGAACTTCCGGGTGTTGTACTCGGCGAGCTGCGGGTGGGTGCCGATCGGGATCGCCGGGACGTCGTCCACGAAGATCTTCTGCAGCTTCTCCAGCGCCGCGGTGCGGGTGGCCTCGTCGGATGCCTGCGCGTACTGCTTCAGCAGGGCGGTCGCGTCCGGGTTGCTGTAGCGGCCGAAGTTGTCCGAGACCTTGCCGTCGGCGGCCTGGTCGAGGTAGCTGCTGTTCATGACATCGTCGTAGATGTGCCACGGGTTCGAGCCGGAGCCGGTCCAGTGCAGCGCGGCGTCGAAGTTGCCGGACGCGACGTTGGCGAACCAGGTGTCGGCGTCGGGGGTGGCGACCTTCGCGTCGATGCCGAGGGTGGTCTTGAGCTGAGTGGCGACGAGCTGGATGCCCGTGACGTAGTCGTTCCAGCCCTGCGGGTCCTGCAGGGTGAAGGAGACCGGCTTGCCGGACGGGTCGGTCAGCGCGCCGGACTTCCAGGTGTAGCCGGCGTCGGTGAGGACCTTCTTGGCGCCGTCGACGTCGATCTTGAACGTCTGGTCCTTGTAGGCGGAGGCGATGTACTGGTCACCGGTCGGCTGCGGGATGCCCGACACGTTGGTCAGCTCGGGGCCGGCGTTGCCGCGCGCCGTCGTGGCGTGCGCCTTGCGGTCGACGACCATGTTCACGGCCTTGCGGAGCGCCACGTCGTTGAACGGCGCCTTCGCGGTGTTGACCAGGATCATGTCGGGGCTCAGGACGTTGGCGCCCCAGAAGACGTTGTGCTTCGGGTCCTTGTCCACATAGTTCTTCTGGTAGTCCGTGATGAAGATCTGCGCCCAGTCGGTCTCGCCGGTCTGCAGTGCGCGGAGGAGGCCGGTGTTGTCGTTGTACTCGAGGTACTTGAGCTGGGCCACCGGGACGGTGCCCTTCCAGTAGTCCGTCCGCGCCTGGAGGACGACGCCCTGCGACGAGAAGCTCTTGATCGTGTACGGGCCGGTGCCGATCGCCTTCGTCACCGGGTCCTTGGTCGCGTCGGCGACGGACTTCCACTGGTGCTCGGGGACGATCGGGACCTGCAGCACGTCGCCCTGCTTGACGAACTTGGACTCGCTGAAGTTCAGGACGACGTTGTTCCCGTCCTTCTTGATGTCCGTCAGCTTGAGGCCGCCCAGGTCGAGGGCGGGGGTGTTCTTGATCAGGTTGTAGGTGAAGACGATGTCGTCGGCGGTGAAGGGCTTGCCGTCGCTCCATTTGACGTTCGAGCGCGGGGTGACGGTGAGCTGGGTGTAGTCCGCGTTCCACACGACCTTGGAGGCGAGCCACGGAGTGGTCTCGTTCTTGCCGACCGGGTTGACGATCGCGAGGGGCTCGTAGATCATCCGGTCGTAGCCGAGCGACATGCCCGAGCCGGTGGTGATGAACGGGTTGTTGATCTGGGTCGCCAGGATGGCCGCGCCATCCGGCTTCGCGACGGTGAGCGAGCCCGTGCTGCCCGTGCTGGCGCTGGACTTGCCGTCGGACGAGCAGCCGGTCAGCGCAAGTGCGCCGACGGCGGCGATCGCCGATGCCGTGATCAGATACTTGGTAAGCCTCATTGCTTCTCCTTCGTGGCGGACACATGCGTTGTGCCCTGGTGCTGCGGAATGTCGGCTGACGATAACTTGCTTACTGGTCAGAAAGCAAGTTGGTTGAGGTGAGGTTACTGGCTGGTAAGCTCGGCCGCAACCAGCACGGCAGGAGCGACGGAAATGGCCATCAACGGCAACGGCACCGGTACGCGTCCGGAGACCGAGCAGAAGCGCGTCGACATCCTGCGCGCGGCGATCGAGACCTTCGGCACCAAGGGGTCCACGAACGGAACGCTCGCCGACATCGCCGAGCAGGTCGGGATGACGCACGCCGGCGTCCTGCACCACTTCGGGTCCAAGAACAACCTGCTCCTGGAGGTGCTGGAGTTCCGTGACAGGGACGACGTCGCCCACCTCGCCGATCAGCACATCCCCGGCGGCCCAGCGCTGTTCGCCCACCTCGTCGCCACCGCCCAGCGCAACGCGCTGCGGCCCGGGATCGTCCAGGTGTTCACCGTGCTCTCCGCGGAGTCGGTCACCGAGGACCACCCCGCGAAGGAGTACTTCCAGGACCGCTACCGCAACCTCCGGGTCGAGGTCGGCGCCGCGTTCCGCGCGCTCTGCGCCCAGGAGGGCGTGACCGCTCCGGACACGATCGACCGGGCAGCGGCCTCCATCCTGGCGGTCATGGACGGCCTCCAGCTGCAGTGGCTGCTCGACCCCACCGCGGTCGACCTGGCCGGCGCGAGCGAGTTCGCCATCGAGGCGATCGTGAACGGCGTGCTGCACCCGGGCCCGGAGCTCGGGTCGTACGTGCGGGAGGGCTGAGAACCCCGGTCAGAGCGCCTGCACGATCGTCGGCGTCATCGCCGCCGTGTCGACCAGGATCTTCGCGAGGTAGATCGGCCGACCGGAGCACTCCAGGGTCTGGGTGATGATGAGCACGGGCGCGGTCGCGTCCAGCCCGAGGACCGCACCGCGGGAGGCGCCGACCGCGCCGACCGAGAGCCGGCTCTGCGCCGGGCCCAGCCGGGCGCCCAGGGCGTCGAGCAGCGTGCGGAGCGCGCTGGACCCGGCGCCGGTGTCCTGCTCGATCGCCTCTGCGAGCTCCGGTGAGAGCCGGCGGAGGACGGCGCCGCCCGGCAGGTGCTCCTGGAGGAGCGCGGAGGGCGTCGAGCCGTTCAGGATGACGCTCTCGAACAGCCAGGTCGGCTCGTTCGGGGCCAGGCCGAGCCCCGACGCGACGAAGTCCGCGGACGCCGGCTCGGCGCGGTGCTGCGTGCGGCGGAGCCTCCCCGCGTCGCCGGACGCCTCCTCGAACGGCCGGAGCTTCTCCAGTCCGGTCTCCGGCAGGCGGCCGGAGACGACGCGTCCGACGCCGCGGACGGAGTTCACGAAACCGTCCTCGGCGAGCAGGAGCATCGCCTCCCGGACGACCGTGCGGCTGACGCCGAGCGCCGCCCCGATCTCGCTCTCCGACGGCATCAGCGACGACTCCGGGAACACGCCCGCGCGGATCGCCTCCGTGAGCCGGGTGTAGACCTCGACCCGCAGCGGGATCGCCATTCGTCGTTCGAGCGGTCGGGAGAGGAACTCCTCCGCCTCTGCATGCAGCGCCACGCTCTCATTATGGGGCAGTTGTGGGCGTGTACGCCGTACGTGTATAACAAGTTCGTATACCGACCAGACGACGACGTGGAGGTCCCCGTGGCGCTCGAACCCGCAACCGTGCCGCAGCCGCTGTTCTTTCTCGACACGCCGGCCGGCCCGGACGCCGCCCTCGCCCTCCTGCACCTGCTCGGGACGGGCGCGCAGGTGGCCGGGATCGGTGCCGCCGCCCCGGATCCGGACCGGACGGCGGCGCACACGCTGACGGACCTCGCCGGGATGTTCGGCGCGATCCGGGTCGGCGTCTTCCCGGCCGAGGCCTCCCCGGTCTCCGACCTCGACCCGGCCGCCTCCACCATCGCCCACGTGACGCTGCCGCGCTCCACGGCCCGCGTCCTGCGCACGCCCGCCGCCTCCGCCCTGGCGCAGCTCGCGCGCCGGCACCCCGGCCGCATCCGCGTCGTCGCCCTGGGCTCCGCGCGCAACCTCCTGGAGGCGCTGCGGCTCGACCGCGACCTCCCGCGTCTCCTCGCCGGGGTGACGGCGCTCACCGACGAGGTGACCCACGACGGCTGGGCCCGCGTCGCGGTGGCCGGGGTCCGGACGACGCTCCTCCCCCGCCGGCTGGCCGACGGCGTCCGGCTGAGCGACGCGGAGCTCGCCGCCCTCGCCGGGCGCGGCGGGGCGCACTACTTGCTGGCGGCGATGCTCGCCGGCGCGGGCGAGGCGGACGGCGGCAGCGTCCCGCTTGCGGGCGCCCTCGCGGCGACGCACGCCGCCGGCCTCGCGCCGCACGCCGGCGGCGTCCTCCGGGCGGTGCCGGCCGACCTCCGCGCGCAGGCGGTGGGCGCGCTCCTGGAGGAGGGAGCGGTGCGGGAGGCGCTCAAGGTGGTGGCGTAGCCGGCCGCAGCGGAGCCGGCGGCACAGCCCCGCCCTACAACGTTGTAACCTCGTGCCGACGGGAAACAGACAGGAGCGGGCGTGGCCGCGACGATGCACGATGTCAGCCGGCTGGCCGGGGTGTCGGTCAAGACGGTGTCGAACGTCGTCAACGACTATCCGTACGTGCGTGAGGAGACCCGGCGGCGGGTCCTCGACGCCATCGCGACGCTGGGGTACACACCCAATCCCACCGCGCGCAGCCTGCGGTCCGGGCGGAGCAACGTCATCGCGCTGATGATCCCCGACCTCCGGAACGCCTACTTCGCCGAGCTCGCCGACTCCGTCATGCGGGTCGCGGCGGGACACGGGCTGTCGGTGCTCATCGAGCAGTTCGGCGCGGACCGGGAGCGCGAGCTCGAGGTGCTGCGGCGGCCGCGGTCGCAGCTGGTCGACGGCGTGCTGTACAGCGTGCTCGCCCTCGACCAGGACGACGTCGACATCGTCGCCGGGATCACCGTCCCGGTCGTCCTGCTCGGCGAGCGGATCTTCAATGGCCCCCGCGACCACGTCACCATGCGCAACGGCGAAGGCGCCCGCGCCGCCACCGAGCACCTGCTGGGGCTCGGCCGGCGCCGGGTCGTGGCGCTCGGCGCGCACCCCGGCGAGGAGATCGGCTCGGCGGCGCTCCGCCTCGCAGGCTACCGGGAGGCGCTGGCGGCGGCGGGCGTCCCCGCCGACGACGAGCTCGTCGTGCCGGTCGGCTCGTGGCACCGGCGGGACGGGGCGGACGCGATGCGCGGTCTGCTCGCGCGCGGGGTGGACTTCGACGGGGTCGTCGCCTTCAACGACGTCCTCGCGCTCGGCGCGCTGCGCGTGCTGCAGGAGGCCGGCCTCCGGGTCCCCGAGGACGTCGCCGTGATCGGGTTCGACGACATCGACGAGACGCAGTACTCGATGCCGGCGCTCTCCACGATCGACCCCGGCCGCGAGGAGATCGCGCGCACGGCGGTGGAGCTGCTCGTCCGCAGGATCGAGGGAGGGCCTGCGCCGTTCACGCCGGAGGAGGTCTTCGTGCCGTACCGGCTCATCCCCCGCGAATCGACCAGGATCACCGCGGGCTGACTCCGCCGTTTGACACGGTCACATCCAGCCGCGATCATGGCTTTTACAACGTTGTAGAAACCAGGAAGCAGACATGCCGGAAACCCACATCGCCCTCGACCGCTCCGACCGCGTCGCACCCATCGACCGCCGCATCTTCGGCGCGTTCGTCGAGCACCTCGGCCGGTGCGTCTACGACGGCCTCTACGAGCCGGGACACCCCACCGCGAACGAGGACGGCTTCCGCCTCGACGTGGTCGAACTGGTGAAGGAGCTCGGCGCGACCACCATCCGCTACCCCGGCGGCAACTTCGTGTCCGGCTTCCGCTGGGAGGACAGCGTCGGCCCGCGCGAGCAGCGCCCGGTCCGCCGCGACCTCGCCTGGCACTCCCTGGAGACCAACCAGGTCGGCCTGGACGAGTTCTCGCGCTGGCTGAAGCTGACCGGCTCCGAGTTGATGCTCGCCGTCAACCTGGGCACCCGCGGGATCGACGAGGCGCTCGACCTGCTCGAGTACGCCAACCACCCGTCCGGCACCGCGCTCAGCGATCAGCGCATCGCCAACGGCACCCCGGATCCGCACGGTATCCGGATGTGGTGCCTCGGCAACGAGATGGACGGCCCGTGGCAGACCGGCTACATGACCGCCGACGACTACGGCAAGCTCGCCGCGCGCACGGCCGCTGCGATGAAGATGGCC
Source organism: Leifsonia shinshuensis (assembly GCF_013410375.1). Lineage (NCBI taxonomy): Bacteria > Bacillati > Actinomycetota > Actinomycetes > Micrococcales > Microbacteriaceae > Leifsonia > Leifsonia shinshuensis. The sequence continues at coordinate 3,660,244 of NZ_JACCFL010000001.1, forward strand.
GACAAGGACCTCGAGCTGGTCGCCTGCGGGTCCTCCGGCTCCGGGATGCCGACCTTCGGCGACTGGGAGCGCATCGTGCTGGAGCACGCGTACGACCACGTCGACTTCATCTCCGCGCACGCCTACTACCAGGAGCGCGGCGGCGACCTCGGGTCGTTCCTGGCCTCCTCGGTGGACATGCAGTACTTCATCGACACGGTCGTCGCCGCGGCGGACCACGTCGGCAGCAAGCGCAAGAGCGCCAAGAAGATCGCGATCTCCTTCGACGAGTGGAACGTCTGGTACCTGGACGAGCACCAGGCGTCCGACGAGGTCAACGACGAGTGGCGGATCGCGCCGCGCCAGCTCGAGGACGTCTACTCGGTGGCCGACGCGGTCGTGGTCGGCAACCTCCTCATCACGCTGCTGAAGAACCACGACAGGGTCCGCAGCGCGTCCCTCGCCCAGCTGGTCAATGTGATCGCCCCGATCATGACGGAGCCGGGCGGCGCGTCCTGGCGGCAGACCACGTTCTTCCCGTTCTCGGTCACCAGCCGGCTGGCCCGCGGGGAGGTGCTGCGCCCGACGGTGCGGACCGGCGTCTACGAGACCGCCACCCACGGGACGGCGGACCTCGTGGACGCCGTCGCGACGCACGACGCCGCGACCGGCCAGTCGGCGGTGTTCCTGGTCAACCGCAGCCTCACCGAGACCGAGACGGTCACGATCGACGTGCGCGACCTGGGCGCGACGGAGGTCCGCGAGGCGCTGAGCCTCTTCGACGAGGACGTGTACGCGAAGAACACGCTCGCGGACCCGGAGCGCGTCGGCCTCCGCGCCAACACCACCGCGGCCCTCGCCGACGGGGTCCTCACGGTCGAGCTCCCGCCCGTCTCCTGGACGGCGCTCTCCCTCGCCTGACGGCGGCATCGTCGGCCGATCGGCGGTGACCGATCGGCCGGCGCCGATTGGCGGTGACCCCGGCTCGCATGTTAGATATGGGGCATGACGGGCAAGATGTTCTCGCAGCTCTGCGCCACCGTGGCGCTGGCCGCGGTGACCCTGCTGATCGGCCGTTCGATGCATGACCTGGCCACGGTGATCCTCTTCGCCGTCGGCGTGCTGGCGACCATCCTGTCCGCCTTCCGGGTGCGCTCGCTGCGCGTCAAGCACCTGGCGGAGGTAGAACGCCGTGTCCCCCAAAATGCCGCTACAGACGACGGGAGGAATCCGTCAAGCTCGAAGGGATGAGCAGGCAGCAGCAGTCGGGGGTCGGCACGGACGTGGCGGTGGACACCGTGCTGCGCCCGCACAGGGACCTGTTCACGCGCGGCCTGACCGCCATCTTCGCCCTGACGACACCGGTGTTCGCGGTCCTGTACTGGCTGACCATCCCGGACGGGGACTGGGGCTACGTCCTCCTCGCCCACGTGCTCGTCGTGGTCGCGACGATCCTCGGCGTGCACGCGTTCTTCAGCGCCACGATCACCCTGCGCGCCGACGGCGTGAGGGAGCGCGGCTTCTTCGGCGAGGTGCGGTTCGTGCGGCCCGCCGACGTCGGGTCCATCCTGCTGGTCCGGCTCTACGACGGCAGCACGCTCGACACGCTCCCCCAGCTGTTCATCACCGGGCACGACGGCCGGGTGCTCATCCGGATGCGCGGACAGTTCTGGTCGTCCGAGGACATGGAGCGGGTCGCCGACCAGCTCGACGTGCCCGTGACACGGCCGGAGGACTTCATGACCATGACGCAGCTGCGCCGCCGCTCGCCCGAGCTGCTGTACTGGTTCGAGCGGATGCCGCGGTTCCGGTAGAGCGGCGCCGGCGTCGGCTCACACCTCGGCGTCGGTCGCGATCGCCAGTGCGGGAGCGTCCGGCCGGCTGGACGGCAGCTCCTCGAAGCCGAGCCGGCGGTAGAACGCCATCGCCCCGGTGTTCGCCGGCGACATCCGCAGGAAGACGCCGGGCACCCCGCGCTGACGCAGCGCGGCGAGCAGCTCGCGGATGAGCCGGCGGCCGAAGCCCTGCCCCTGCAGCTCGGGCAGCACGTCGATGTGGAGGTGCGCCGGGAACCGGTCGACCTCCGGGACGATCGCCTCGTGCTGGTCGAGCCCGAAGCCGATCGCCTCCCTCTCCTTCGGCGTCGGCGCCTTCTCGAGCGGGTACCGCTCGCGGAAGCCGGGCAGCCAGTGCGCGTCGTACCAGTCCGCGAAGGCGACGCTGTCCGCCGCCGCGAGCACGTACCCCGCCACCCGCTCTCCGGTGTCGACGACGAACGCCAGGTCCGGCTGGTACTCCAGGTACGGTCCGGCGAAGACGTCGGGGATCAGGTCGTCGACCGAGTAGAGCCCGCGCGCGTCGCCGCCGCTGGCCCCCGTCCGCACGCAGATGTCGTAGACGTCTGCCCGGTCGGCGGGACGGTACGGGCGGATCGAGCTCACCATGAAAGTATGTCAGCGTGACCTCGTCCACCGCCGCCGGGCCGCTGAGCAAGGGCCGCCTGACACCGGGAGCCGAGACCGGCGCTGCCCCCGTGCTCATCGAGCGCCGCACGCCGGGAACGGCCGGCGAGCCGTTCGTCCGGCACTACTGGCTGCCGCGGTGGTCGATCCCGGGCGGCGGGAGCGTGCGCGAGGCGGTGCTCGAGTACCCGGCGGCGAACGTCGTGATCGAGGCGGGCTCCGCGCGGCTGCACCGGGCGAGCCGCGGGCTCTCGGGCCGTACGCTGACCGGCATCGGCTGGGCGTTCGGGGCACTGCTGCTCCCCGGCACGGCGCGGGGCTGGGTGGGCGGCTCGCTGCGCGGCGCTCCCGCCTCGATCCCGCTCGATGCGCTGCTCGTGCCGCTCGCGGCGGTGGCGGACGCGATCCGCGACAGGCTTGCTGCGGGTGACTCCGAGGGAGCGGTCGCGGACTTCGAGGCCGTCCTCCAGGAGCTGCCCGCCCCGGACGCCGACGCTCAGCTGGTCGACGCGATCGTCGCGGCCGTGGAGTCCGACCGCGATCTGCGACGGGTGCAGCAGCTCGCCGACCGGTTCGGGATCGGCGTGCGGCGCCTGCAGCGGCTCGTCGCCGGGCACATCGGGTTCGGGCCGAAGTGGCTCATCCAGCGCTACCGCCTGCAGGAGGCGGCCGCGGCGCTGCGCGACCCGCAGCCTCCCGCCCTCGCCCGGCTCGCGGCCGACCTCGGCTACACGGACCAGGCGCACTTCGGCCGCGAGTTCAAGGCCGTCGTCGGGCTCACGCCCGGCGCCTACGCGACCGCCTCCGCGCCGAGCCGGCGGGACGAAGGCTGATGCGGCGCGATCCCGAGGCCCTGCTCGCCCCCTGGCGGGCCCGGTGGGCGCTGAGCCCGGACGGCGCGGCGTTCGCGACCCCGTCGAGCGTCCTCCAGCCGGTGACGCTGGACGGGCGCGCGGCGTTCCTCAAGCTGGCGACCGGCGCCGAGGAGGCCGCGGGCGGACGCGTCCTGCGCTGGTGGGCCGGGCGCGGCGCAGCGCCCGTCCTGGCCGCCGACGGGGACGCGCTGGTGCTCGCGCGGGCGACCGGCGACCGCTCGCTGTCGGCGCTCGCGGCGTCCGGTCCGGACGGGGACGACGAGGCGACCCGGATCCTCTGCCGTGCCGCCCTCCGTCTGCAACGCGTCGACGACCGGCCGCGCCCGGAGGGCCTGTTCGACCTGACCCGCTGGTTCGCGGAGCTGTTCGAGCACGCGGCCGAGCAGCCGTATTCCCACGACGGCATGTTCCGGCGCGCCGAGGAGGAGGCCCGCGCGCTGCTGGCGGCGCCCGCGGGCGATGTGGTGCTGCACGGCGACGTCCATCACGGCAACGTGCTCGACTTCGGCACGGACGGCTGGCTCGCGATCGACCCCAAGCACGTCCACGGCGACCCCGCCTTCGACTTCGCGAACATCCTCTGCAACCCCGACCCGGAGGTGGCGCTCGCGCCGGGGCGCTTCGAGCGCACCGTCGCGGTCATCGCAGAGGAGACGGGCGTGGACGAGCGGCGGATGCTGCGCTGGGCGCTGGCGTGGGCCGGGCTGTCCGCGGCCTGGTCCGAGCGGAGCGGCGGGGACGCCGGCACGACGATCGGCGTGGGCCTCCGGGCGCTGCAGGCGCTGGAGGCGCCGGCCTAGCGTGGTGCCGGTCTGCTCCTGGCGAGGACGAACGGGTGCGGCCGGGCGCTCTCCTCCGCCAGCTTGTAGGCCAGCGGCGCCCACACGATGACCGCGACGCCCGCACCGAGGAGCAGGCCCCCGATCGTGTCGCTCAGCCAGTGCGCGCCGAGGTAGGTGCGGCTGATCGCCATGAGGATCGCCCACGCGCCGCCGACGCACCACACCCACACCCGCGGGAACAGGATGCCGAACACCACCGCCATCGTCGCCGCGTTGGCCGTATGCCCCGACGGGAATGAGCCCGGATCCGCCACCACCAGGATCTCGGACGGCCGCGCCCGTCCGACGGTGTGCTTGAGGACCTGGACGCAGACGACGGAGATCACGCTCGCGATCGCGAAGTACGAGGCGCCCCACGGCCGCCGGAACGCCAGCAGCAGCAGGAAGATCACCACGGGGATCACTACCGAGCCGACGATCCCGCCGCCGACCCAGTTGAAGAACAGCGCGGGCACCGTCCACACCGGCGAGCGGTGCTCGGTCACCTCGGCCATCCACTTCAGGTCGATGACGAACGGCTCGTTGGGCCGGAACGCGATGATCGCGCCGAGCACCAGTACCAGAGCGATGGCGACGGACGCCGAGATCAGCGGCCAGCGGCGCTGAATCCGTGCGGCCTGGTGGAGTGGTGGCGTCGCGCTCATGGGATCACGGTACCGCCCCGGCCGCGCGGGTCCGTGCGTTGGCTCCGGCGCCGTCCGCGGGGCGCGATCAGCCACGCCGCCGCCCGGGGTCAGCGCACCGCGCGCGTCAGTGCGCCCACTCCGGCATCGTCTGCGGCCGACGCCCAGCCACACACCGCCGCCCCGGAGTCGCCGCCCCACCGCCTCAGTGCGAGAGTTCCGGCACCGTCCGCGGCCGCACGACCAGCCACAGCGCCGCGATGGAGACCGCTGCGCAGATCGCCATCATGGCGCCCATCGGCGCCGCGCTTCCGGTGCCGAGGAGGCCGACGATCGGCGAGAACACGCCCGCCGCGCCGAAGTTGAGCGCGCCGAGGAGGCTCGCCGCCGTTCCCGCCTCGTGGCCGTGGTTGTTCAGCGCGAGGACCTGCACGCACGGGAAGCCGAACCCGCAGGCGGCGATGAAGAACCACAGCGGGATCGCGACACCCCAGATCCCCGCGTGCGCCTGGTCCAGCACGACGATCGCGACCGACGCCACGAACATCACGGCGGTCGACACCGCGAGGATCCACTGCGGCCCGAAGTACTTGGTCAGCCGCGACGCCGACTGGACGCCGATGATGATGCCGATCGAGTTGACCGCGAACAGGAGGCCGTACTCCTGCGGCGTGAATGCGTAGAGACCCTGGAAGATGAACGGGCTCGCCGACAGGTACGAGAACAGGCCGGTGAAGTTCGCGGCTCCCACGATCGCGATGCCGACGAAGACCCGGTCGCTCAGCACCGAGCGGTAGCGCTGCCCGACCGTCGAGTGGCCGGCGTCGTGGCGGCGCGCCTTCGGGAGGGTCTCGGCGATCCACAGCGACACGCACGCGATCACGAACACGCCGTAGCAGGCGAGCACGACGAAGATGCCGCGCCACGGCATCACCAGCAGCAACCACGAGCCGAGCACCGGAGCGAGCACCGGCGCGAGGCCGTTGACGAGGGCCAGCCGGCTGAGCATACGCACGAGCGGGCGCCCGCCGAACAGGTCGCGGACCATCGCCATGGCGACGACGCCGCCCGCCGCGGCGCCGATGCCCATCAGGGCGCGGGCGATGCCGAGCAGCTCCACGTTGGGCGAGATCGCCGCTGCGAGGCAGGCGAAGATGTGCACGCCGGTCGCGGCGATGAGCGGCACCCGGCGGCCGATCTTGTCCGACCACGGGCCGACCAGGAGCTGGCCGAGCCCGAAGCCGATCGTGGTCGCCGTCAGCGTGAGCTGGATCATCGCCGTGGAGACGTGGAAGTCGGACTCCAGCGTGGGGAGCGCCGGGAGGTACATGTCGATCGTGAACGGCCCGAGAGCGGTGAGCGCGCCGAGGATCAGGATGTACGCCAAGCGCTGGCGGCCGGTGAGCGAGTCGCCGGGATGCACGACGGTGGTCACGAAACGAAGTCCTTCTGCTGGAGGGCGTGCGGGGAGGAGGGCTGCGCCCGGCGCGGACGCAAAACGACAGCACCGCGACGGGTGCGCGGTGCTGGAGGCCGCCCGCTCGAATCGATTCGATCGCGGGCGCGTACCCATACTATCGTCATTCGCGGCAGAATGTGAACGTGCGCATCGCCCCGTTTTCGCGGGGTAGAGCCCGACACCGGAAGCGAGTGACATGACCTTCTCCATCGCCATGATCGGCGCCGGCCAGTTCGCCGGGCAGTTCGCCAAGCTCTTCGCGCTGCACCCCGGCGTGAGCGCGGTCTACGCCACCGACCTGCTCCCCGAGCGCGCCGAGCGGCTGGTCGCCGAGCACGGACTCGCCGGCACGCTCCCCTCGTTCGAGGCGGCGCTCGAGGACCCGCGCGTGGACGCCGTCGCGATCTTCACCCAGCGCTGGACGCACGGCCCGCTCGTCGTGCGCGCCCTCGAGGCGGGCAAGCATGTCTACTCGGCCGTGCCGATGGCGATCAGCGCCGACGAGATCGGCGCGATCATCGACGCCGTCCGCCGCACCGGCCTCACCTACATGATGGGCGAGACCAGCCACTACAACCCGGCCACCGTGTACGCGCGGTCGCAGATCGCGGAGGGCGCGTTCGGCCGCGTGTTCTACGCGGAGGGCGACTACGTGCACGACATGGACCTCGGCTTCTACGACGCCTACCGCTACTCCGGCGGCGAGGAGTGGAAGGCGACGGCCAGCTATCCGCCCCTGCTCTATCCCACGCACTCCATCGGCGGCATCCTCGGCGCCTGGGGCACGCACGCGGTCAGCGTCTCGGCCATCGGGGTGCGGGACGACCGCGGCGACGGCGTGTTCGACCGCGAGGTGAGCATGTTCGGCAACGACTTCTCCAACGCGACGGCGCTGTTCGAGGTCGCGGGGGGCGGATCGTTCCGTACGAACGAGTTCCGCCGGGTCGGCTACCCGTCGCACATCCGGGAGTCGCGGTTCCGATTCTTCGGGACGGAGGGCAGCTTCGAGCAGCTGGCGACCGTCTCGCACCGCACCGACAAGGAGGGGGTCACCGACATCACCGAGCTCCTGCAGCCGAAGCCGACGCTGTCGCCGGACGACCCGTCGCTCGCCCACGTCTCCCCGGCGCTGCGCGACGCGTTCACCTCCGGCAGCGCGCCCATCCACGACCGGTCGCGGCTCCCGCGCGAGTTCGACCACGTGACGAACGGCCACGAGGGCAGCCACCACTTCCTCGCCGACGACTTCGTGCGCGCCGTGAACGAGCACGCCCTCCCGCCGGTCAACGCCTGGCAGGCCGCCCGCTACACGCTCCCCGGCATCATCGCCCACCAGAGCGCCCTCCAGAACGGCGCCCGCCTCCCCATCCCCGACTTCGGCGCCGCCCCCACCCCCTGACTGCCGAGTACGCGAATTCTCTGCGTACTCGGCGGATTTCGCCTGATTTCGCGCGTACTCGGCGGTCGGCTAGGGGGCGGAGGGGGACGCGAGGAGCGGGGCGAAGGCGAGCTCGGCGGCGCCGATCATGAGGATGTCGCTGCCGAGCGCGGCACGGGTGATCGTGAGGGTCTCGGCGGAGGCGGCGAGCGCCTGGGAGGCGACCAGCTCCGGCAGCCGCTCCGGCGCCAGCTCGTGCAGCGCGCCGAGGAACCCGCCGAGCACGATCCGCTCCGGATCGAACACGTTGGTGGCGTTGCGCAGCGCCGTCGCGAGGAAGCCGAGCTGCCGGTCCACCTCCGCGAGCACCGCCGGGTCGCCGGCGGCGACGGCCGTGCCGAGCGCCCGCGAGAGCTCGTCCGGGTCGGCGGAGGCCAGCCCGAGCACCCGCAGCAGCGCGCGCTGGCTGACCTCGGTCTCCAGGCAGCCGATCGCGCCGCAGTGGCAGCGCACGCCCGCCGAGTTGACCAAAGTGTGGCCGAGCTCGCCGGCGTAACCGCTGATGCCGGTCAGCGGCCTCCCGCCGACGATGACGCCCGCGCCGATGCCGGACGCGCCGCCGTTGACGTAGACGAGGTCGGCCGCGCCCTGCCCCGCGCCGAACAGGCGCTCGGCGTTCGCGCCGAGGCTGGCGTCGTTGGCCGCGACCACGGGATAGCCGGTCGCCTCCGCGAGCTCGGCCGCGAACGGCTCCTCCGCCCACTCCAGGTGCGGGGCCAGGCGCACGACGCCGTCCTCCTCGCGGACCAGCCCCGGCACCGCGACGCCGATGCCGACGACCCGGGAGGCCGCGGTCAGCTCGGGCCGCAGCCCGTCGATCACCGCCGAGGCGATCGCGGCGGCCTCGCGCGCGGTCGGCACGTGCCCGGTGGGATAGCGCACCCGGCGGTGCACGTGCGCGTCCAGCCCGACGACCCCGACCGTCACGGCGTCGACCTCGGGGTTGACGGCGAGCGCGACAACCCGGCCGTCCGCGGCGATCACCGGCGACGGCCGGCCGACCCGGTTGCTGGTCTCCGGCTCGCGCTCGCGCACGAGCCCGAGGTCGACGAGCTCGGCGACGAGCGCGCCGATGGTCGACCGGTTCAGCCCGGTCGAATGGGTGAGCGCCGAGCGCGCCAGCGGACCCTCGCGGTGCACCATCCCGAGCACCGTCGAGAGGTTGTGCCGCCGCACCGTGTCGAGGTTGGTCCCCGCTGTCGTCCCGCTGTTCATGATCCCGGTCACTGTATTACAGGTCGCCGGGTGCGCCGGACCTCACCAACTCTCGGGCCGCGTTCCGGCGGGCACCGCCGCGGGCCGCTCGACCGTGGAGGTCAGCGTCACGACCTCGTGCCGGGCGCCCGCGGCGAGCACGGCCTCCATGATCTCCAGCACGTGGAAGGCGAGCTCGCCGGAGGCCCGGTGCGGCCGGTCCGTCTCGACGGCTCGCGCCAGGTCGGCCAGCCCGTAGCCGCGGCCCGCGTCCGCGTAACCGCCCGCGACCGGCACCTCGCGGAACTCGCGGTCCTCCGCGGTCGCGACGAGGACCGGGTCGGAGAAGTGGTTCGGGTCGGGCACGGCGAGCGTCCCCGCCGTCCCGTACACCTCGAACAGCGGCACCCGGGAGGCCCACACCTCGAACGAGACGGTCACGGTCGAGACCACGCCGGAGGCGTGCTCCAGGATGGCCGTGACGTGCGTCTCCACGTCCACCGGCAGCTCGGCTCCCGCGTTCGGCCCGGTCGCGACCGTGCGCGCGCGCTCCGAGCGGCGCGTCGCGCCGGACACCCGCACGACCGGCCCGAAGAACGTCACGAGCGAGGTCAGGTAGTACGGCCCCATGTCGAACAGCGGACCGCCGCCGGGCTGGTAGTAGAACGCCGGCGCCGGGTGCCAGAGCTCGTGGCCGGGCGCCGTCCACGCCACCGCGGCGCCGAGCGGAACGCCGATCCCGCCCGCGTCGAGGACCGCCCGCGCGGTCTGGATGCCCGTCCCGAGCACCGTGTCCGGCGCGCAGCCGACCCGCAGCCCGAGGTCGGCGGCACGCGCCAGCACGGGCTCGGCCTCCGCCGTCGTGAGCGCCAGCGGCTTCTCGCCATAGACGTGCTTGCCCGCGGCGAGCGCGCGCAGCGCGACGTCCGCGTGCGCGAGCGGGATGGTGAGGTTGAGCACGACATCCACTTCGGGATGCGCCAGCAGCTCGTCCACGGTTATCGCCTCCACGCCCTGCTCGGCGGCGACGGCCCGTGCACGGTCGAGGTCGAGGTCTGCGACCGCGCGCAGGCGCAGGTTCGGCAGCTTCGGGAACTCGGCGAAGTACTGCGCCGAGATTACGCCGACCCCGATCACTCCGACGTTCAGCGCGCCGCCCACAGCAGGCCCCTCTCGATGATGGTGCGGACGGGCTGCGACTCCACGATCTCCAGTCGGTGGCCCGGCGCGGAGACGAAGACCCGCCCCTGGCCCCACTGCCGCGTCCAGATCGCCGGCGCGGTGACCGGGCGGTTCCAGGCGTCCCACGGTCGAACGCTCTGCGTGGTCGTGGCCAGGACGTCGTTGTACTCGTCGCTGAGGACCCAGTACTGCTCGGTCTCCAGGTCGAAGTCCTCGATCCCCGCGGTGATCGGGTGCGCTTTTCCGTACTCCGTGATGTTCACCGTGTAGGGGATGTAGTTGTCCGACTGCTCGCCCGTCCGCTCGGCCGGGTCCTTGCCCGCGTGGTGCGCGAACTGGCCGCCGATCATGTGCAGGTAGTCGGCGTTGTTCCGGTAGGAGTCCGCGATGCCGCCGTGCCAGCCGGCCATGCCGGTGCCGTTCAGGACCGCGCGCTGCAACCCGGCGAACTCGTCCGGCTCGATGGTGCTCATCGTGTTGATCTGCAGGACGAGGTCCACCGTGTCCATGAACGCCTCGTCCGTGTAGACGGCCGGGCTCTCCTCCACCCGCACGGCGAAGCCGTTCTCCTGCAGGAACGGGATGAAGAGGTTCGTGGTCTCGACGGGCATGTGCCCGTCCCAGCCGCCGCGGACGACGAGGGCTTGTCTGGTCATGGTTCCTTCCGATCGCAACCGCCGAGTACGCGAATTGTCTGCGTACTCGACGGTTTCGGGCTGATTTCGGGCGTACTCGACTGGTGGGTGAGGAGGCGGTTCAGGCGGTGGGGGTCCAGGCGCTGCCGGAGCCGGCGGAGGCCTCGACGGCGGCGAGCACGCGCTGGATGTGCAGGCCGTCCGCGAACGACGGCTCGGGGTCGGCGCCGCCGGTCACCGCGTCGACGAAGTCTTTGATCTGGTGGCTGAAGGCGTGCTCGTAACCGATCGCGTGCCCGGTCGGCCACCAGTTGGCCATGTAGGGGTGCTCGGGCTCGGTCACGATGATCCGGGTGAAGCCCTGCTCCCCCGCCGGCGCGGTGGCGTCGTAGAACTGGAGCTCGTTCATCGCCTCCAGGTCGAAGGCGATCGCGCCGCGGGAGCCGCTCAGCTCGATCCGCAGCGCGTTCTTGCGGCCGGTCGCGTAGCGGGTCGCCTCGAATGCGCCGATCGCGCCCGCCGCCGCTCCGCCGTCGAGCCGGGCGGTGAACCACGCTGCGTCGTCCACGGTCACCCGGCCGCGCTCGGTGGAGGCCGTGCCGGAGAGCCCGACCGTCTCTCCGAGCAGCGGCCGCTCCTCCACGAAGGTCGCGAGCGTCCCGGAGACGGACTCCAGCCGGGAGCCGGTCAGATGCTCGACCAGGTCGATCGCGTGCGCGCCGATGTCCCCGAGCGAGCCGGAGCCGGCGGCCTCCTTGTCGAGCCGCCAGGTCATCGGGCCGTTCTCGTCGCTCAGCCAGTCCTGGAGGTAGAGCGCCCGCACCTGGCGGATCGCACCCAGGCGGCCCTCCTGCACCAGGCGCCGCGCGTAGCCGATCGCCGGGACGCGGCGGTAGCTGAAGCCCACCATCGAGCGGACGCCGCGGGAGGCCGCGCGCTCGGCGGCGGCGACCATCGCCTCCGCCTCGGCCACGGTGTTGGCGAGCGGCTTCTCGCAGAGGACGTGCTTGCCGGCGTCCAGCGCGGCGATCGCGATCTCGGCGTGCGAGGCTCCCGGAGAGCAGATGTCGACGATGTCGATGTCCGGGTCCTCGACAACCCGGCGCCAGTCGGTCTCGGCGCGCTGCCAGCCGAACTTCCGGCGAGCGGCCTCCACCCGGTCGCGGTCCCGGCCGACGATGGTGGCCATCACCGGCTCGGCGGCCAGGTCGAAGAATCGCGGAGCGACCCGCCAGCCCTGGGAGTGGGCGGCGCCCATGAAGCCGTAGCCGACCATCGCCACCCGCAGCTCGCGTGCCGCCTCTGTCATCCGTTCCCGCTCCTTCGCGTCGTGCGTGCCGTTTCGGTCTCCGAGCGCGACGCTAACCGGCGGTGTTCCGTGCGCGCAAGTTTCGGTGACTGCTTGGAAAACTTTCTCGACGCGCCGGGTCAGCGGGTGGGCGGGGGCGCCGTGGAGTCGCGGACGACGAGGGACGTCGCCAGCTCGAGCCGGGTGTTCTCGAGGTCGCCGTCGCGCAGGCGCAGCGCGGTTCGCGTCGCGACCTCCGCCATCTCCTGCAGCGGCTGCCGGACGGTGGTCAGCGCCGGCCGCGCCCACGACGCCGGTGCGACGTCGTCGAAGCCCACCACCGAGACGTCCCCCGGCACGTCCAGCCCGAGCGCGAACGCCGCGTCCATCACGCCGAGCGCCTGGAGGTCGTTGCCGCAGACGATCGCGGTGGGGCGGTCCGCCCGGTCGAGCAGCCGCCTGCCCTCCCGCTCCCCGTCCGCGCGACTGAACTCGCCGCCGCCCGCGAGCGCCGGATCGGCGGGGAGGCCGGCCTCGGCGAGCGCGGACTGGTAGCCGCCGACCCGCGCTCGCGAGCACATCAGGTCGGGCGGCCCGGAGACGACCGCGATCCGCTCGTGCCCGAGGTCGAGCAGGTGCCGCGTCGCCGTGACGCCGCCCGCCCAGTTGGTCGCGCCGATCGCCGGGACGTCCGGCGGCGGGTCCCCGGCCGGATCCACCACCACGAACGGGATGTTCCTGGTGCGCAGCCGCTGCCGGTGCTCGGCGGTCAGGTTCGAGAACTGCAGGATCACCGCGACCGGCTTCCTGCTGAGCACGCCGGAGATCCAGTCCCCGCCGGGTTCGAGGTGATCGCCCAGCGCGGACAGCGCGAGCACGAAGCCGGCCTCCCTGGTGATCCGCTCGACGCCGCGGATGATCTCGACCGACCACTCGCTGAGCAGGTCGGCGACCACCAGCTCGACCAGCCCTCCGCGCTCGGGAAGGGCGCCGCGGCGCGCGTACCCGGAGTCGTGCAGCAGCTCCTCGACGCGCGCCCGCGTCGGGGCCGAGACGCCGGGGCGTCCGTTGAGCACCTTCGACACCGTGGAGAGCGACACCGCTGCCCGCTGGGCGATGGCGTCCAGGGTGGGACGGCTCGGCCCAGCTGGCGGTTCGGACATGCAGACACTGTGCCACAATGTCGGCCAGGCTTTCGCCCCGTCCCGCGAAACTTCCGCACCCAGCCCTCCCGAGGAGACCAATGCCGCTCACCGACCTCACCCTCGCCGAACTGATCGACTTCCGTCCAGAGGTCGAGGAGCCGGCCGACTTCGACGCCTTCTGGGAGGCGACGCTCGCGGAGTCGCGCGCGGCAGGCGGCGAGGTGGCGCTGGCACCCGCCGCGACGCCGGTCACCCAGCTCGTCGTGGAGGACCTGACCTTCCCCGGCTTCGGCGGGGAGCCCGTGCGCGCCTGGGTCTCGCGACCGCTGCATGCGGACGGCCCGCTCCCCGCGGTCGTGCAGTACCAGGGCTACGGCGGCGGGCGCGGCCTCGCCGGCGAGAACGTCGACTGGGCGCTCGCGGGCTACGTGCACGTCTTCATGGACACCCGCGGCCAGGGCAGCGGCTGGGGCACCGGAGGCTCCACCGCCGACCCGCACGGCTCGGGGCCGGCCACGCCGGGCTTCATGACCCGCGGCATCCACGACCCCCGCGAGCACTACTACCGCCGGGTGTTCGCCGACGCGGTGCGCGCGGTGGACGCGGCCCGTGCGCTCCCGTTCGTCGACCCGGCGCGGATCGCCGTCACCGGCGGCAGCCAGGGCGGTGGGATCGCGCTGGCCGCCGGCGCGCTGGCCGGCGTGCAGGCGGTGCTGCCGGATGTCGCGTTCCTGTGCGCGTACCGCCGCGGCGCCGAAGTCGCGGTCGGCGGCCCGTTCCAGGAGCTGGCCACCTATCTGTCGGTGCACCGCGACGAGGTGGACGCGGCGTTCCGCACGCTGTCGTACCTCGACGGCGTGAACTTCGCCCGCCGCATCCAGGCGCCGTCGCTGTTCTCGGTGGCGCTGATGGACACGGTCGTGCCGCCGTCCACGACGTTCGCCGCGTACAACCACCTCGCCGCGGAGGACCGCGCGATCGAGGTCTACCCGTTCAACGACCACGAGGGCGGGCAGGCGGCGCACTGGCACAAACAGGCGGCGTGGCTCGCGACGCGGATCTGAGCCCCGGGTCGCCCGGACTGGCGCGCGGGCTCCGGGCCTGGTATAAGTTGAGTGAAACAACAAATCACCGACGACGCTGAAGGAACCTTCCATGAGCCTCACCCCCACCCGCGCCGACAAGTTCTCGTTCGGTCTGTGGACCATCGGCTACAACGGCACCGACCCGTTCGGCGGCCCGACCCGGCCCCAGCTCGACGTGGTGGAGGCGGTGACCAAGCTCAGCGAGCTCGGCGCCTACGGCCTCACCTTCCACGACGACGACCTGTTCGCGTTCGGCTCGACCGACGCCGAGCGCCAGAAGCAGATCGACCGCCTCAAGCAGGTCCTCGCCGACACCGGCGTCATCGTGCCGATGGTGACCACCAACCTGTTCAGCGCGCCCGTCTTCAAGGACGGCGGCTTCACCTCCAACGACCGCGCCGTCCGCCGCTTCGCGCTGCGCAAGGTGCTCCGCAACCTCGACCTGGCCGCCGAGCTCGGCGCCAAGACGTTCGTGATGTGGGGCGGCCGCGAAGGCGCCGAGTACGACTCGGCCAAGAACATCCAGGCGGCGCTGGAGCGCTACCGGGAGGCCGTCAACCTGCTCGGCGACTACGTCACCGACAAGGGCTACGACATCCGGTTCGCGATCGAGCCGAAGCCGAACGAGCCGCGTGGCGACATCCTGCTGCCGACCGTGGGCCACGCCCTCGCGTTCATCAACTCGCTGGAGCGCCCGGAGCTCGTCGGCCTCAACCCCGAGGTCGGCCACGAGCAGATGGCGGGCCTGAACTTCGCCGCCGGCATCGCCCAGGCGCTGTACCACGGCAAGCTCTACCACATCGACCTCAACGGCCAGCGCGGCATCAAGTACGACCAGGACCTGGTCTTCGGCCACGGCGACCTCCAGAACGCCTTCGCCCTCGTCGACCTGCTGGAGAACGGCGGCCCCAACGGCGGCCAGGCCTACGACGGCCCGCGCCACTTCGACTACAAGCCGTCCCGCACCGAGGACATCACCGGCGTGTGGGACTCGGCCGCCGCGAACATGCGCACCTACCTGCTGCTGAAGGAGCGGGCCGCCGCGTTCCGCGCCGACCCCGAGGTGCAGGAGGCGCTGCAGTCGGCGCGCGTGACCGAGCTGTCCCAGCCGACGCTGGGCGCGGGCGAGAGCTACGACGACCTGCTCGCCGACCGCAGCGCGTACGAGGACTTCGACGCGAGCGCCTACTTCGGCGGCAAGGGCTTCGGCTTCGTCCGCCTGCAGCAGCTCGCCCTCGAGCACCTGCTCGGGGCCCGCGGCTGACCCAGCTGTTCCCGGGGCGCGTGGACGACTGGTCGTCTACGCGCCCCTTCGCAACGATCTGAGAAGTGAGGACCGCACGTGACGCTGGTCGCCGGAGTCGACTCGTCGACGCAGAGCTGCAAGGTGGTCGTGCGCGACCTGGAGACCGGGGCGCTGGTGCGCTCCGGCCGGGCCGCGCACCCGGACGGGACCGAGGTCGATCCGGCCGCCTGGTGGAGCGCGCTGCGCTCGGCGCTGGAGGCCGCGGGCGGACTGGATGACGTGGCCGCGATCTCCATCGCCGGTCAGCAGCACGGCATGGTGGTGCTGGACTCGGAGGGCCGGGTCATCCGCGACGCCCTGCTCTGGAACGACACCCGCAGCGCGCAGGCCGCCCGCGACCTGATCGACGAGGTCGGCGCCGAGGCGTACGCCGCGCGCGTGGGCGTCGTGCCGGTGGCCTCCTTCACCGCGACCAAGCTGCGCTGGCTGCGGGACGCCGAGCCGGCGAACGCCGCGCGCGTCGCCGCCGTCGCCCTCCCCCACGACTGGCTGACCTGGCGGCTGCTCGGCTACGGCCCGGCGGACGAGAGCCCGCTCGGCCCCGACCTGGAGGCGCTGACCACCGACCGGTCCGACGCGAGCGGGACCGCGTACTGGAGCGCGGGGGCCGGGGCGTACGACTTCGAGCTGTTCGAGCGGGCACTCGGGCGGCCCGGGCGGGAGGCCGCCGGTGCTGCGGGCGTGTGTGCTGACGCCGGAGCTCGCGACACGGACGGCGCTCGCGTCATCCTCCCGCGCGTGCTCGGCCCGGCGGACGCCGCCGGCCGCACCCCGGACGGTGTCCTCGTCGGCCCCGGCGCCGGCGACAACGCGGGCGCCGCCCTCGGCCTCGGTGCCGCGGACGGCGACGTGGTGGTGTCCATCGGCACCAGCGGAACGGTGTTCGCCGTGACGGACTCGCCCATCGCGGACCCGACCGGGACGGTCGCGGGCTTCGCCGATGCGGGCGGCCTCAACCTGCCATTGATCGCGACGCTCAACGCGGCGCGCGTGCTGAGCTCCATCGCCGACCTGCTGTCGGTGGACTTCGACACCCTGGCCGAGCTCGCCCTGTCGGGGGAGCCCGGCGCGGAGGGCGTCGTGCTCGTCCCGTACTTCGAGGGCGAGCGCACCCCGAACCTCCCCGACGCGAAGGCCAGCCTTCACGGCCTCACCATCGCCACCACGCGCCCGGCGACGTTCGCGCGCGCCGCGATCGAGGGGATGCTGTGCGGCCTCGCGGACGGCCTCGACGCCGTGCGCGCGGTCGGCGTGCGGGAGAAGCGCATCCTGCTGATCGGCGGCGCCGCGCAGAACCGGGCAGTGGCCGCGATCGCGGCACAGGTCTTCGACGCGCCGGTCGTCGTGCCGGCGCCGGGCGAGTACGTCGCCGACGGCGGCGCCGTGCAGGCGGCGTGGGCGCTGACCGGCGAGCGGCCGACGTGGACCGTAGAGGCGGCGGCGCCGCTGCCGGTGGACACGCGGGCGGTCATCCGGGAGCAGCGGGGGCAGTACCTGTAGGTCGTGGGCAGCGGAGGAGTTCCGGGTTTCTGCGACCCGAAAAGTCAGTCAACGGAGGAGATCGGCGCGCGACGCGACCGGATCTCCTCCGTTGGCGTTCGCGGACCCGACGCGGCCGGACCGCATTCCACGTCGCCTCCGGAAGGACATTCCGGCCCCAGACACCCGAGCCTCCTCCGTTGACGTTCAGGGACCCGACACGGCCGGCCCGCATCCCACGCCGTCTCCGGAGGACATCCCCGCCCAAGACACCCGAGCCTCCTCCGTTGGCGTTCGGGGACCAACACGGCCGGCCCGCATCCCACGTCGACTCCGGAGGACATTCCCGCCCCAGACACCCGGATCTCCTCCGTTGGCGTTCGGGGACCGACACGGCCAGGCCGCATCCCACGTCGCCTGCGGAGGGCATTCCCGCCCCCGACTCCCGAGCCTCCTCGGTCGCCGTTCAGGGACCCGACACGGCCGGCCCGTATCCCACGTCGCCCCCGGAGGACATTCCCGCCCCGGCCACCCGCATCTCCTCCGTTGGCGTTCGCGGACCCGACGCGGCCGGGGCCCGTCCCACGTCGCCTCCGGAGGACATTTCCGCCCCAGACACCAGGATCTCCTCCGTTGACTGCTATCAGGGCCGGAGAGCCGGCTAATCTCCTCCGTTGCCGACAGCGGCGAAGCGGCGGGCCAGGTCCGCACCGGCGGCCGCGGCCCAGCGGAGCGGGTCCGCGATGGCGGCCGCCGACCCGCCCGCGAGCTCCGAGAGCGAGGCCGCAGCGGCGAATCCGCGCGGGTCGGCGGCGATCGACCCGGCCGCCAGGAGGGCGGGGATCCCGGCCGCCCGCGCCAGCGCCGCCACGTACTCGGGAACTTTCCCCGCCGCCGACTGGTCGTCGTACCGGCCCTCCCCCGTCACCACTGCGTGCGCACCCGCCACCATCGCGGGCAGCCCCAGAGCCTCCCCGACCGCCGCGGACCCCGGCGCGATCACCGCGCCCCAGGCGAGCAGGCCGTACCCGGTCCCGCCCGCCGCGCCCGCTCCCGGCGTCGCAGGGTCGACGGCGACCCCGGCCTCCCGCAGCACGTCGGCGAATCGGGCGAGCCCGGCCTCCAGCACGGGCATGTCCGCGGGACGCGCACCCTTCTGCGGCCCGAACACCGCCGCCGCACCCGCGGGTCCGAGCAGCGGGCTCGTCACGTCGCTCAGCACACGCGCGCCTCCCGCAGGAAGCGCTCGCAGGGTCAGTTCGGCCCGGGAGAGGCCGGCCAGCCCGCGATTCCCCGGGACGATGTCGTCCCCGTCCGCGTCGAGCAGCCGCGCTCCGAGCGCGGTCAGCATCCCCGCTCCGCCGTCCGTGGACGCGCTGCCGCCGATCGCGAGCAGCAGCGCCGTCGCCCCCGCGTCCAGTGCCGCCGCGATCGCCCTTGAAGGAGTCGGGGGCGAAGACGACCGTGCGCATCCCCACAGGCTGGCATAGATCGCCGGTCGCCGCGGCGTGCGGACGCCGGGATTGGCGGACCCGATAGCGAGACCGTCACCGTCACGGACCTCCCACCCTGGCGGACGCCTCCACCATGGCCCAGCATCGGCCCAACTCAGCCCGATTCACGCCCCGCCCGACACCACGGCCAATCCGGCCCGGCCCGACCCGACACCACAGCCAATCCGACCCGGCCCGACCCGACACCACAGCCAATCCGACCCGGCCCGACCCGACACACTCCCGGCCCGACCCGAGACGCCAGCCAATCCACCCCGGCCCAACCCGCCCGGCACCACACCCCCCTCGCCTCTGGCACCGCACCCCCGACCGGACGATCATGTCCCGCATGAACGCACCACACGGTTCACGGCCATGATCCCCTCCGCCCGCCGGGTCCAGGGCGTCTATCTCACGCTCCTGCTCGGCAACACCCTGGCCGCGTCGTTCATCTGGGGGATCAACACGCTCTTCCTGCTCGACGCCGGGCTGACCAACTTCGAAGCGTTCGCGGCGAACGCGTTCTTCACGGCCGGGATGGTCCTCTTCGAGATCCCGACCGGCGTCGTCGCCGACACCATCGGGCGTCGCGCCTCCTACCTGCTCGGGACGATCACCCTGTCGTCGTCGACCGTCCTCTACTGGCTGCTCTGGCTGTGGCATGCACCGTTCTTCTGGTGGGCAGTCGCCTCCATGCTGCTCGGACTCGGCTTCACCTTCTTCTCCGGTGCGACCGACGCGTGGATGGTCGACGCGCTCACGTTCACCGGCTACAAGGGGAGCCTGGAGTCGGTCTTCGGCCGCGCGCTCGTCGTCACCGGCGCCGCGATGTTCGCCGGCTCCGTGCTGGGCGGGGTGATCGCGCAGGTGACGAACCTCGGTGTGCCGTTCCTGTTGCGGGCCGGCGTGCTCGTGTTGATGTTCGTGTTCGCATTCGTCGCGATGCGCGACGTCGGGTTCACCCCCGACCGGTCGATGGGACCGTGGCGGGCGACCAGGAACGTCCTCTCGCAGTCGATCGAGCACGGGATGCGGAAGCGCTCGGTGCGCTACGTCATCCTGTCGGCGCCGTTCGCGTCCGGGGTCGGGATCTACGCGTTCTACGCCCTCCAGCCCTACCTGCTCGAACTGTACGGCGACCCGAAGGCGTACTCGGTCGCGGGACTCGCGGCGGCCATCCTGTCGCTGGCGCAGGCGGCGGGCGGCATCTTCGCGCCGCGGCTCCGGCGCCTGTTCGCCAAGCGGACGACGGCGATCATCGGCGCCTCGCTCGCCAGCATCGTGATCCTGGTGGCGATGGGGCTGACCGCGTTCTTCTGGTTCGCCGTGGTGCTGCTGGTGATCTGGGGCTTCGTCTTCGCGGTGGCGGGACCGGTGCGGCAGGCGTACCTGAACGACATGATCCCGTCCCAGCAGCGCGCGACGGTGCTGTCGTTCGACTCGCTGTTCGGGAGCCTCGGCGGTGTGGTCATCCAGCCGGCCCTCGGGCGCGCGGCCGACCTGTGGGGGTACGGGACGTCGCTGGTCATCGGCGGGGCGATCGAGCTGATCGGGATCCCGTTCCTGCTAGCGAGCCGGCGGCAGGGCGACCCGTCGGACTCGGCCGGGGCGCGCGGCGACGCCGGGGAGACCGGCGAGGCGGAGGCGGCACCCACCACTCCGTGAGCGACCGTCTCCCGCGCATCCGTCCCCGCGCCTGTAACAGGGGTCGCGACACGCCGCTAAGCGCAGCGCGTGACAGCGTGTTGCGACCCCGGTCCGCCCGGCGGGCGGGGCGGGCGGGGCGGTGGCGGGGTGGCGAGCCGGCGAATCCGGCGGGGTCAGCGGCGGTGGATGCGCCCGCCGCACAGCCACGCGGCCAGGCAGAGCACGCCGTTCACGGCGAACACGCCCGCGAACGCGATCGGCGACGCGGCTCCGCCGAGCGCCGAGAACGCGATCGCGGTGGTCGCCAGCGCGATCGCCGAGCCGGTGGAGTCCGCGATCGAGAGCGCCGAGCTGTTGAAGCCCTGGTCGGCGGGGGTCGAGTACTCCAGGGTGAGCACGCCGAGCCGCGGGTAGAGCAGGCCCATGCCCGCGCCCGCGAACGCCCAGCCGACCACGACGACCACCGGGGAGGCGCCGGTCAGCGCGGTCACCAGCAGGGAGGCGATCGCGATGGTGAGCCCGAGCGCGCCGAGCCGGGCGGCGAGCCGGTGGCCGATGGCCGGGAAGCGGCCCTGCGCCCACGAGGCGGCGGCCCAGCTGAGGCCGGCCGCCGTCAGCGCGAGCCCCGCGACGGCCGGAGACGCGCCGTACTGCGTGACCATCAGCAGCGGGACGTACACCTCGGCCGAGAAGAACGTCCCCGCCACGATGCCCCGGACCAGGATGACGCTCGGCAGGCCGCGCCGCGCTCGCAGCGTGCCCACCGGGAGCAGCGGCCGCAGGGCGGCGACCGCAGCGGCGGCCGCGAACACCGGCACCAGCCACTGGACGGGACCGCGGGACCCGGCCGCGAGGGTGAGGGCGAGGACGGCGACGGCGACGAGCGCGGCCAGCCCGGCGCGCACCAGCTCGGTGCGGCCGCCGGCCGGCCGCTCCTCCGGGCCGTGGACGCCGCGCATCGCCGGCACCACCATGAGCATGGCCAGCACCACGAGCGCGACGACTCCGAGGAACACCCAGCGCCAGCCGACCGTCTCGGCGACGGCGCCCGCGATGACGGGCCCGATCAGCGACGGGACGACCCACGCCGCGGCGAAGCCGGCGAAGATGCGGGCGTGCAGCGGCGGCGGGTAGACGCGCGCGACGATCACGTACAGCGCGACCGTGAGCGCGCCGCCGCCGAGCCCGTGGACAAGCCGCCCGGTGACGAACAGCCCCATCGTCGGAGCGAGCCCGGCGAGGATGAGGCCGGCGCCGAACAGTCCCACCGAGGCGAACAGGACGGTGCGCGGGTTGCCGCGGTCGCACCACGTGCCGGCGACCACCATCCCGACGACCCCGACGGCGAGGGGGCCGGCGAACGCGAAGGCGTAGAGCGCGGCGCCGTCGAGCTCGCGGCTGACGGTCGGCATGATCGTCGTCACCGCGAGCGCTTCGAACGCCGCCAGCGTGACGAGCAGGCACATGCCGACGCTCACCCAGCGGTAGCGCGGCGCGAGCACCCCCTCCGGCTTGGCGAGGCGCCCGGTCTGGACCGTCGATCCCCCGTCCGTGCTCATCCTCCGAGCCTACGACCTCCCCCCGACGAGCGCCGAGCAGCCGCCGAGTACGCGAATTCTCTGCGTACTCGACGGTCTGGAGCGGATTTTTCGCGTACTCGGCGGTTGCGTGCCGGGTGGCGGGTCAGGCCGGGGCGGGTGCGGTGGAGGCGCGCACGATCAGCTCCGGCAGGAGGCTCGCGGGGCCCGGCACCTCGCCGCCCTCGATCTCGGCCACCAGCCGTTCGACGCTGCGGCGGCCCAGCTCGGTGAAGTCCTGCAGCACGGTCGTCAGCGGCGGCCAGAAGTGCGCCGCCTCGGGGATGTCGTCGAAGCCGACGACGCTGAGGTCCTCGGGGATGCGGCGGCCGGCCTCCCTGGCCGCGTGGTAGACGCCGAGCGCCATCTGGTCGTTGGAGGCGAACACGGCGGTCGCCTCGGGGTCGCGCAGGAACGACCGGGCGGCCCGGTACCCGGACTCGGCCGACCAGTCGCCCTCCAGCAGCGGTGGCACGGCGAGCCCCGCCGCCTCCAGTTCGCGGGCGTAGCCGGCGGCGCGGGCCTGCGCCTCGAACCACACCAGCGGCCCCGTCAGGTGGAGGATGCGCCGGTGGCCGAGCGAGACCAGGTGGGCGGTGGCCGCGCGGGCGCCCGCCTCCTGGTCGACGGTCAGCTCGCGCGCGACGTACTCGGAGCCGCCCTGGAGCGTCACGTACGGGACGGCGAGCCGGGCACTCGAGATGTGCTCCAGCACGAGGTCCTGCGGGGCGATCACGATGATGCCCTCCACCGCCTGGGCGAGCAGGTGGTCGAGCGCGGCCGCGATCCCGGCGTCGTCGAGCTGCGGGATCTGGGCGACCGCGAGGTAGTAGCCGGCGTCGCGCGCGGCGCCCTGCACGGCGTTGATGCTCGACACCGGGCCGTACAGCGCCGCGGCGGTGGTGGAGAGCACGCCGAGCGTCCGGGAGCGGGCGGTGACGAGCGCCCGCGCGGCGCGGTTGGGCCGGTACTGCAGCTGCTCCATCGCGTCGAGGACGCGCTGCCGGGTGGACTCCCGGATGCTCGGGTGGTCGTTGATGACCCGGGACACGGTCTGGTGCGAGACGCCCGCGAGCTGGGCGACGTCGCGGATGCTCGCGGCGCGTTGCGCGGGGTCGTGGCTCACCGCCCCATTATCCGTGACGTTGGCGCTCCGCCCCCGCGACCCGGTGCGTCCCGGGCGCGGCGTCGCAGGGCACTCGCTCCCCGGCTCTGCGGCGGCGGCCGATCAGCGACGACGGCGGTCCCGACGACGGCGGCTTCAGCGACGACGGCGGTCCCGACGACGCCGGCCTCAGCGACGACGGCGGGCCCGCCGGCTCGCGGCCACCCCCACGAGCGCCGCGATGACCGCGATGCCGGCGGGGAACACCAGGTGCCAGCCCGCGAGCGCGAGCAGGCCGGCCGCGAACACGCACGACAGCACCGCCATCCACCAGCCGGGCGACCGCGTCGGCAGCAGCACGATCGCGCTGGCGACGCCGAGCCCGTACACCGCCGCCGCGATGCTGGTGTGCACGAGGATGAACGGCTGGAGGTCGCCGCTGGCGAGCACCACCACCGAGTACAGCGCCATCACCACGGCGGACAGCAGGAGCCCGCGCCGGGCGACCGCGCCGTTCTCGGCGCCGCGGCCGAACCAGGCGGGCAGGTCGCCGTCGCGGCCCATCGCGGCGCCCAGCTTGCTGAAGGCCGCCAGGTACGCGTTGAAGACGCCGGTGACGACGATCGCCGCGATGACGGCGACCACGACCCCTCCCCCGGAGCCGGTCGCGACCGAGACCAGGTCGAGCAGCGGGACCGCCGAGGTGGAGGCGCCCGACCCGAGCACGGCGACGGTGACGGTCTGGATCGCCAGGTACGCCACCGACACGATCACGAGCGCGAGGGCCGTCGCCCGCGGGATGTCGCGCCGCGGGTTGCGGAACTCGCCGCCGATGCCCGCGACGGCCTCCCAGCCGGCGAACGCCCAGATGTAGAGGCTCATCGCGAGGCCGACCCCGGACCAGCCGTGCGGGAGCAGCGGCTGCAGGTTTTCGGCGCGCGCGTGCGGAGCGGCGGCCGCGAGGACGAACACGAGGACCGCGATGAGCGCCCCGGAGAGCACCAGCTGCACCGACGCGGCGAAGCGGACGCCGAACGCGGTCACCGCCACCGGCACGACCATGAGGGCGATCGCGATGAGGGTGGTCTGCGCTGCGCCGCCGCCGATCACCGCCACGACGTAGCGTGCGGTCATCAGGGCGGCGATGGGAGCGCCGATCGGGGTGCCGAAGAAGAACCAGTAGCTGACGATGCGCGCGGCGGTCGGCCCGAACGCCCGCCGTGCGAAGGTCGCGACGCCTCCCGCGTCCGGGTGCCGGCGGGCCAGGGCGGCGAAGGTCGCGGCCAGCGGGACGGAGATGAGCGCGAGCGCGGCGACCGCGAGGATGGCGCCGGGCCCGGCCGCCGCCGCGGCCAGCGCGGGGAGCACCAGGATGCCGGTGCCGAGCACGGCCGCGACGTAGAGCGCGGTGCCGCCCGCGACGCCGAGGTGGCCGCGGTGCTCGACGTGCTCCGCTGTTCCGCCTGCAGCGGGTACGCGCGTGGTGGAGGGCGCAGGTTCGGTCACCGGACAATCCTGGCGCGGACCGCCGACATCCGCCGCCCATTCGCGGCCACTGATCGCATATCCGCCGCCAATCCCCGCCGAGACGCACGAAACCTCCGCCGAGGGGCACGAGAACGCCCCTATCCGGAGCGGATAGGGGCGTCCATGTGCCCTTCGGGGCCTCCCATCACTTCGTCAGGTCGTAGAGGGTGACACCTCCCACCGTGGTCGCGGTGAAGTTCTTCTCGACCCAGGACGCGATCGCGCTGGAGGCGCTGCTCCCGCCGTTGGCCTGGCCGACTCCGCCCGCGATGAAGTAGTGGATCTTGCCCTCCTTCACATACTGCTCGAACTGCTCCAGGGTGGGCGACGGATCCGAGCCGTTGAAGCCGCCGACCGGCATGACGGCCTCCTGGGTCGCGAGCTGGTAGCCGGCGGCGGAGTTGGAGCCGATCGCCGCCGCCACCCAGGTGTAGGAGGACGCGTCGGCTTTCAGCAGCGCGCTGAGCTGGGAGCTGACGGTGCTGGAGCCGAGCAGGCCGCGCATGCCGCCCCCGCCCGCGGCGCCGGGAGCGCCGGTGGGGCCGCCCTGCGTGCCGGTCGTGCCGCCGGTCGTACCGCCGGCCGCACCCGTTCCTCCGGTCGTGCCGCCGGTCCCTCCGGTCCCACCGGTCGTGCCGCCGGTCGTCCCTCCAGGACCAGCGTTCCCACCCGGGAACCCGCCCTGCCCGCCGAACCCGCCGCCGGGCGCGCCGCCCTGGCCGCCGCCGTTCGGCGCTCCGCCGAACCCGCGGCCTCCGCCCGGTCCGCCCATCGCGCCCGACACCGTCGGCCCTGCCGTCACGATCGACCCGGTGTGACCGGTGGTCACGGTCTGGATCGTGTAGGCGGTCGGGGCGAGCAGTGCCGCCACCAGGGTGGTGGCGATGGTCGCGCCCGACAGTGGCCGGCTGCGCGGGGCAAGGAGCAGCAGCACGGACGCCGCGAGCGCGATGATGAGGACGACGACCTTGAGCCACGGGAGCCAGTCGGTCGCCCGGTCCAGCAGGACCCATGCCCAGACCGCCGTGCCGATCAGGGTCACGGCCGAGAGGATGCGCACCCAGAGCCGGCCGCGGGCGCCCCAGACCGCCGAGGCGCCGATCGCGACGACGCCGGCGAGGGCCGGGGCGAGGGCGACCGTGTAGTACGCGTGGAAGATGCCGGCCATGAAGCTGAACGCCAGCGCGGTCACGATCAGCCAGCCTCCGAACAGCAGGAGGGTCGCGCGCCGGGGGTCGGTGCGCGCCATCCGGCGGCCGAGGAGGAGCGCCGCGGCGAACAGCACGAGCGCTGCGGGAAGCAACCAGGTGATCTGGCCGCCGATCTCGTTCTCGAACAGGCGGAGGATGCCGGTCGCCCCCCACATCCCGCCGCCCGTCGCTCCGCCGCGACCGCTGGTGACGCTGCCGGTTTCGTTGCCGGTGAGGCGGCCGAGGCCGTTGTAGCCGAAGGTCAGTTCGAGGAAGCTGTTGGTCTGCGAGCCGCCGATGTACGGGCGCATCGACGCAGGCATGAGCTCGACGATCGCGACCCACCAGCCGGCCGCGGCCACGACCGCGCCGAGCGCGGCGAACAGGTGGCCGAAGCGCTTCGCCCACGAGACGCGAGCGGCCGCCAGGTAGACGCCGGCCAGCACCGGGAGGATCAGGAACGCCTGCAGCTGCTTGGTCAGGAACCCGAAGCCGACGGCTACGCCCGCCCAGACCACCCACCGGATCCGGCCCGATTCGATGCCGCGCAGGGTCAGGTAGGTGGCGAGAGTCAGCAGCAGCACGAGCAGCGCGTCCGGGTTGTTGAAGCGGAACATCAGCGCGGCCACCGGGGTGACCGCCAGCACGCCGCCCGCGAGCAGCGCCGTACGTGCGCTGAAGTTGCGGCGCACGATCAGGTAGACCAGCCACACGGTCGCGACGCCCATCAGGGCCTCCGGCACCAGGATGCTCCAGGAGCTGAGCCCGAAGATCCGCACCGAGAGCGCCATGATCCAGAGGCTCGCGGGCGGTTTGTCGACCGTGATCGAGTTCGCGGCGTCGCTGGAGCCGTAGAAGAACGCCTCCCAGTTCACAGAGCCCGCCTGCACGGCGGCGGAGTAGAAGGAGTTCGCCCAGCCGCTGGCGGCGAGGTCCCACAGATAGAGCAGCGCGGTGACGGCGAGGAGGCCGAGGAGCGCTGGGCGCTCCCAGACGGCGGCGTCCTCCCGGCCGCGCACGAGGCGGCGCAGCCAGACGGCCGAGCGGCCGGGTGGCGCGGTCGCGGTGGCCGAGCTGGGTGAGACGGTCTGGCTTGGTGCGGTGCTGACGGACATGGTCACCTCTCCGTTTCGGTCGGGGCGAGGACAAGGGCGGCGGTTTCAGACACCGCGCCTGCGGGAACGGGATCCGTGGACGGCGACGCCGACCGTGGCGGAGGCACGGCCTCCGGCACCGCCGCTCGCCTCCCGGCCCGGAACACCCAGAGCCGCAGCAGCACGAAGCGCAGCAGCGTCGCGAACAGGTTGGCCGCGGTGAGCACGATCAGCTCCACCCGGGCGGGCGCGCCCGGAGCCGTCGCGTGCAGCACGGCGAGCGAGCCGCTGGTCAGCGCCCAGGCGATCCCGAATACGACCAGGCCCTGGAACTGGTGCCGCACCATCCCGGGCCGGCCGCGCACGCCGAACGTGAAGCGCCGGTTGGCCCAGGTGTTGGCGATCGCCGTCAGCAGGAGCGCCGCGAAGTTCGCGGCCTGCCCGCCCAGCGCGCCGGACAGCAGCAGGTAGAGCAGCGCGTACGCGGCCGTCGACAGCACGCCGACGATCGCGAACCGCACCACCTGGCCGAAGAAGCTCGGCGGCGTCGGCGGCGCGAACGGCCGCCGGCCGAGCTCCGCGTAGACGGCCTCGATCGGGATGCGCCCGCGGGCGATGTTCGTGCCGACGCGCAGCATCCCCTTCAGGTCCTCCCGCGCGGTGCGCACGATGTCCACCGAGCTGTGCGGGTCGTCCACCCAGTCGACGGGTATCTCGTGGATGCGCAGGCCGGCGCGCTCGGCGAGGATCAGCAGCTCGGTGTCGAAGAACCAGCCGTCGTCCTCCACCAGCGGCAGGAGACGCTGCGCGACGTCCCGGCGGATGGCCTTGAAGCCGCACTGCGCGTCGGAGAAGCCGACCGACATCGTACGGCGCAGCAGCAGGTTGTAGCTGCGGGAGATGAACTCGCGCTTGCCGCCGCGGGTGACGCGCGCGCTCCTCCCCAACCGGGTGCCGATCGCGAGGTCGGAGTGGCCGGAGAGCAGCGGCGCCACCAGCGGGGGGAGAGCGGCGAGGTCGGTGGAGAGGTCCTCGTCCAGGTAGACGAGGACCTCGGCGGGCGAGGAGCCCCACACCGCCTTGAGGGCGCGCCCGCGCCCCTTCAGCGGGAGGTGCACGGCGACGACCCCGGTCAGCTCTCCGGCGAGCGCGTCCGCGAGGGCGGGCGTGTCGTCGGTGCTGGCGTTGTCGGCGATCGTGATCCGCCAGCTCGCCTGCACCGTGTCGGTCAGGTAGGCGTGCAGCCGGCGGAGGGACGTGTCGAGCGTCGCCTGCTCGTTGTACACGGGCACGACGATGTCGAGCGAGAGGGTCGTTGGCTGGGACATGGCAGCAACCCTGCCGCCGTGACCTACCCGTGACCTTTCGTGCGGTTATGCCCGGTCGATGGGTGTCCTCACGGGTTCCTATGCGGCTCCGATGAGCGGGCCGGGTTGGATGACCGCGCGGGAATGCCATCGGCGGGCGTACCGTTCCAATCAGTGCGGCCGTCCACACCGGCCCCCACAACTTCCCTCGAACAGCAGGAGACCCTCATGGCAACCGTCGAGCTCACCGCTCAGAACATCGAGTCCCAGATCACGGAGAACGACATCGTCTTCGTCGACTTCTGGGCGGAATGGTGCGGCCCGTGCCGCATGTTCGGCCCCATCTTCGAGAAGGCGTCGCAGGAGCACACCGACGTCGTGTTCGGCAAGGTGGACACCGAGGCCGAGCAGGCGCTCGCCGCCTCCGCCGGCATCACCTCCATCCCGACCCTGATGGCGTTCCGCGACGGCATCCTGGTCTTCTCGCAGCCGGGCGCGCTCCCGGCGCCGACGTTCGAGGACCTCATCGGCCAGGTGAAGTCCCTCGACATGGACGCGGTCCGCGCGTCGATCGCGGAGGCGAAGGCCGGCGAGCCCGCCCCCGAGGCGTAGGACGCCCACGAACTGACAGGACACGCCGTCTCGCGGATCCGCGAGGCGGCGTGTCCTGTCATGTGGATGGAGCGGCTCAGAAGCCCGTCGGCATCGTGACCCGGTAGGGCGCCTCCAACTCGCGCACCTCGTCCTCGGTCAGCTCCAGGTGCACGGCCGCGACCGCGTCCGGGAGGTGGTGCGGCTTGGTCGCGCCGACGATCGGGGCGTCCACGACCGGGTTGCGCAGCACCCAGGCCAGCGCGATCTGCGCCATCGGGACGCCGCGGGCCTCCGCCACGCGCTGCACCGCCTCCGCGATCGGCCGGTCGTGCTCCTCCGTGTAGCGCGCCTGGAGCGGGTCGGTCTCGCCGCGGAGGGTCTGCTCGCCCCAGGGCCGGGTCAGCCGGCCCTTCGCGAGCGGGCTCCACGGGAGGCTGCCGACGCCCTGGTCCGCGAGCAGCGGGAACATCTCGCGCTCCTCCTCGCGCATCATCAGGCTGTACTGGTCCTGCATGGTCACGAATCGGGTCCAGCCGCCGAGGTCGGCCGCGTGCTGGAGCTTGGCGAACTGCCACGCCCACATCGACGACGCCCCGATGTAGCGGGCCTTGCCGGACTTGACCACGTCGTGCAGCGCCTCCATCGTCTCCTCGACCGGCGTCAGCGGGTCGAAGCGGTGGATCTGGTAGAGGTCCACGAAGTCCGTGTTCAGCCGGATCAGCGACGCGTCGATCTGCTCCAGGATCGCGCGGCGCGAGAGCCCGGCGCCGCCGGGGCCGTCGTGCATCTTGAAGTTCACCTTGGTCGCCAGCACGACGTCCTCGCGTGTGGTGTACTCGCGGATGGCGCGGCCGACGATCTCCTCGGAGCTGCCGATGCCGTAGATGTTCGCCGTGTCCCAGAACGTGATCCCGGCCTCCACGGCCTGGCGGAAGATCGGGGCGGCCGCCTCGTCGTCCAGCGCCCACTCGTTGAAGCCGCGCGACCTGTCGCCGAAGCTCATGCAGCCCAGCGCGAGGCGGCTGACCGTCAGGCCGGTCGATCCCAGTCGGGTGTATTCCATCGTTTCGTTCCCCTTTCCGCTTCGACGTAGCGTCGCTTCGACGGTAGCGTCGCTTCGACGTAGCGTCGCTCTGACGGTACCCGTCGGCGCCCCGCACGAGGGAGGTACTGCCGATACCGCGATCGGGCCTACCATCGCGGCATGACCGATGAGAGAGAGAACTGGCCGGAGACCCCCTCCGGCGAGCCCATCGACACCGACGCCCTCGCGGAGGGCGAAGGCGGCGGCCCGTACGACGCCGACGGCGTCTTCGAACCGGAGGACGACGCGGCGGCGGACGACGAGGACGACCCCGGCATCTAACCCGTCCGGAAGCTGTGGGCTGCCGTTCACCTGAATCCACTTGTCCCCCGGCCTTGTACCCCACTAGGGTCGAGTCCAGGAGCCAGTCCTGAGCCGGCGGAGGCGGAGCACATCGCGTCGCCGCCGGCGAGGACCGGCTGCACAACTGGGGAGGGGTGCAGCGTGACGACCTATGAGACGCCGATCGGGAACGCGCCGAAACCGGGGCAGGACATCCATCTGGTCAGATGGATCCGCTCCGCGGACGGCTGGAGCAGCGAGACCGTGCTCTGCACGTACTTGGCGGGGACACCCTCGCACTGGGTGGTCGAACGGCACGGCGAGCGCGTGAGCCTCGACCGTGCGGAATGGGCGCAGTTCGCCTTCTGACCCGTTGCGTTCTGACCCGTTCGCGTTCTGGCCGGGGCGGCACGGAGGAGGCCCGATGTTCGGCGGCTACACCGACGCGCAGTGGGCGGCGCTCGCCTTCGTGTTCCTGGGGCTCGCGCTCGTCGTCGCCACCCTCGTGCGGCGGTACGCCGGGTTCCTGCGCCGGCTGTACATCCCGGTCAGCGTCATCGCGGGTTTCCTGATCCTGCTGCTCGGGCCGCAGGTGCTGGGCGCGCTCACGCACTCGTCGGGGCTGGTGCCCGCGCCCGTCGCCGACATCCTCGCGCGACTTCCCGGCCTGATGATCAACGTCGTCTTCGCCGGGGTGATGCTGGGCAAGCGCCTGCCGAGCGTGCGGACGTTCTGGCGGGAGTCTGCGCCGCACTTCATCCTGGGCAGCGTGTTCTCGTTCGGCCAGTTCGCCCTGGGAGCGCTCGCCGTCGCCCTCCTGCTGAAGCCGGTCTTCGGACTGCCCGACGCGGCGGGCTCGGTGCTGGAGCTGTCCTTCGCGGGCGGCCACGGCACGATCGCCGGGATGGGCGACATCCTGAAGACCGCCGGCGCTCCGGAGGTCGTCGACATCGGGCTCGGGCTCGCCACCATCAGCATGATCACCGGGGTGGTCGGCGGCTCGATCCTCGTGAACTACGCGATCCGCAACCCGCGGATCTCCGTCGCGCGCACGGACCGCGTGCACCCGGCGACGGACGCCGAGCACTACATCCCGCCGAACAGCGGCGACACCGACCAGCCCGATGTCGGGCTCGGCTCGATCAGCCGGAGCTTCGGCGCGATCGCGCTCGCCATCGCGCTCGGCCTCCTCATCCTGGAGCTGCTGCGGTTCGGGGCCAACGCGCTGGGCTCCGGCCTGTTCGACGACTTCCCGCTGTTCCCGTTCACGGTCATCGGCGGGTTCGTGGTGCAGCTCGTCCTCAGCCTGGCCGGCAAGGAGGAGCTGGTGGAGCGCCGGACCGTCAACGACATCACGACGCTCGCGCTGGACATCCTGATCGCCGCCGCGATCGGCACGATGTCGCTGGCCGCCCTCGGGGCGAACATCCCGAGCCTGGTGATCCTCACGGTGATCGCGTTCGCCTGGAGCGTCGTCGGGATGCTCTGGCTCGGCCCGCGCATCCACCCCGTCGACTGGTTCGAGCACGCGATCGCCGACTACGGGCAGTCGCAGGGCAACGTGGCGACCGGGTTCGTCCTCGCGGACATGGCCGACCCGGCGCGCACGACCGCCGCCGCCCGCGCGTACGGCTACAAGCAGCTCACCTACGAGCCGATCCTCGGCGGCGGGATCCTCACGGCGCTGAGCGTGCCGATCATCCTGCAGCTCGGGTCGCTGTGGTTCGGCCTGGCGAGCCTCGTCGTCACCGCGGGGCTCATCCTCTGGGGGATCCTGCGGGTGCGGCGGCGCTAGGCGCCGAGCGCGCCTCAGAGCCCCGCGCGCGCCGCCAGCAGCTCGACGGCCACGCGCCAGTCCCGCGCCGGGATCCCGTCGCCGGTCTCCTCCTCGCCGGGCGGCCGCGCCACGAACGACGGCCACGGATCGCCGGCGGTGTGCGCCTCCTCCACAAGGCCGAGGTAGTCGCCGCCGAAGTACACCTCCCACGCCGCGGTCGCGGTCGGGCTGTACATGAGCGTGAGCGGGAGCGAGCCGTACGTGTAGACGGCGTGCTGGTGGGCCAGTTCCTTCCCCGTCATGTCCGCCTCCACGTCATGGCCTCCCACCTCATGTCCGAAGCGTAAGCGCGTCCGGCCTCCGACGGAAGGGACTGCTACGCCACGAAACGGCCGTCGCCCTCGTCGCCCGCGTCGTGGGTCACCGCGACCGCCTCGGCGACCACGTCGCGCATCCGTCCGCGCCGGGCGAGCGCCGCGCGCTGCCGGCCGGCGCCGCCGCCGCTGCGCAGGATCCTGTCCACTCCGCTGCGCACCAGTTCCAGGTCGCCGTAGCTCTCCAGCGCGTCGGCCGTGTGGACGAGCAGCGCGTCCAGGGCGGCGACCGCCGTGCCCTCGCGGCCGGTCACCGGGTGCGGCAGCATGCCGCCGACGCCGGTCAGCGCCGCCTGCCACTCGGCCAGCCGCAGCGCGGCGGAGGGCGTCGGCAGCGGCGCGACGCCCGAACGCCACTCGCCGACGGCGGTGTCGACGAGGGCGCGCACCAACGCGGCCAGCACGACGGTGTCGCGCGCGTCGAGGCAGACGTCGGCGACCCGCACCTCCACGGTCGGCTGCTTGTGCGAGACCCGCGCGTCGAGGTAGAGCATCGCCTTGTCGAGGATGACGCCGGTCTCAACCAGCAGCCGTTCGAACCGGTCGTAGGCCTCGACCGAGCCGAAGACGTCGGTCGGCCCCGCGCTCTGCCACTGGTGCCAGGCGACGAACCGGTAACTGGCGTGCCCGGTGTCGACCCCGCCCGTGAACGGCGAGTTGGCGGTCAGCGCCAGCAGCACGGGCAGCCAGGTGCGGATGCGGTCGAGGACGGCGACGCCCTCCTCGCGCGAGTGGATCGCGACGTGCACGTGGCAGCCGCAGACCAGGGTGCCCTTCGCGGTGAGCCCGTACCTGGCCATCATCTGGTCGTAGCGCGGATCGGGCGTGGCGTGCGGACGCAGCGGCATCGGCGACATCGCCACGGCGATCGCCCTGGCGCCGTGCCGCTGCGCGAGCGTGTCGGCGAGGGTGCGCCCCTCGAGGATGTCGGCGAGCAGCTCGTCCGTGGCCAGGCGCGGCAGCGTCTGGGTCTCGATCATCTCCTGCTGGATCTCGGCGCCGAGCCGCAGCTCGGTCCCGGCGGGAGCGTCCGCCAGAGCGGACGGGGCGACCGGAGTCGCGATCCCGCGTTCGTCGACCAAGAGGAGTTCTTCCTCCACCCCGAAAGTCCTCACGCCTCCACTATCGGTGAGGGCTCCTCACGGATCAATACCCCGAATGCCGAGAATCCGCTCAGCGCGCGGCGTCCACCGGCCGTTCGAGCACCTGCCCCGGCCACGCGCCGACGGTGAACAGGTCGGTGCGGGTGTACCCGCAGGATTCGTAGAAGCGCACGAGGTCGCCGGTGCCCCCGGCGTAGCAGTCCACCCGGAGCTTCCCGACGCCCGCGGCCTGCGCCTGCTCGTGCGCGAACTCCAGCAGCCGGCGCCCCGTGCCCTTGGCGCGGGCGTCGCGCGAGCCGATGAGGACGCGCACGTACAGCTCCGGCTCGGTGGCCGCAGGAACGTACTCGGTCGCCGCGCCGAGCGCCAGGAACCCGACGACGCCCGTCCCGGGCTGCTCGGCCACCCAGGAGCCCT
Organism: Leifsonia shinshuensis; assembly: GCF_013410375.1. NCBI lineage: Bacteria > Bacillati > Actinomycetota > Actinomycetes > Micrococcales > Microbacteriaceae > Leifsonia > Leifsonia shinshuensis. The sequence goes on from NZ_JACCFL010000001.1 coordinate 3,693,807, forward strand.
GCTCCGCGACCCAGCCCCGGATCCTGGCCACCTGCTCCGGCCGGGACGAGAACGGCTCCGTGCCCCACTGGCCGGTGTTCCCGATGCTGACGAACCAGGCGATCGCCTCGTCGAACAGGCGGAGGACGGCGTCGGCGTCGGCGGACCCGGCGGGGCGGATGGCGGTCATGCTCCCATCCTGCTGCATAGGTCCCTAGACTCGCCGCATGGCCGACCTCGCCGCACTCTGGAGCCGCGCGCTCTCCGGCGACCGCGCGCCGATCGAGCGTGCGCTGGGAGAGGACAGCCGGCTCCCCGGGCCGCGCGCGAACCTCGAGCTGGCCGGGCGGTTCGCGGAGACCGTCGCGGCGGACCGCGCCTCGGGACTCGCGGTGCTCGCCGGCTGGCTCGCGACCCCGCCGCAGCTGGCGACGCCGCTCCCCGAGGGGACAGAGGAGTTCCTCCCGGCCTGTGCGGCGCTCGCGGCCGGCGCCGTGGCGGCCCGCGCCGCGGCCGACGGCGAGACGCTGCCGGGCGACGCCGTCGCCCTCCTCACCGCCGCAGCCGGCGACCGGCGCTGGCGCGTCCGCGAACTGGCCGCGACCGGACTGCAGCGCGTGCTCGCCGCGGACTGGCGGGCGGGCCTGGATCAGGTGGAGGTCTGGCTGCGCTCGGGCGAGCCGTTGCCGATGCGGGCGGCGGTGGCGGCCGTGGCCGAGCCTCCGCTGCTCCGCGACCCGCAGCACGCCGCGCAGGCGACCGCCATCGTCACGGAGGCCGTCGACGCGCTGCTCGCCGTGCCCGCGGCGGAGCGCCGGGCGGAGGACGTCCGCGTCCTCCGCAAGGCCCTCGGCTACGCGATCAGCGTGGTCGCCGCCGCCGACCCGGAGGCCGGGCTCCCGCTCCTGGAACGCCTCGCGGCGTCCGACGACACCGACGCCGCCTGGCTCGTCCGCGAGAACCTCGCGAAGGCCAGGCTGAAGCCGTTCGCCGAGCGGCTCGGCGCACTGCGGCGACCCGGCTAGCGGCTCAGCGCCTGCTCGACGTCGGCCAGCAGGTCGGCGACGTCCTCGATCCCGACCGACAGCCGGATGACGTTGTCCGGGACCTCCAGCTCGGTGCCGCGCACCGACGCGTGCGTCATCTCCGACGGGTAGCCGATCAGCGACTCCACGCCGCCGAGCGACTCCGCGAGCTGGAACACCTCCGTCGACTCGGCGAACCGGCGGGCAGCGGCCGCTCCCCCACTGAGGGCGACGGACAGCATCCCGCCGAAGCCGCTCATCTGCCGCGCCGCGAGGTCGTGGCCGGGGTGGTCCGGGAGGCCCGGGTAGTACACCGCGTCGATCCCGGGGCGGCCGACCAGGGCCTCCGCGATCGCCTGCGCGTTCTCGCTGTGCCGCTTCATCCGCACGTCGAGCGTCTTGATGCCGCGGGTGGTCAGCCAGGCGTCCATCGGCGACGACACCGCGCCGGCCGCGAACTGGATGAACTGCGCCTTCTCGGCGAGCTCGGCGTCGGCGAAGACCAGCGCGCCGCCGATCACGTCGGAGTGGCCGCCGAGGTACTTGGTGGTGGAGTGCACGACGACGTCGGCGCCGTACGACAGCGGCTGCTGGAGCGCGGGCGACGCGAACGTGTTGTCCACGACGACGAGCGCCCCTGCCGCGTGACCCAGCTCGACCAGCGCGGCGAGGTCGCTGATCTTCATCAGCGGGTTGCTGGGCGTCTCGATCCACAGCACGCGGGTGCGGTCGGTCGTCAGCGCCGCGCGGACCGCGTCCAGGTCGCCGAGGTCGACGGTCGTGTTGCGCACGTCCCAGGCGCCGTGGATGCGGTTGATCAGCCGGTGGGTGCCGCCGTAGACGTCGTTGCCGAGCACCACGTGGTCGCCCGGGCGCAGCACCGCGCGCAGCAGCGCGTCCTCGGCCGCCAGGCCCGACGCGAACGACAGCGCGCGCACGCCGCCCTCCAGCGAGGCCAGCAGCTCCTCGAGCGAGGTGCGCGTCGGGTTGCCCGCGCGCCCGTACTCGTAGCCGCCGCGGAGGCCGCCGACGCCGTCCTGCACGAACGTCGAGGTCTGGTAGATCGGCGGGATGATCGCGCCCGTCGTCGGGTCGAACTCCTGGCCGACGTGGATGGCGCGCGTGGCGAAACCGTGGGTCATCGGGATCCTTGCTCCAATGCGGGGGTGAGGGAGGTGAGCGTCATTCGCTCAGGTAGGTGAGGAGGTCCTGCCGGGTCAGCACGGCGACGGGCTTGCCGTCCTCCGTGACCAGCAGCGCGTTCGCGACGGCGAGCGCCGCCCGCGCCGCGGTGACCGGCTCGTTGATTCCGATCAGCGGCAGCGGCTCGCCCAGGTGCGCTCCGACCGGGTCGCTCATCTTGGCGCGGCCGCCGAACACGTCGTCGACCAGCGAGCGCTCGTCGAGCGCTCCGGCGACCTCGCCCATGACGACCGGCGGCTCCGCGGTCAGCACCGGGAGCTGCGAGACGCCGTACGTGTTCATGATCTCGATGGCGTCGTGGACGGTGTCGGACGGGTGCGCGTGCACGAGGTCGGGCAGGTCGCCGCGCTTCGTGCGGATGACGTCGTGCACCGTCGCCTCGTCGGGGACCTCGCTGAAGCCGTAGGACCGCATCCACTTGTCGTTGAAGATCTTCGCCAGGTAACCGCGGCCGCCGTCCGGGAGGATGACCACGACGATGTCGTCGGCGGTCAGGTCCTTCGCGGCGCGCAGCGCGGCCACGACGGCCATGCCGCTGGAGCCGCCGACGAGGATGCCCTCCTCGCGGGCGAGCCGCCTGGTCATGTGGAACGACTCGGCGTCGGTGACCGGGATGACCTCGTCCACCACGCTCGGGTCGTACGCGCCCGGCCAGAAGTCCTCGCCGACGCCCTCCACGAGGTACGGCCGACCGGTCCCGCCGGAGTAGACCGAGCCCTCGGGGTCGGCGCCGACGATGCGGACGCGGCCCTCGGAGACCTCCTTGAGGTAGCGGCCGGTGCCGGAGATGGTGCCGCCGGTGCCGACGCCCGCCACCAGGTGGGTGATCCGGCCGTCGGTGTCGCGCCAGATCTCGGGACCGGTGGTCTCGTAGTGGCTGCGCGGGCCGTTCGGGTTGAAGTACTGGTTGGGCTTGAACGCGCCGGGGATCTCCGCCGCGAGCCGGTCGGACACCGAGTAGTAGGAGTCCGGATGCTCGGGAGGCACCGAGGTGGGCGTCACCACGATCTCGGCGCCGTAGGCGGTGAGGACGTTCCGCTTGTCCTCGCCCACCTTGTCGGGCAGCACGAACACGCAGCGGTAGCCGCGCTGCTGGGCGACGAGCGCCAAGCCCACGCCGGTGTTGCCGCTCGTCGGTTCCACGATGGTGCCGCCGGGCTTCAGCAGCCCTTCGGCCTCCGCAGCGTCGATGATGCGGGAGGCGATGCGGTCCTTCGACGAACCTCCGGGGTTCAGGTACTCGAGTTTGACGAGCACCGTCGCCGCGATTCCGTCGGTCAGCCTGTTGAGCTTCACGAGCGGAGTGTCGCCGACCAAGTCGATGATGGTCTCTGCGTACTTCACGCGCTCCACCGTAACAGGGCGGCCGCGGGGACGCCGCCGTGTTACCCGCTCATCCGCGCTGCCGGCCGCCGCCTAGACTTCTGGCATGCCGGTGTCCGATCTCTCGCCCGTGGCCCAGGACTACCTGAAGCTGATCTGGTCGGCGACCGAATGGGCCGGCGACCCGATCACGGTCAAGCAGCTCTCGGAGCGGATGGGCGTGCGCGCGGCGACGGTGTCCGATGGCATCCGGCGGCTCGCCGACCAGGGACTGGTCGTGCACGAGCCGTACGGCGCGATCGAGCTGACCGACGACGGCCGCCGCGGCGCGGTGGCGATGGTGCGCAGGCACCGGCTGATCGAGACCTTCCTGGTCGAGGAGCTCGGCTACGGCTGGGACGAGGTGCACGACGAGGCCGAGGTGCTGGAGCACGCGGTCTCCGACGGGCTGGTGGACCGCATCGACCGCCGGCTCGGCTACCCGGCGCGCGACCCGCACGGCGACCCGATCCCGACCGCGGACGGCACGCCGCGGCGACCGGAGGCCGTCCCGCTGCTCGATGCGAGCACGGCGACCCCGCTCACCGTCGTCCGCATCTCGGACGCGGACCCGGCCGTGCTGCGCTACCTCGGCGAGCGCGGCATCGGCCTGGACGCCGTGCTGACGGTCGACGAGCACCGGGCGTTCGCGGGCGACGTGACCGTGCACGTGAACGGCGAGGCGGTCGTCCTCGGCGCGACGGCCGCCGCTGCGGTCTGGGTCGCCGCCGGCTGAGCGCGCGAAGCCGCGCCGGCGATCACTGCGGTGCGAGCGTCAGCACCACCAGCGCGAGGTTGAGCGCGACGATGAGCGCCGCGACGCCCCCGCCCAGCACGCGCACCCAGCGGGCGTCCGCCCGCTCACCCATCACCGCGCGCGAGCCGGTGAGCCGCAGCAGCGGGATCATGGCGAACGGGATGCCGAGGCTGAGGAAGACCTGCGACAGCACCAGCGCCCAGGTCGGGTCGACCCCGAGCGCGAGGATGCCGATCGCCGGGACGAGCATGACGATCCGGCGGGCGAGCAGCGGCACCCGCACCCGCAGGAGGCCGCTCATGATCGCCGCCCCGGCGTAGCTGCCGACCGAGGTGGACGCGAGGCCGGAGGCCAGCAGCCCGACCGCGAAGATGACGCCGATCGCGGGGCCGAGCGCCGCGCTGATCGCGGCGTGCGCCCCCTCGATCGTGTCGGTCCCGGCGACTCCGGGCAGCGCGGACGCCGCCAGCAGCAGCATCGCGATGTTGACCGCTCCGGCGAGCACGAGCGCGAGCACCACGTCGAGCCGCGTCGCGCGCAGCAGGGTGCGGATCCTGCCCTGGTCGCCGCTCACGCCGTGCCGGTCGCGCGCGAGCGCCGAGTGCAGGTAGATCGCGTGCGGCATGACCGTCGCGCCGAGCATGCTCGCGGCGAGCAGCACCGTCGGCGCCCCGTCGAAGCGCGGCACGAGCCCGGCCGCGGCCGCCCGCCAGTCGACCGGGCTGACGACCAGCCCGGCCACGAAGCCCACGGCGATCACCCCGAGCAGCACCAGGATGACCGCCTCGAACGGCCGTTGCCCGCCCCGCGTCTGCACCGCGAGCAGGGCGATCGCCGCGATGCCGACGATGAGCCCGCCGATCGGCAGCGGGAGACCGAACAGCAGGTTCAGCGCGATCGCCCCGCCGATGACCTCCGCGATGTCGGTCGCGGCCGCGACCAGCTCGGCCTGCGCCCAGTAGGCCCGTCGCGCGCCGGTGCCGAGCCGGGCGCCGAGCAGCTCCGGGAGGCTCCGGCCGGTGACGATCCCGAGCTTGGCGGACTGGTACTGCACGAAGACCGCGATGGCGTTGGCGGCGACGAGCACCCAGACCAGCAAATAGCCGTACTGGGCGCCGGCGGTCAGGTTGGCCGCGACGTTGCCCGGGTCGACGTAGGCGATCGCCGCGACGAAGGCCGGCCCGAGCAGGAACCACAGGCGCAGGCGGGCGCGCGCGGGCCGCTCCACGACCTCCAGCGCGGTATTCGTTTCGCTTGACTCCATTGTTAGACCAGCCTAACAATGATCGAGAGTCACGTAAACGCCCTCGGCGTCAGGCGGGCCGGGTGCCCGTCAGTCGGGGTCGAGGACGGCGGTCTCGGTCTGCTCACGGTACAGCCGCGCATAGATGCCGCCGAGGTCCAGCAGTTCGCGGTGGGTCCCGCGCTCGACCACCTGGCCGTGGTCGATGACGAAGATGACGTCCGCCGCCACGATCGTGGACAGCCGGTGCGCGATCGCGATGGTGGTGCGCCCGCGGGAGGCCGTGTCCAGCGCCTGCTGCACCACCCGCTCCGAGATGGTGTCCAGAGCGCTCGTCGCCTCGTCGAGGATCAGCACCTCCGGGTCCTTGAGGAGCACGCGCGCGATCGCGATGCGCTGCTTCTCGCCGCCGGAGAGGCGGTAGCCGCGCTCCCCGACGATGGTGTCGTAGCCGTCCGGGAAGCCCACGATCGTCTCGTGGATGTTCGCGCGCTTCGCCGCGGCCTCCAGCTCCTGCTGCGTCGCGTCCGGTCGCGCGTAGCGCAGGTTCTCGGCGATGGTCGCGTGGAACAGGTAGGTCTCCTGGCTCACCACGCCGATGTGCGAGACGAGCGAGTCCTGCTGCAGGTCGCGCAGATCGGCGTCCCCGAAGAGGATGCGCCCGGAGGTCGTGTCGTAGAACCGCGGGATGAGGTAGCTCACCGTCGTCTTGCCCGCGCCGCTCGGCCCGACGAACGCGGCGAACTCGCCCGGCTCGATGACGAACGACACGTCGTCGAGGGTGTTGCGCTCCCCCGGCCGGGCGTCCGGGTAGCGGAACACCACGTGGTCGAACTCGATCCGGCCGAGGTCGCGGCCCGGGTCGACCGGCACGGCGTCCGGACGGTCGGCGATGGCCGGCTTCAGGTCGAGGTACTCGAAGATGCGCGCGAACAGCGCACCGGAGGTCTGCAGGTCGAGCGCCACGCGCATCAGCGCCAGCAGCGGGAACAGCAGCCGCGCCTGCACCGTCGTGAACGCGACGATCGTGCCCGCGGTGATGTCGGTCGCCCCGCCGAGGATCAGCCAGCCCGAGACCAGGTAGACGATCGCCGGGATCGACGACAGGAAGATGTTGACCATAGCGAAGAACCACTGGCCGCTCATCGACTGCGACACCTGCAGCCGGATCTGGGTGCGGTTCTCGTCCGAGTAGCGCTCGATCTCCGCCTGCTGCCGATTGAAGCTCTTCGACAGCAGGATGCCGGATACGCTCAGCGTCTCCTGCGTGATCGCGGTCATGTCCGACAGCGACTCCTGGGTCCGGGTGGCGATCCGCGCGCGCACCTGGCCGACCCGCCGCTGGGCGATCACCAGGATGGGCATCAGGATGACCGCCACGATGGTCAGCTGCCAGTTGAGCAGCAGCATCGCCACGAGCGCCGCGATCACCGTGACCGTGTTGCCGAGGATGCTCGACATCGTGTTGGTGAGCACGTTGGCGACGCCGCCGACGTCGTTCTGCAGCCGCGACTGGATGATGCCGGTCTTGGTCTTGGTGAAGAAGCTCAGCTCCATCGACTGCAGGTGCGAGAACAGCCGCACCCGCAGCGCGCCCATCACCTTGTTGCCGACCGAGGAGGTCAGGTAGGTCTGCCAGACGCCGAGCAGCGCGGAGCCGACGAAGACCACGATCATCACCACGACGATCTCGATCAGCACGGGCATGTCCGGCTTGCCGGACTTCGGGAAGAGGCCCTCGTCGAAGGCGCGCTGGGTGAGCAGCGGCGGCACGACCGACAGAGCCGCGCCGATCAGCACCAGCACCATCGTCGTGACGATCGCGACCTTGTGCGCGGCGAACAGCGAGACGATGCGGCGGAACAGGTGCGGGATGCGCGGCGCCTCCGCATTCAGCGCCCGCTGGGCCGCGGCGTCGCCGCCGCTGACCCGTGAGCGCATGCCGCCACCGCCGCCCATGCCACGCATTCCGCTCACACGGAAAGCCTACGTCGGCGCCGGGAGCGCCGATGCCGCGTCGGTTACGCCGTCGGAGGAACGACCGGCCCGAGCGCCCGAAACGGAGGGTCCATCCCCTGCACGCGGGTAGACGCCGCCGTGACCGAATCGCAATGCAAGCGCTTGACGTAAACGCTTGCACAGAATGCGCACCCGGGAGTACGTTGAGCGCGGGCGCACCCGCGCCTGCACCGAGAGCACCACGCTCAACACAGAGCACCACTAGCTCAACGAGGAGTGAAATGAAAGCAGCACGTCTCGCCGTGATCGCAGGGGTCGCCATCGCCGGCCTCGCCCTTGCGGGATGTACCGGCGGCGGATCAGGATCCGGGGGGAGCCAGGGCGGGGACGCCGGCGCGAACCTCGACAGCAAAGGCCCCATCACCTACGTGCAGGGCAAGGACAACTCCAACGTCGTCCGTCCCCTGGTCGACAAGTGGAACGCAGCACACCCCAGCGAGAAGGTCACCTTCAAGGAGCAGACCGACCAGGCGGACCAGCAGCACGACGACCTCGTGCAGCACTTCCAGGCGAAGGACCCGAACTACGACGTCGTCGATGTCGACGTGGTGTGGACGGGCGAGTTCGCCGCGAAGGGCTGGCTGCAGCCGCTGACCGGCAACTTCAAGATGGACAACTCGAAGCTGCTGGCTCCGACGGTCAAGTCGGGCACCTACAACGGCACGCAGTACGCGGCGCCGCAGACCTCCGACGGCGGCATCCTGTACTACCGCAAGGACCTCGTCCCCACGCCGCCCAAGACGTGGGATGAGATGCTCAAGGACTGCGACATCGCCAAGGCGAAGGGCATCGGCTGCTACGCCGGTCAGTTCGCCCAGTACGAGGGCCTGACGGTGAACGTGGCCGAGGCCATCAACACCAACGGCGGCACCATCGTCGGCGACGACGGCAAGACCGTCACCGTCGACAGCTCGCAGGCCAACGCGGGTCTGACCCGCCTGGTGGACGGCTTCAAGAACGGCCAGATCCCGGCCGAGGCCATCACCTACCAGGAGGAGCAGGGCCGCCAGGCGTTCGAGGCCGGCAAGCTGATGTTCCTGCGCAACTGGCCGTACGTCTACAACCTGGCCAAGACCGACGGATCGTCGACGGTCAAGGACACCTTCGGCATCGCCCCGCTGCCCGGCGTCTCCGCCGACAAGCCCGGCGTGTCCAGCCTCGGCGGCCACAACGCCGCGATCAGCGTCTACAGCAAGCACAAGGCGACCGCGTTCGCGTTCCTGCAGTTCCTGCAGAGCGAAGAGACCCAGAAGTTCTTCGTGACGCAGGGCTCGCTCGCACCGGTCCTCTCCTCGCTGTACGACGACGCCGGCCTGAACAGCCAGCTGCCCTACCTGTCCACCCTGAAGACGTCGATCGAGAACGCGGTTCCGCGTCCCGTCTCGCCGTTCTACCCGGCCATCACCAAGGCCGTTCAGGACAACGCCTACGCCGCCCTGAAGGGCGACAAGTCGGTCGACCAGGCGCTGAAGGACATGTCCGCGGCCATCAAGACCGCGAGCGCGGGCCAGTAAGGCCCATCACGGTCGCCGGGCGGCGGGACCCTTCCCGCCGCCCGGCTCCCCACACTTCCCGCTTTCCTCCCGGAGGCAGCACATGTCAACGTCGAACGTCGTCGCCCCCTCATCAACGAAGAGCAGGCCACCTGAGCAGCGCGCCGGTGCCAAGCGCGTCCACCGCCAGCAGAGCCGCTGGGCCCTCTACCTGATCCTCCCCACGATCGTCCTGCTCGCCGTCGTGATCGGCTACCCGATCGTGAGCGCCATCGTGATGTCCTTCCAGAAGGACGCGGGCCTCGATCCCGCGACCGGCCTGTTCGTGCAGGGCGGCTTCGCGGGCTTCCAGAACTACGCCCACTGGCTGTTCCAGCAGTGCGCCGGCCCGAACGGGACCACCGTCTCGTGCCCGCCTGGCAACCTCGGCGCCACCTTCTGGAGCGCCGTCGGGGTCACCTTCTTCTTCACGATCACCACCGTGATCCTGGAGACCGTCCTCGGCCTCTGGTTCGCGCTCATCATGAACCGCGCCTTCCGCGGCCGCGGGTTCGTCCGCGCGGCCATCCTGATCCCGTGGGCGATCCCCACCGCCGTCACCGCGAAGCTGTGGTTCTTCATCTTCTCGGTCGCCGGTGTCGCCAACGCCGTGCTCAACACGCACATCCTCTGGACGAGCGATGAATGGGCATCCCGGTTCGCGGTCATCATCGCCGACACCTGGAAGACGACGCCGTTCATGGCGCTGCTCATCCTGGCCGGCCTCCAGATCATCCCGGAGGACGTCTACGAGGCGGCGAAGATGGACGGCGCGAGCACGTGGCAGCGGTTCTGGCGGGTCACGATGCCGCTGCTGAAGCCGGCGCTGATGGTCGCGGTCCTCTTCCGCGTGCTCGACGCGCTGCGCATCTACGACCTCCCGCAGATCCTGACGGGCGGCGGCGGAGGCACAGGCCATGCGACCACGACGCTGTCCATCCTCGTGGTCGATCAGATCAGGCAGGGCTTCAACAGCGCTGCCGCCCTCTCCACCATCACATTCATCCTGATCTTCCTGGTCGCGTTCATCTTCGTGCGGTTCCTCGGCACGAACGTGGTCCGAACGCAGGAGACGCAAGCGAAGGGAGCGAAGGGATGACCACCGTCGCCGGCCCCGCATCGGCCACCGCGGAGGCGAACGCCCTCCCCCGGACCCGTACGAAGAACCGCACCAAGCAGCGCAACAGGAACCAGGCCATCCGCACCGGCATCCAGGCGATCGTCGTCGTGCTCTGGTGTCTGCTCCCGTTCTACTGGATGGTCGTCACCTCGTTCCGCGAAGTCGGGTACACGAGCGACAACACCCCGTGGTTCACGCACGTGACGCTCGACAACTACGTGACGGCGCTCTCCACCAAGCTCGGGAACAACCTCCCCGGCGCGCTGCTGAACTCGCTGTTCATCGGCGTCTGCGTGACGCTGATCTCGCTGGTCGTCGGCATCTTCGCCTCGTACGCGCTCGCCCGCCTGGACTTCAAGTTCAAGGGCATCATCCTCGGGATCATCCTGGCCGCCTCGATGTTCCCGGGCGTCGCGCTCATCACCCCGCTGTTCCAGCTGTTCACGAACATCGGGTGGATGGGCACCTACCAGGCGCTGATCATCCCGGAGATCTCGTTCGCCCTCCCGCTGACGGTCTACACGCTCGTCTCGTTCTTCCGCGAGATGCCGTGGGATCTGGAGGAGGCGGCCCGGATCGACGGGTGCACGCAGGCGCAGGCGTTCCGCAAGATCATCCTGCCGCTGGCGGCGCCCGCGGTGTTCACGACCGCGATCCTGGCGTTCATCTCCTCGTGGAACGAGTTCCTGATCTCCAGCCAGCTCTCCAGCGACAAGACGCAGCCGGTGACGGTCGCCATCGCGTCCTTCACCGGGAGCCAGCCGCACCAGGAGCCGTACACGGCCATCATGGCTGCCGGTACGATCGTGACCGTCCCGCTCATCATCCTGGTGCTGATCTTCCAGCGCCGGATCGTCGCGGGCCTCACGGCAGGTGGAGTGAAGGGCTGAGCCGATGCGCAGGAACGACCCGAAGGAGTTCGTCGACCTCGGTCTGGGGTTCGTCGGCTTCTTCGCGGTCGCCTTCGTGATCATCACCGCCTCCTGCGAGCTCACGGGCCAGCCGGCGCTGGTCTGGGCAGTGATCTCGCTCGTGCTCGTGGTCGTCTTCATCGCTCTGCTGCAGGCGCGGCGCCGCATCCAGGCGTCGCGCCTGCGGGCGGAGGAGGCGCGAGCGGGCCAGGACTCCTGACGGGGGCAGCAGCATGGCAGGAATCGAGGAGGTCGCGCGCGCGACCGGCGTCTCCACGGCGACGGTCTCGCGGGCGCTGCGGGGGCTCCCGAACGTGTCCGACACGACGCGCGCGGCGGTGCGCCGCGCCGCCGACGAGCTCGGCTATGTGGCGTCGTCGAGCGCGTCGGGGCTGGCCAGCGGGCGCACGCTCGCGCTCGGCGTCGTCGTGCCGTCGGTCAGCCGCTGGTTCTACACGCAGGTCCTGGAGGGCGTCGACGCGGAGCTGCGCTCGGCCAGCTACGACATGATCCTGTTCAACCTGGGCGGCCACCGCGGCGACCGGGAGCGCGTCTTCCACCGCAGCATCCTGCGCAAGCGCACGGACGCGCTGCTGGCGCTGTGCCTCGACTTCACGCCGGACGAGCGCGAGCAGCTGGCGTCCCTCGGCCACCCGACCATCGTGGTGGGCGGCCCGGTCAAGGGGCTGCGCAGCGTGGGAATCGACGAGAAGGCCACCGCCCGGGAGGCGACGAACCACCTCATCGGCCTCGGCCACACCGAGATCGCGCACCTCGGCGGCGAGGACGAGGAGGGCCTCAACAGCAACGTGCCGGCCGGGAGGCTGCGCGGCTTCGAGAAGGCCATGCGCGCCGCGCACCTGACGGTGCGGCCGGAGTGGGTCATCCCCGGCGGGTTCTCCCTCCCCGAGGGACGCGCCGCGATGAACCGGCTGCTCGACCGCCCCGGCCCCAAGCCGACGGCGGTCTTCGCCGGCTCCGACGAGATGGCGATGGGCGCCATGCTCGCCGCGGCCGACCACGGGCTCCGTGTGCCGGACGACCTGTCGGTCATCGGCATCGACGACCACGACTACTCCGCGTGCTTCGGGCTGACCACGATGGCCCAGAGCCCCTTCGAGCAGGGTTCGGCGGCGACGCGGATCCTGCTCGACGAGCTCGCCGGCGGGGAGCCGCGCGCCGGCTCCGTGCGGTCGCCTGCGCACCTCGTCGTGCGCACGTCGACGGCGCCCCCGCGCTGAGCCGGACACCTGCGAGTCCGCACCCGCGCGGACGAATTCGTTGCGGATTGCACGAATCCGGTCGGATATGAGCGATTCGGGTCCGCGCATCTGAAACAATGGGTCATGCGGCCGTTGGCCGATCGCGCCTTTCGGGTAGGCACGATCGACCGCCGACAGTCCGTCCGTATCGACGCTCTGCGCGTACGGGAAGAGCCGCCCTGACTAGGACAGGGCGGCTCTTCGTTCGTCTTGAACCGGTTCAGGGCTTACTGTCGCCGTTCCTGAGACGGGGGCGCCGGGCGGAGCGGTACGCCCGGCAGCGCCTCAGTCCGCGTCGGCCAGGGCGAGGACCTCGGCCTCCTGCTCCCGCGTCTCGTGCGGGGCGTCCACGCGCTTGAGGTGCTTGTGGCCCAGCATCACCAGGGCGGCGGCGATCAGCACCGAGATGGCGCCGGCGTAGAACGGGGTGGAGCGCGCGAACAGGCTGGCCAGCAGGGTGGCCGCCGGCGGGGCGATCGCACCGCCGAGGAAGCGGACGCCGGAGTAGGCGCTCGAGGCGACGGAGCGCGGCAGGTCGGTGGCCTCCATCACGCACTCGGTGAGCACGGTGTTCAGGATGCCGAGCAGCAGGCCGCCGACGATGACGCAGACGATCAGCGCGACCAGCGAGCCCACCAGGAGCCCGGCGGCGGCGAGGTCGAGCGCCAGCAGCGGCATGATCAGCCAGAGCACACGGGTCCGCGGCAGCCGGGCGGTGAGCAGCGGCGCGACCCAGACCGACGTGAGCGCCAGGGCGACGCCCCAGCCGAAGAAGATCAGCCCGAGCGTGATCGCGTCCTTCACCCCCAGGTCGGCCAGGGCGAACGGCGTGTACGCCAGCAGCACGAAGAAGCCGATGTTGTAGAACAGCGCCGCCGCGGCCAGGAAGCCGAGCGCGGGCCGGCCGAGGGCGCGGAAGGGGGCGGAGAGCTTCGTCGGCGACGGCTTCTCCGGGTTCTTCTTGAGCATGACGACGATCGCGATGAAGCCGATGGCCATCAGGGTCGCCGTGCCGAAGAACGGTCCGCGCCAGCTCCAGCTGCCCAGCAGGCCGCCGAGCAGCGGGCCGATGGCGATGCCGAGTCCCAGCGCCGCCTCGTAGAGGATGATCGCCGCCGACGTCCCGCCCGCGGCCGCTCCGACGATGGTGGCGAGGGCGGTGGAGATGAACAGCGCGTTGCCGAGGCCCCAGCCGGCGCGGAAGCCGATGATCGACCAGACGTTCTGCGAGAGCCCGGCGGCGAGCGCGAACACGACGATCAGCGCGAGGCCGATCAGCAGGGTGCGCTTGGCTCCGATGCGGCTGGAGATCCAGCTCGTGAAGAACATCGCGACACCGGTGATCAGCAGGTAGCTCGTGAAGAGCATCTCGGTCTGGGTCGGCGTGGCCTGCAGGCTCGCGGCGATCGCCGGGAGGATCGGGTCGACGAGGCCGATGCCCATGAAGGCGATGACCGACGCGAACGCGACGGCCCAGACGGCGGTCGGCTGCTTGAGGATGTTGTCCGGCTTCTGGTGGGACATGAAGGGTGAGGCCTCCTGGGGCTGACGGGGAACGATGGGTGAACGGCGGCGCGAAAGCCTCAGCGGCCGTCGAGGGCGGCGGAGGCGGCGTTGGAGAGGTCGACGCGCGACGCGATGATCTCGACGGTGGCGCGCATGGCGGCCAGCTCGTCGTCGCGCAGGTCGGCGAACATCGGCACCAGGGCGGCGGAGAGGGTGTCCCGCCAGTCCTGGAGCGCGTCGGCGCCCTTGGGTGTGATCGCGATCTGCCAGGCGCGGGCGTCGTCCACGTCGGCGATGCGCTTGACCCACTCCGACTCGACGAGGTTCCGCACCAGCTTGGTCATCGTCGGCTGGGCGACCCGGCTCTGCGAGGCGAGCTCGCCGAGCCGCATCGGGCCGACCGACTGCAGCACGCTCAGGGTGCGCCAGGTCGCCGGCGACTCTGCGCTGCCGGTGACGCGCGCGGCCAGCCGGGTGAGCCGGTGGCTGGCGACGACGAGGTCGCCGAGGGTCTGGCGGAGCTGGGCGGTGTCGGTGCTGGTCGTGCTGGTGTCGGTGCGAATGGTCTCGGTCACGGCCTCAATTATATATAGCTGGACTATATAAATCAAGCCCGGCCGAAATGCCACACATCACCTGATTGAATCGCCGGATGACCTCCCCCGATCCGTCCGGCGACGGCGCGTACCACAAGGGCCTCAAGCGCAGGCACATCCAGATGATCGCCATCGGCGGCGCGATCGGCACGGGGCTCTTCCTCGGCGCCGGAGGCCGCCTCCACGACGGGGGTCCGGGGCTGCTCGTCGTCTACGCGATCTGCGGCGTCTTCGCGTACCTCATCCTGCGGGCGCTCGGAGAGCTCGTCCTGCACCGTCCCGACTCCGGGTCGTTCGTGTCCTACGCCCGCGAGTTCTTCGGCGAGAAGCTCGCGTTCGTGACCGGCTGGATGTACTGGATCTACTGGGGCATGATCGGCATCGTCGACGTCACGGCCGTCGCGCTCTACATGCACTTCTTCGGCAAGTACGTCCCGGTGCTCGCGGAGGTCCCGCAGTGGGTGTTCGCGCTGATCGCCCTCACCGTGGTGCTGCTGCTCAACCTGCTCTCGGTGAAGGTGTTCGGCGAGCTGGAGTTCTGGTTCGCGCTGATCAAGGTCGTCGCGCTCGTCGCGTTCCTCGTGATCGGCATCGCCTTCGTCGTCTTCGGCACCCCGGTCGACGGCCGCACGCCGGGCTTCGCGCTGCTCGCCGACAACGGCGGGCTCTTCCCGCAGGGGCTCCTCCCGCTCATCCTCGTGGTCCAGGGCGTGGTGTTCGCCTACGGCGCGATCGAGCTCATCGGCACGGCCGCGGGCGAGACGGAGAACCCGGAGAAGACCATGCCGCGCGCCATCAACACCATCCTGGTGCGGATCGCGCTCTTCTACGTCGGCTCCGTCCTGCTGCTCTCGCTGCTCCTCCCGTACACCGCGTTCAAGAAGAACGAGAGCCCGTTCGTGACGTTCTTCTCGTCCATCGGCGTCGACGGCGCCGACGCGATCATGAACCTCGTCGTCCTGACCGCCGCCCTCTCGTCGCTCAACGCCGGCCTCTACTCGACCGGCCGGATCGCCCGGTCGCTGGCGTTGCGCGGTGCAGCCCCCCGGTTCGCGCTCCGGATGAACAAGGCCGGGGTGCCCTACGGCGGCATCCTCATCACCGGCGTGGTCGCCCTGGCAGGCGTCGCCCTGAACCTGGTGATGCCGGGCGACGCGTTCGAGGTCGGGATCAACCTGACCTCCATCGGGCTGCTGTGGGCCTGGGCGATCATCGTGGTCTGCCAGCTGAAACTGCACTCCCTGGCGAAGGCCGGGAAGGTCGCCCGGCCGTCGTTCCACATGCCGGGGGCTCCGTTCACGAGCTATCTGACGCTCGGCTTCCTCGCGCTGGTCGGCGCGCTGATCCTGTTCGACTGGCCGATGGGTACCCTCACGATCGGCACCGCCGTCGTGGTCGTGGTCCCCCTGCTCATCGGCGGCTGGTTCCTGGTGCGCGGGCGCGTGCGGGCGCACGCCGCTCAGGAGGCGGAGGCCGCGTCGCCGGAGTCGACGTCCGCCGTGCGCTGAGCGAGCAGGAACGCCTGCCGCGACTTCTCCGGCGCGATCCGCTCGCGGGTCGCCTCGGCGACGAGCGAGAATCCCGCCGCGGCGATCCGCTGCTTCACCCGGTCGGGCGACTGCCGCCGGGTGCGGAGGTCCAGCTCGTGCCCGTACGCCTGCCGTAGCTGCACGATGTCCTCGTCGCCGTGCTCGCTCACCTGGAACGCGAGCAGCAACCGGCCTCCCGGCCGCACCACCCGGGCGAACTCGGCGAACACCGCGTCCTGACGGTCCTGCGGGATGTGGATGATCGAGTACCAGGCCAGCGCGCCCGCGAGCTCGCCGTCCTGGAACGGCAGGGCTGCCATCGACGCCACCTCGAACGGGATGCCGGGGTGGTCACGTCGGGCGACCTCGATCATCCCGGGCGAGAGGTCGATGCCGCGCACCTCCACGCCGATGCCGGCCAGGAACCCGGAGACGCGGCCGGGACCGCAGCCGAGGTCGGCCACCGCTCCCCCGCCGTCGGCGGCGACCTGCTCGGCGAACGCCGTCAGCAGCGCCCGCTCGATCGGGAGCTTCTCGAGCTCGCCCGCCAGCAGGGCCGCGTAGTCCTCCGCGACGAGGTCGTAGGCGACGCGCGCCTCGTGCTCACTGTCCACCCGTCCGACCCTAGGACGGGGAAACGCCCCCGGCCGCGCAAGCCGGGGGCGTTTCGGATGGGTTCGGGTCACCGCAGGTACCGGTCGTACAGGAGGGTCCTGCGGTAGAGATCCGGCGGGTGGGCGCCGCTGTCGCGGTCGTCACCGTGCAGGAGCGCGGCCCCGAGTCCGCGCAGGGTGGAGGCGAACGTGCGCCAGGTATTCATCGTGGTTTCTTCTTCCGGTCGTGCGTCCTTGCACACCGATGCACGCGGGCAGGCGCGATCGGACGCTCTGGTGGGACGAGCGTCCGCGCTGCGACCTGCCGCGGCGGAACCGGATCATGCCGGTTAAACCACGAAGGGCGCCGCCCCGTCACGGGGGCGACGCCCTCCACAACGCGGAACACTCTGTTACAGAAGGAGTCCGCGTCGCGTGGCTGTATCAGCCTGCGGTAGAAGAAGCCCCGATGGGGCGTCGACTACTTGAGGGTGATGGTGGCGCCAGCCTCTTCGAGCTGAGCCTTCGCCTTCTCGGCGGTCTCCTTGTTGGCGCCCTCGAGCACGGTGCTCGGCGCGCCGTCAACGAGGGCCTTCGCCTCACCGAGGCCGAGGCTGGTGAGGGCGCGCACCTCCTTGATGACCTGGATCTTCTTGTCACCGGCGGCCTCGAGGACGACGTCGAACGAGTCCTTCTCCTCGACCTCTTCGGCAGCGGCGCCCGCACCACCGGCGGCCGGGGCGGCCACGGCGACGGGGGCGGCGGCGGTGACCTCGAAGGTCTCCTCGAACTTCTTCACGAACTCGCTGAGCTCAATGAGCGTGAGCTCCTTGAACGCGTCGAGCAGCTCCTCAGTCGACAGCTTTGCCATGATTCTCTCCTTAGTGTGTGTGGTTACTCACCGCGTGCTGATCCGGAAGGATCAGGCAGCGGACTCCTGCTTCTCACGCAGCGCGTCGACCGTGCGAACGGCCTTCGACAGCGGTGCGTTGAACAGATATGCGGCTCCGAACAGCGAGGCCTTGAAGGCGCCGGCCAGCTTGGCCAGCAGAACCTCACGGGACTCGAGGTCGGCGAGCTTGCCTACCTCTTCTGCGGTCAGCGGGTTACCGTCGAAGTAACCGCCCTTGACCACCAGCAGAGGGTTTGCCTTGGTGAAGTCGCGCAGAGCCTTCGCGACGGCGACGGGGTCGCCGTGCACGAACGCGATCGCGGACGGCCCGACCAGCTCGTCGTCGAACGACGAGATTCCCTGGTTGTTGGCCGCGATCTTGGTCAGCGTGTTCTTCACCACGGCGTACGTCGCGTGCTCACTGATGGACTTGCGCAGCGTCTTGAGCTGAGCAACAGTGAGACCGCGGTACTCGGTCAGCAGAACGGCGGTCGAGCTCTCGAACAGTCCTTCGAGCTCGGCGACCGTGGCTTCCTTGTTCGCCATGGCTACTCCTCGGTTGTCTTCTCGCACACCGCGGGAGCGGCGTGCGCCTCGACCGCGGGC
The DNA here is from genome assembly GCF_013410375.1 of Leifsonia shinshuensis. Classification (NCBI taxonomy): domain Bacteria; kingdom Bacillati; phylum Actinomycetota; class Actinomycetes; order Micrococcales; family Microbacteriaceae; genus Leifsonia; species Leifsonia shinshuensis. The sequence continues at coordinate 3,711,942 of NZ_JACCFL010000001.1, forward strand.
AAAGAAAAAAGCTCCGGCGCAGACGCACGGAGCTCGACACGCAGAGAACTGCGGGAATCACTTCACACACCTGCGCGGGCCCCTACCTGAGTAGTTCTTCGGACATGCAAGCATGTCGACCAGCGGTCTTCGGCTCCGTCAAGGGTACGGGATGGGGCGGGCCGCACGCAAATCGGCGCCGGTTTGCGCGCGCAGGAAGTCCCCGACGTCGCGCCCGAACCGCGGATGCAGCGGCACGCCGGCGTGCGAACGCTTCAGGTACACCACGTGCCGGGCGTGCGGGAGCCCGCGGACCGTCTCCGCCGCCAGCTTCAGCGGGTAGAAGAAGTCGCGTCCGCCGGAGACGACCAGGACGGGCGCGGAGACCTCCGAGAGCCGGTCCCGCACGTCGTAGCCGTCCTCCGCCTGGACCAGGGCGCGCAGGCCCACCGGGTCGGCCGGGCCGGGCAGCAGCCGCGTGACGAGGCGGACGGCCGGGGCCAGCAGCGGGGCGTCCATCGTCGCGACGGCCAGCTCGCTGGTCGCCGCCGGATGATCGCTGCCGAGGAGGTCCGCGTAGCGGCGCTGGGCGGCGCGGCCGCTGGCCCCGAGGGCGGCGGCGCCCGCCGCCACGACGAGGGAGCCGACCAGGCCGGGGTGGTCGACGGCGAGCTGGAGGGCGATGCTCGCCCCCGTCGACACGCCCATCACCGCGGCGGGCGTGCGGAAGCGGCGGCGGAGCGTCGCCGCGTAAATGGCGGCGACCTCGGCCATCGTCGCGCCGGGCTCGAGCTCCGCGGGACGACCCACGGCGTAGACGCGGTGGGTGCGCGCCGGTCCGCTAACGATCAGGCGCTCGGTGAGCGCGTCGAGCCCGCGGGCGCGGCCCGGCTCCGACGGCAGCCCGCGCAGGAACACCAGCGGCGGGGCGGCGGGGTCGCCGTACGCGACGGCCGGCAGTGCTGCTGCGGTCACTCGCGCTCGGCCCGTTCAGGCGCGGGTGCGGGTGCGGGTGCGGGCTCGCGCGTCGGCTCGGACGGGGCGGCGTCGTACTCCTGGACGGCGTCGTAGCCGGGGGCGGCGTCGTACTCCGGGACGGCGTCCTCGATCGGAGCGGCCGCCGGGGGCGCGCCCTCCGCCGACGCCGCCAGCGGGAGCCGCACCGTGAACACCGTGCTGCCCGGCTCGCTCGCCACCGTGACCGTGCCGCCGTGCGCCTCCACCACCGCGTGCACGATGGCGAGTCCCAGCCCGGTCGAGCCGGTGGCGCGGTTGCGGCTGCTGTCCCCGCGCGCGAAGCGCTCGAACAGCGTGGACTGGAGGTCCTCCGGGATGCCGGGACCGTCGTCGGCGACCGTGACGACCGCCTCCCGCGTCGCGGCGTCCACGGCGAGCGCCGCGACCACCCTGGTGCCCTCCGGCGTGTGCACGCGCGCGTTCGCCAGCAGGTTCATGACGACCTGGTGCAGGCGCGGGGCGTCGCCGAGGACCTCGACCGGTTCCTCCGGCAGGTCGATGTGCCAGGTGTGGCCGGGTCCGGCCGCGTGCGCGTCGCTGACGGCGTCGATGAGCAGCAGGGAGAGGTCGACGGGGTCACGGTCGAGCTCCCTGCCCTCGTCGAGGCGGGCGAGCAGCAGCAGGTCCTCCACCAGGGAGGTCATCCGCGTCGCCTCGGACTCGATGCGGCCGAGCGAGCGGGTGACGTCCGGCGGCAGCTCGTGCGGCGAGCGCCGGGTGAGCTCGGCGTACCCGCGGATGGACGCGAGCGGCGTGCGGAGCTCGTGACTGGCGTCCGCGACGAACTGCCGCACCTTCTGCTCGCTCGCCTGCCGCGCGGTCAGCGCGGACGCGACGTGGCCGAGCATCCGGTTGAGGGCGCTGCCGACCTTGCCGACCTCGGTGTGCGTGTCGGTGTCCTCCTCCGGGACGCGGACCGACAGGGCGACATCGCCGCGGTCGAGCGGCATGTGCGCCACCTGCTCGGCCGTCTCCGTCACGCGGGCGAGCGGTCTCATAGCGAGGCGGACGACGAAGCTGGCGATCAGGAAGGCGAAGATCAGGCCCGCGAGGGTGACCAGCGCGATCACGATCGTGAGCTGCTGGGTGGTCGCGTTCACCTCGCTGAGCGGCAGGCCGATGATGACGCTGTCGCCGTTGTCGAGCTGCGCGGCGGCGATCCGGTACGGGCCGAGGGTCGGCCCGAGGTCGATGGTCCGCGGCTGCTGGTCCGCGGGGAGGGTGAGCAGCGCCGAGGTCGTGATCGGGACGCGCTGCGGCGCCACCGGCTGGTTGTCGGACGACGCGGGCGGCCGGTCCGCGAGGATCACCGGGTACAGGAGGTCGGATCCGCTGCGGATGACGCCGAACGTCCCGGTCTGCTGGCCGGGGGTCTGCACGATGCCGATCGCGTCCGGTCCGGTCGGCTGGTTCCCGTAGATCCTGTCCGCCGCGTGCTGGCCGCGCGCCAGCGCACTGGTCAGCTGCTGGTCGAGCCGCACCGTGAGGTAGTTCTGCAGGGCGAGCACGCTGATCGTCCCGATCACCGCCCCCAGGACGGCGAGCATCGCGACGACGACGAGCACCACGCGGCTGCGCAGCGTCCAGGTGCGGAACGGACGGAGACCGAGGCGCCGGGCGCGCTCACGGCCGGAGGTCGGGGCGCCCGCAGAGCGGGCAGAGGTCATTGCGCGGCCTTCACCATGTAGCCGGCGCCCCGCACGGTGTGGATCATCGCCGGCCGGCCGGCGTCGATCTTCTTGCGCAGGTAGGAGATGTAGAGCTCCACGACGCTGGAGGAGCCGCCGAAGTCGTACGACCAGACCCGGTCCAGGATCTGCGCCTTGCTGAGCACGCGGCGCGGGTTGCGCATCAGGAACCGCAGCAGCTCGAACTCCGTCGCGGTGAGCTGGATCGGCTCGCCGTCGCGGTGCACCTCGTAGCTGTCCTCGTCCAGCACGAGGTCGCCCACGATCAGCACCGGGTCGTCCTGGTCGGCGACGGCTGCGCGTGACCGGCGCAGCAGGCCGCGGAGCCGGGCGACGAGCTCCTCCAGACTGAACGGCTTCGTGACGTAGTCGTCGCCGCCGGCCGTGAGCCCGGCGATCCGGTCGTCCAGGGAGTCCTTGGCGGTGAGGAAGAGCACGGGCGCCTCGTTGCCGTCGGCGCGCATCCGGGAGAGCACCTGGAGGCCGTCGATGTCGGGCAGCATGATGTCCAGCACCACGACGTCCGGCTTGAACTCGCGCGAGAGCTGCAGGGCCTGCTGCCCGTTCGACGCGGTCTTCACCTCCCAGTCCTCGTAGTGCAGCGCCATCGCGAGCAGATCGGTCAGCGTGGCCTCGTCGTCGACGACGAGCACGCGGATCGAGCTGCCGTCGGCGCGGCGCAGGAGGGTACGGGGCTGGCTGGAGGCACCGGAGGCGGCACGGGCATTGATGGTCACCTTTCCCATTATGAGGAGCGGGATTGATGGTGACTTTGTGAAAGCTATGGGAGTTCTGAGAGCCGTCGGACCGGCGCCACGAGGCGGAGGCGACGTCCCCGAACGTCGTCCGGCGGATCCATAGCCTCGCCACAGTGCCCCGAAAAGCGCCGAACCTACCGTCCGTTGAATCACTCCTTTCCGACCCAGAGAGACGTAAAGCCAATGTTCGGGACATATCTGCGGCGCGAGCTGCTCAATCGCCGCAAGCAGACGGTCATCATCGCGATCGGCATGGCCCTCGCGATCGCGCTCGTCATCATCGTCAATGCGGTCTCCGCCGGTGTGAAGGACGCGCAGGCGAGCGTGCTGCAGTCCGTCTACGGCGTCGGCACCGACATCACCGTCACCAAGCCGGCCACGGCCCAGAGCGCGACCGCCCAGCAGGGCGCCGGCGGCGGGCCGCGCTTCGACTTCGGCGCCAACTCCGGGACGGACACCGGCTCCGGCCGTCAGGTGAACACCTCCCGCCTGGAGCCCACCCGCGGCGCCACCGTGATGGACGCGGCCACCTTGACCACGGCCGAGAAGGTCCAGAACGTGAAGTCGGCCGCCGCCGTGCTGTCGCTGACCAACACCAGCTTCAGCGGCACCCTCCCGAACTTCCAGCAGCTGCGCGAGCAGCGCCAGGCGGCCGGCGGCAGCACGGCCTCCACCCCTCCGCCCACCGGCGGCGCGGACGGCGCCGGCGGCAGCTCGTTCACCGTCGACTCGTTCTCGGTGCTGGGCCTCGACCCGGCCGGCACGTCGGTCGGGCCGCTCGCGTCCGTGACGCTGTCCAGCGGCCGCACCTTCACCGCGGCGGACAAGGCGGCCGACGTCGTCGTGCTCGACGCCGCGTACGCCAAGACCGCGTCCAAGGCCGTGGGCGACACCGTCACCATCGGCGGCACCGACTTCAAGGTGATCGGCATCGTCTCGGCGACCGGCGCAGACTCCACCACCGCCGCGAACGCCTACATCCCGCTGGGGGTCGCGCAGACGCTGTCCGGGCAGGCGGGCAAGATCTCCTCGGTCTACATCACCGCGGCGTCGTCGAGCGACATCGACCAGATCAAGACCGACCTGACCAAGGCCCTCCCCGGCGCGACCGTCAGCACCCAGGCCGACCTGGCCTCCAGCGTCTCCGGCTCGCTCGGCAGCGCAGGCCAGCTCATCTCCAGCCTCGGCACCTGGCTCTCGGTGATCGTCCTGGCGGCGGCGTTCCTCATCGCCATCCTGTTCACCATCTCCGGCGTCACCCGCCGCACCCGCGAGTTCGGCACCCTGAAGGCGATCGGCTGGTCCAACCGCCGGATCACCGGCCAGGTCGCGGGCGAGTCGGTCGTCCAGGGCCTGATCGGCGGCGTCATCGGCGTCGCCGTCGGCCTCATCGGCGTCTGGGTGGTCAACATCGTCTCCCCGACCCTGACCGGCAGCATCGGCTCCGGCTTCGCCAACGCTGCGGGTCAGGGCACGGGCGGGGCCGGGACGGGAGGCTCGGGCGCCGGAGGAACCGGCTCCGGCACCACCGGCGGCGGCTTCGGCGGCGGGAACGGCGCGTTCGCCGGCATCCGCCGGGCGGCCTCCCAGACCACTGCCGACATCGCCCTGCACGCGCCCGTCACGCTGTGGATCATCGTCGGCGCGGTCGCGCTCGCCATCCTCGGCGGCCTCATCGCGGGCGCGATCGGCGGCTGGCGCGCCTCCCGTCTCCGTCCCGCCGCCGCCCTGCGCTCGGTCGCCTGAACCGTCCCCGAACAGAAGGAGTCCCCGTGTACACCCTCACGAACGTCACCAAGAAGTACACCCAGTCCCGCCGGGAGGTCGTCGCCCTCCACGACGTCACCCTGGAGATCCCGGACGGCCAGCTCGTCGCCATCCAGGGCCCGACCGGCGGCGGCAAGTCCACGCTGCTGCAGATGCTCGGCGCGCTCGACCGGCCCAGCTCCGGCTCGGTGGAGCTCGGCCAGGCCAGCCTGTCGAAGCTCGGCGACGGCAACCTCACCGGGATCCGCGCCACCGAGATCGGCTTCGTCTTCCAGGGCTTCAACCTGATCCCGACGCTGACGGCTCACGAGAACGTGGAGACCGCGCTCGCCCCGCTCAAGGTGAGCGCGGAGGAGCGCAAGCGCCGCGCCTCCGAGGCGCTCGCCTCGGTGGGGCTCGCCGACCGCGGCAGCCACCTCCCGTCCGAGCTCTCCGGAGGCCAGCAGCAGCGCGTCGCGATCGCCCGCGCCCTGGTGAAGGACCCGGACGTGCTGCTGGCGGACGAACCCACCGGCAACCTGGACGAGGAGACCCGCGACGAGATCATGGACCTCCTCGAGGGCCTGTGGCGCGACCGCGGCCTCACGGTCATCGTCGTCACGCACGACTCGGCCGTGGCCAAGCGCGCCCAGCGCCGCCTGCACATCAAGCACGGGCAGGTGAAGGAGGTCGCGTAGCGCCGCGCACATTCGTCACGAATGTCGACTTTGGCGACGCCATTGGCGACATTCGTCACGAATGTGCCAGATTCACCGAAGGCGACATTCGTGACGAATGTCGCCTTTGGGCGCGTCAAACGCGACATTCGTCACGAATGTCGTGGCGGTCAGGAGGGGGTGGGGACCACCGTCATGCCCGCCGCCTCCGCGAGGAGGACGGCCTGGCGCTCGTCGATGGTCGCGCCGCGGAGGCCGACCTCGGCCGGGTCGACGCCGGTCAGGTCGCTACCGACCAGGCTGGCCGCCGCGAAGTCGGCTCCCGTGAGGACCGCGGCGGACAGGTCGCAGCCCGCGAAGACGGCCTCGGCGCAGCGCGCGCGGCTGAGGTCGGCCTCCCGGAGCTTGACGCCGGTGAACTCGACGCCGCGCAGCTCCGCGCGGCCGAGGTCCACGAACGACCAGTTGCCGCCCTCCACCGTCAGCAGCGCGAACTCGCAGCCGCTGAAGCTGCTGCCGGTGACCTTGCACCGCCGGAACGTCGCGTCGAAGAAGTTGCAGCCGATGAAGGTGCAGTTCACGAACGCGCTGTCGGTGTGCTCGCTCACGTTGAACCGCACCGAGCGGAACGTGCACGCGGTGAACGTCGCTCCCGTCGAGCGCACCTCGGTCAGGTCGACGTCGATGAACTCCACCCCGTCGAACTCGAGGCCGTCGAGGTCGCGTCCGTACCAGTCCTCACCCCGGATGATGTCCACGAGCGCGAGCCTACCGGGAGGCCCCGACCTCAGTCCGGTCGCGGTCAGTCCTGGTTGCTGAACGCGGCGTCGAACGACGCCGTCGGCAGCTTCCAGAGCAGCGAGCGGATGAACCCGACCGCCTCGGCGGCGCCGTGCAGGCGGTCCATCCCGGCGTCCTCCCACTCGACCGAGATGGGGCCGGTGTAGCCGATCGACTCCAGCGCGCGGAACGAGTCCTCCCACGGCACGTCGCCGTGCCCGGTGGAGACGAAGTCCCAGCCGCGGCGCGGGTCGCCCCAGGGCAGGTGCGAGCCGAGCACGCCGGCGCGGCCGTTCTTCGGGCGCAGGCGGGTGTCCTTGCAGTCGACGTGGTAGATGCGGTCTTTGAAGTCCACGATGAAGCCGACCGGGTCGATGTCCTGCCACATCATGTGCGACGGGTCCCAGTTGAAGCCGAACGCCTCGCGGTGGTCGATCGCCTCCAGCGAGCGGACACTGGTCCAGTAGTCGTACGCGATCTCCGACGGGTGCACCTCGTGCGCGAACCGCACGCCCTCGCCGTCGAACACGTCGAGGATCGGGTTCCAGCGGTCGGCGAAGTCCTGGTAGCCGGCGTCGATGACGGAGGCGGGAACCGGCGGGAACTGCGCGACGTACGGCCAGATGCTGGAGCCGGTGAAGCCGACGACGGTGTCGACGCCGAGCTTGCGGGCGACCTTCGCGGTGAGCTTCAGCTCCTCCGCTGCGCGCTGCCGGACGCCCTCCGGGTCGCCGTCGCCCCACACCTTCGAGCCGACGATCGCCTGGTGGCGGAAGTCGATCGGGTCGTCGCAGACGGCCTGGCCCTTGAGGTGGTTGGAGATGGCCCAGACCTTGAGGCCGTACTTGTCGAGGATGTCGAGGCGGCCCTGGAGGTAGGCGTCGTCCTCCGCGGCCCGCCAGACGTCGAGATGCTCGCCCGAGCAGGCGATCTCCAGGCCGTCGTAGCCCCACTCGGAGGCGTGCTTCGCGACCTCCTCGAGCGTCAGGTCGGCCCACTGGCCGGTGAACAGGGTGACCGGGTGCGTGCGCCCCGACTCGCCATCAGTCATCAGTTGGTTCCCATCTCGATCCAGGTGCCCGACTCGGCCGAGTCGATCACGGCGTCGGTGATCCGGACGGCGCGCAGGCCGTCCTCGAAGCGCGGCAGGCCGTCGGGGGTCTCCCCCGCGACCGCGGCGTAGCTGTCGGCGACGAACGCGTTGAACGCGTCCTGGTAGCCCTGCGGATGCCCGGACGGCACCACGCACAGCCGCGCGGCGTCGGCGCTCAGCTGGTCGGCGTCGCGCGGGATCAGGAGGCTGCCCGAACGGCGGCCGACCCACAGCGTCTCCGGCTGCTCCTGGTCGAAGGCCACGCTCTCGGCGCTGCCGGCGATCTCCAGCCACAGCCGGTTCTTGCGGCCGGGGGCGACCTGCGACACCAGCAGAGTGCCGATCGCTCCCGAGACGGTCTCGATGATGACCGCGGCGGCGTCCTCCGTGGTGATGCCCGCGTGGGAGGCGCGCTCGGCGAACACCGTGCGCTTCTTCGCGGACAGCCGCGCGACCCGGTCCCCGCTGACGAACTCCACCAGATCGACCAGGTGCGAGCCGATGTCGGCGAACGCGCGGGAGCGCCCGCCCTGCTCGGAGTCGACGCGCCAGTTGTCGTCGCCGGAGGCCAGCAGCCAGTCCTGCAGGTAGGAGGCGTTCACGGTGAGCACCTGCCCGGCGGCCCCGGACGCGAAGCGCGCCCGGGCCTCCCGCACGAGCGGGTGGAAGCGGTAGACGAACGGCACGGTCGCGGTGCGACCGGCCGCGGCGGCGACCAGCGCCTCCGCGTCGGCGACGGTGGTCGCCAGCGGCTTCTCGCACACGACGTCCTTGCCGGAGGCCAGCACCGCCGCGGCCTGGGAGGCGTGCAGCGCGTTCGGCGTGGTCACGTGGACGACGTCGATCGTGTCGTCGGCGAGCACCTCCTCCAGCGACCCGTATGCTCGGCCGATCCCGAGGCGCTCGGCCGCGGCGGCCGAGCGCTCCGGGGAGGACGAGACGATGCCCGCCAGCTCGGCGCGCGCGGCCCGGGCGGCGCGCGAGTGCACCTCCGCCATGAACCCGCCGCCGACGATCGCGACCCGCAGCCGCGCTCCGGCCGCGCTCTCGTCCCGTCGGCTCAGTCCACCTGACTCGCTGCTCACACTGCTCCGTTCGTCATGGTCTGTGATTGGTCCTCGGTCGCAGGCTCCCTCGGCGCTGGGGTCGCGGCATCGCTCCGCGCTGCCCTGAGCTCCACCGCGCCGTGATCAGGCCAGGGTCGCCGCGCGCGGGTCCCAGTCCTCCGGCAGGGCCGGAGCGACCTCGACGGTGCTCTTCACGTCCACCGGCGCACCGGACTCGCCGGCCTCGATGGTCGCGACCATGACGTCGAGGACGTGGAAGGCCTGCTCGCCGGAGGCCCGCTCGGGGACGCCCGCGCGGATGGCCCGCGCCAGCTCGACGACGCCGATGCCGCGGCTGCTCGTGGTGCCGGTCGACGGCAGCGTCTCGACGCCGTCGGCGCCGTGCACCAGGAGGTCGCCCTCGAAGGTGTTCGGGTCGGGGACGACGAGCGTCGCCTCCAGGCCGGCGACCTCGAACTGGGTGCGGCCCAGCTTGGAGTCGAAGCTGAAGATCGACTGCGCGGTCTGGCCGCTCTCGAACTCGTAGAGCGCGCTGACGTGCGTCGGCACGGTGACCTGGAACGACTCGCCGGCGCGCGGGCCGGAGCCGATGACGCGCGACTCCTTCGCCTTGGAGGCGACGGCAGACACGCGCTTGACCGGGCCGAACAGCTGCACCAGGGCGGTCAGGTAGTACGGGCCGATGTCGAACAGCGGACCGGCGCCCTCCTGGAACAGGAAGTCCGGGTTCGGGTGCCACGACTCCGGGCCGGCGCTCTGCATGAGGGTCAGCGCGGTCAGCGGGGCGCCGATCGCGCCGCTCTCGATCAGGCGGCGCGACGACTGGATGCCGGCGCCGAGGAAGGTGTCGGGCGCCGTCGCGACGCGCAGGCCCTTCTCGTGCGCGGCCTCCAACAGCTGGATGCCGCTGGTGCGGTCGAGGGCGAACGGCTTCTCGCTCCAGACGTGCTTGCCGGCGGCGAGCGCCTGCAGCGCCACCTCGACGTGCACCTTGGGGATGGTGAGGTTGACGACGATCTCGATGGCGTCGTCCGCGAGCAGCTCCTCCACAGTGCCGGAGCCCGGGACGCCGTACTTCTCGGCCTGGGCCTTGGCGCGCTCCAGGTCGATGTCGGCGACGAAGCGCACGTCGAGGTCCGGGAACGCGGTGAGGTTCTCGAGGTACTGGTTGCTGATGACGCCGGCGCCGATGAGGCCGACGCCGACCTTGCCCGTGCCGACCTTCTCCGTGCCGGTCACGCGAAGGCCTCGGTGGTGAGGAACGCGTAGCTGTCGGCGACGGCCTGGAAGCGGTCGCCGCGCGAGTCGTCGAGCTCGATGACGCGGAGGGCGTTCGGGGCGGCGGCGATGATGTCGGCGATCGGCAGCGAGCCCTGGCCGACGGCGACCTGGTCCTTGGTCTCGGTGGTGCCGGGGCCGTCCTTGATGTGGAGGGCGACGACGCGGTCGCCGAGCTTCGGGAGCAGCGTCACCGGGTCCTTGCCGCCGACGGCCACCCAGTAGGTGTCGACCTCCAGGACGACCTCCGGCGCGAGCTTCGACGCGAAGTACTCCAGCGCGGTCACGCCGTCGATCGTGCTCTCCAGCTCGTGCGCGTGGTTGTGGTAGCCCACGCGGACGCCGTGCTTCGCGGCGACCTCGGCGGCGGCGTTGAGCGCGGCGGCGGTGGCCTCCACGTCCTCGGCCGTCTGCCAGCGCTCGGCGGGGACGTGCGGGTCGATAACCGTCGTGATGCCCAGGTCCGCCGCCGTGGCGAACACGGTGTCGAGGTCCTCGCGGCCGATGAACCCCTGGTGGGTGGTGGGCGCGGTGAGGCCGGTCTCGGCGAAGCCCTGGCGCAGGCCGTCCGCGAAGTCGAGGAAGCCGAACGGCTCCACCTGGGTGAACCCGATGTCGGCGATCCGGTGGAGGGTTCCGACCGTGTCCTCGGTCAGGAGCTCACGGACCGTGTAGAGCTGCACGGAGAGGTTGGACGTCGACACTGGTTCTCCTCGTCGAGTTTCGCTGGATGGTGACGCTGGGGTGACGGCGCACGAAACGGCGCCGACGTCCATTCAAGCGAGACTTCTGCCGATTGTCAATCAAAAGTCGACGCACGGCCGCCCGCCTTTGGATCGCCGGCCAGCCCTGTGATTCAATACCTGCATGACCGACAGTGCCCGGGCGTCCGGCATCGTCGCCGCAGACGCCTCGGAGCTCCTGGCGATCCTGCGCGACGGCGTTCCGCGTACCCGGGCGCAGCTCGCGGAGCTGACCGGTCTCGCGCGCTCGACGATCGCGGTGCGCATCGACACGCTCACCGAGACCGGGCTCGTGGCGCCGGCCGGCGACGACGTGTCGACCGGAGGCCGCCCTCCCGCGCGGATCCGGTTCAACCCCGACTCGCGCGTGGTCCTGGCGATCGACCTCGGCGCGACCCACGGCGTCGTCGCGTTGGCCGACCTCGCCGGTACGATCACGACCAGCGAGTCCCGCCGCCTGCGGATCTCCGACGGCCCGGAGGCGATCCTCGACTGGGCGCTCGAGACCGCCGAGCGCCTGTATGCCGCGACCGGGCGCCCGCTCGGCGACCTGGTCGGCGTCGGCATCGGCGTGCCGGGGCCGGTCGAGCACTCGACGGGCCTCCCGGTGAACCCGCCGATCATGCCGGGCTGGGACCGCTTCGACATCCCGACGTACGTGCGGCGCGTGTTCGACGTGCCCGTCCTCGTCGACAACGACGTGAACCTCCTCGCCCTCGGCGAGCACGCCCTCGCCTGGCCCGACCAGTCGGAGCTGCTGTTCGTCAAGGTCGCGACCGGCATCGGCGCCGGCATCATCAGCGGCGGCCGGCTGCAGCGCGGGGCGCAGGGCTCCGCGGGCGACCTCGGCCACGTGCGCGTGCCGTTCACCAGCGAGACCCCGAGCCACGGCGCCAGCGACGCCGATCTGGAGGCCCTGGCCAGCGGACCGGCGATCGCCCGCGCCCTCACCGCCGCGGGCATCCCCGCGGCCTCCAGCGACGACGTGGTCGCGCTCGCCCGCACCGGCAACGCCGAGGTGCTGCAGGCCATCCGCCAGGCGGGCCGCGATCTCGGGGAGGTCGTCGCGACCTGCGTCAACCTGCTGAACCCGTCGCTCGTCGTCGTCGGCGGCAGCCTGTCCCAGGTCGGCGAGCAGCTCCTCGCCGGGGTGCGGGAGGTCGTCTACCAGCGCTCCACCCCGCTCGCCACGCAGCATCTCACCATCACCCAGTCCCGCTCCCCGGAGACCGGCGGCGCCATCGGCGCGGCCATCATGGTCATCCAGGACACCCTGGGCGTCGCCTCCCGTCCCCTCCCCCGCTGAAGCCGCACCGCACCACCGCCGCCCCACAGGAAGGTCGAATCGATTCGACCGCCCGCCGCCCTCGACCACCACGACCACCACGACACCGCTCCACGAACACCCTCCCTCGAAAGGACCGCAGTGACCGCAACCACTCCGACCACCCCGCTCCGCGCCGGCGTCGTCGGCCTCGGCTGGGCCGGCCAGCAGCACATGGACGCCTACGCCTCCCTCCCCGGCGTCGAGCTCGTCGCCATCGCCGGCATGGAGGACGGCCCCCGGGCCGAGCTCGGCGAGAAGTACGGCGTCACGCGCCGCTACAGCGACTGGCGCGACCTCGTCGCCGACGGCGACCTCGACGTCGTGAGCGTCGCCGTCCCCACCTTCCTGCACGCGCCGATCACCGTCGGCGCGCTGGAGGCGGGCATCCACGTGCTCAGCGAGAAGCCGATCGCGCGCACCGCCGCCGAGGCCCAGACCATGGTGGACGCCGCGCACCGCTCCGGCCGCGTGCTGGAGGTCGCCTTCAACCACCGCCGCCGCGGCGACATCGAGGCGCTGAAGGCCGCGATCGACGCCGGCCAGATCGGCCGGCCGTACCACGCGCGCGCGATCTGGCTGCGCAGGGCGGGCATCCCCGCGCTCGGCAGCTGGTTCACCAACCGCGAGATGGCCGGCGGCGGACCGCTGATCGACATCGGCGTGCACGTGCTCGACTACGCGCTGCACCTGTTCGGCGAGCCGCAGGTCACCGCCGTCTCCGCCGTCACCCACTCCGAGCTCGGCGCACGCGGCCGCGGCGGCGCCAAGAGCGACAAGCAGCACGTCGGCTCCGCCTACGAGGTGGAGGACCTGGCCAGCCTGCTGCTGCGCCTGGAGGGCGGCGGCTCGATCGTCCTCGAGACCAGCTGGGCCGCCTACCGGCCGGCCGGCGACGAGTTCGGCATCACCCTCTACGGCACCGAAGGCGGCGCGGACCTCCGCGTCGTCGACTACGCCCCCGCCGGCGAACTGACCATCTTCACCGGAGAGGGCGAGGAGGTCGAGGACATCGCGGTGACCGCCGACGCCGGCCGCGGCCACCTCGCGGTGGTCGAGACCTTCCTCGAGCACGTCGCCGACGAGCCGAACTGGTCGCACTGGGACGGCTCGCTCGCCCTCGATCGCGCCCGCGTCATCGACGCCGCCTACGAGTCGGCCCGCCTCGGCGCCGAGGTGCGCCTGACCCCGGCGACCGCCGGGCTCGACGCCGACAGCACGACCACCACCGAGACCCAGGAGGCATGACCATGACCGCCACGACACCGCTGCGCGTCACCGTCTGGAACGAGGGCGTCCACGAGACCACCCAGCCCGAGATCGCCGCGATCTACCCGGACGGCATCCACGGCGCCATCGCCGCCGGCCTCACCGAGCTGCTCGGCCAGGAGGTCACCGTCCGCACGGCGACCCTCGCCGACCCGGAGCACGGTCTGAGCGAGCAGCAGCTCGCCGAGACGGACGTGCTGCTCTGGTGGGGGCACATCGCCCACGACCAGGTCTCCGACGAGGTGGTGGAGCGCGTGCGGCAGCACGTCCTCGGCGGGATGGGCCTGATCGTCCTGCACTCCGGGCACTTCTCGAAGATCTTCATCCGCATGCTCGGCACCACCTGCTCGCTGCGCTGGCGCAACCCGGAGGGCGGCGAGCGCGAGCTGGTCTGGAACGTGAACCCGACGCACCCCATCGCGGAGGGCGTCGACCAGCCCATCGTGATCGAGGCGCAGGAGATGTACGGGGAGTTCTTCGACATCCCGACGCCGGACGACCTGGTGTTCATCAGCTCGTTCACCGGCGGGGAGGTCTTCCGCTCCGGCGTGACGTTCACGCGCGGCCGCGGCAAGATCTTCTACTTCTCGCCCGGCGACCAGGAGTACCCGGTCTACTTCCACCCGCAGGTGCGCCGCGTCCTCGCCAACGGCGTCCGCTGGGCCGCGCCGGTCGCGGGCGCCCGCCAGGCCCCAGAGGTCTCCAACCCGCAGCCGGTCTGACCCGAACCTCAGAAGAGGGGTCGCAACACGCCGTTCCGCACCGCGGATAACGGCGTGTTGCGACCCCCCTGAGGTGGCAGGGCAGACTGTGCGTATGGCCAGCCTCCCCTCGCCCCGCTTTCCGGACCCCGCGGACGCGCCCGCCCTGCGCTGGGGCGTGATCGGCCCCGGCGGGATCGCCGCCGACTTCACCGACGCGCTGCACGCGCACACGACGCAGCGGATGGTCGCCTGCGGGTCGCGGTCGGCCGAGCGGGCAGCCGCGTTCGCCGCCGCACACGGCGTCGAGCGCGCCTACGACTCCTACGAGGCGCTGGTCGCCGACCCGGAGGTGGACGTCGTCTATGTCGCCACCCCGCACAGCGAGCACCTGGAGCACGCCCTCCTCGCGATCGCGGCGGGCAAGCACGTCCTGGTGGAGAAGCCGCTCGCGGCGACGGCCGAGCAGGCCAGGCGGATCGCCGACGCCGCGCGGGCGGCCGGCGTCTTCGCGATGGAGGCGATGTGGACGCGTTACCTCCCGCAGACCGACATCGTGCGGCAACTGCTCGACGCCGGCGCGCTCGGGGAGCTGCGCGTCGTCACCGCCGACTTCGGCGGGAACGCCGCCTTCGACCCCGCCGGGCGGCTCTGGGACCCCGCGCTCGCCGGCGGCGCCCTCCTCGACCTCGGGGTCTACGTGGTGTCGTGGGCGTCGTTCGCGCTCGGCGCCCCCGCCGGGATCATCGCGACAGGCACGCTGGCCCCGACCGGTGTGGACGAGCAGGCGGCGCTGATCCTCAGCTCGGCCCGCGGCGCGCAGGCGCTGCTGAGCACCGGCCTGCGGGCCGGGACGCCGTCGCTGGCGACCATCTGCGGCGCCGACGGCCGGATCGAGCTGGACAGCCCGTTCTGGGGTCCGAGCGGCCTCCGGCTGACCGGCTCGGACGGCCGCGTCGTGGAGGCGTGGCGCGACCCGTACGGGCGTCCGCACCGGCAGGGGATGTCGTACGAAGCAGCCGCTCTCGCGCGCTACGTGGCGGAGGGCCGCACCGAGTCGCCGCTGCACTCGCTGGCGGAGGCGGTGTCCACCCTCGCGACGATCGACGAGGCCCGCCGCCAGCTCGGCGCGGCGGGCGTGGGCTGACGGCGAGTCGCCGGGGGCCGAGGCAGAATGGAGGAGTGTTCGACCGCTCCGCCACCCGCACCGCCGACCTCTACCGGCCGGGCGTGCTGGCGGACCTGGGGCCCTCCTCGTCCGCTCCGGCCCCGCGGCCGGTGGTGCCGGCCGTCCCGGGGGCGACCGGGCACCTGGCGCGCGTCGTGGCGTCGTCGAGCGATCGCGTCGGCTGGCTCCGCGCCCGCAGCCGCGGCATCACCGCGACGGATGTCGCCAAGCTGTCGACGCCGCAGTCGCTGCGCGCCGCCGTCTCCGACAAGCTGAACGGCTCCGGGTTCTCCGGCAACAGCTTCACCCGGCACGGCCGCAGCCGCGAGCCGGAGATCGCCGCCTGGGTCGCCGCGACGCACGGCATCCAGCCGTCCGACCTGCTGTTCCACGCCGAGCGCGACCGCCGGCACCTCGCGACGCCGGACGGCCTCGTCCTCCGCGACGGCGGCCGGATCGAGCTGGCCGAGATCAAGACCACGAACAAGCCGTTCAACAGCATCCCCCGGCACTACCTCCGGCAGATCTGGTGGCAGCAGTACGTCCTCGGCGCCGAGCGGACGCTGTTCGTGTGGGAGCAGCACGACCGGTTCGTGCCGATCCACGAGGAGCCCCAGTGCCAGTGGGTCGACCGGGACGACCGGGAGATCGCCCGGCTCGTGGCGCTGGCGGGCGATCTGATCGACCTGCTGCGCGAGGCGACGGCGCGGCCGGCCGCTGCGGTTCAGCCGACGATCGCTTCCTGATCCATCGTGCCGGCTTCGGCGGCGTCCGGTGCGGCGGCCATGGTGCGGCCAGGGCCGGCCGGGACCCGGACCAGCGCGAGGGCGTAGACCGCCATCCACGCGATCGCGACGGTGGTGCCGACGAGCTCCAGCCAGGCGCCGATCTCCGTCGCGACGTGCACGAGCGCGAGCAGGCCGCCCACGATGGTGATGAGGGCCACCGCGACGCAGCTCGCCAGCGAGAAGCGCGCGACCCGCGGCAGGCCGGAGGCGAACGCGACCTGGAGCATCGCGAAGCACGCCGCCGCGAAGCCGAGGACGGCCGAGACCGTGTGCACCAGGTCCTGCACCGTCGACTCGGGGTTCACCAGCGGGACCGGGCAGTACGCCGTGCAGGTGACCTGGGACGCCAGGACGAAGCACAGCGCGGCGAAGCCGAGGCTGACGGCGGGCGCCCACCGGTCCAGCGCGCGCAGCGACGACCGGACGTGCCCGCTCGCCAGCGCGACGGAGAAGCCGCCCGCCGCGATGAGCAGGAGCGCGACCTTGAACGGGACCGCGGTGGGAGCGCCGACGGCGCCGAGCTCGCTCACGTAGACCGGATACGGCACGGTGAGCCGGGCCGCCCAGATGATCGTCAGCCCGCCGAGCACGCACACCGTCCCGATCGCCAGCAGCACCGGGACGGCCCGCTGCCAGCCGCCCGCGAGCACCGGCAGGGCGAACGGCTGGCGCACGATACGCAGCGGTCGTCGCACAGCGGCTCTCCTCGGGTCGTGTTCCGGCAGGGATGGTCCTCGGACCGGGATGATTCGGGTCGAGGGATTCTATCCGGACCCCTCCTGCGAACGTCCTGAGCCGGGCCGCCCGATCCTGAACGGACCGGGAAAGGCGCTGCGCAGGGTCCGGGAAACAGACTGTTCACACGTGGTGACCCGCCTGTAACACCGCAGACTCATCCGCGCGTTTGACTGGGAGGCAGCCGCACCGCACGCGGCGGGGCGACGAGGGGATCAGGAATGCCGAAGACGATGCGCGCCGCACTCCTCGACGCGGCAGGCGACGCGACAGTGCTCCGGATCGGCGAGGCCCCCACGCCCGACCGGGTCAACGCGGAGTTCCTGGTGAAGGTCGTCGCGGCCGGCGTGAACCCGCTGGACGCCTCCACGCGCTCCGGCCTCGGCGTCTTCGACGCGATCCACAGCTTCCCGGCCGTGCTCGGGCACGACTTCAGCGGGGTCGTCGTGGAGTCGCCGTTCGCCGCGCATCCGCTGCGCCCGGGCGACGAGGTCTTCGGGATGGTGATGGTGCCGCGCTTCGGCGGGAGCTACGCCGAGTACGTCTCGGTGCCGAGCGTGAGCCTCGTCCGCAAACCGGCCACGCTCTCCCACATCGAGGCGGCCGCGGCGCCGCACGCCGCGCTCACGGCGTGGGGCATGGTGGTGGAGCTGGCCAAGGCGCACGAGGGCCAGCGCGTCCTCGTCCACGCCGGCACCGGCGCCGTCGGCCACTTCGCGATCCAGTTCGCCGCGTACTTCGGCGCCCACGTGATCGCCACCACGCCCAGCACGAACCACAGCTGGCTGCGCGCCCTGGGCGCCGCCGAGGTGGTGGACGAGGCCGCGACCGGGTACGACCCCACCGGCCTCGGGGACACCGTCGACGTCGTGATCGACCCGTCCCCGGAGCTGGACCGCGCCACGCGCGCGCTCGCGCTCATCCGGCCGGGCGGCCTGCTCGTGCTGCACGTCCCCGCCGGCGTCGACCCCGGGCTCGCCGAGGCGGCAGAAGCCGCCGGGGTGCGGGCGACCGGCTACACGGGCGCGCCGGACGGGAGCACCCTCGCCGTCATCGCCCGCCTGCTGGAGACCGGGAGCGTGCGGGTGCACGTCGACCGGATCTTCCCGCTCGACGAGATCGCGGAGGCCCACCGGGCGCTCGAGCACGAGCACACCCGGGGCGCCATCGTGCTCAAGGTCGCGGAGGGCTGACCAGCGCGCGCTCCATCACCCAGTCGTCCTCCAGCCGGTCGCCGACCAGGAAGCGCTTGGAGCCCACGCGCTCGAAACCGTGCTTGCCGTAGAAGCGCTGCGCCCGCGCGTTCTCCTCGTTGACGCCGAGCCAGATGCCCTCCGCTCCGGCGGCGGCCGCCGCGGCCAGGCTCGCCTCCATCAGGCGCCCCGCGACGCCCTCGCCGTGATGCCCGGGCAGCACGTAGCACTTGCTCAGCTCGGCGGTGGGGCGCACCCGGAGGGCCGCGCGCACGTCCGCGTCCGCGGGCTCGCCGAGGTTCACCATGGTGTAGCCGATGACCTCGCCCGCGGCGTCCTCCGCCACGAGCAGCCGCCGCTCCGGGTCGACTGTGTACTCGCCGAACCGCTCCGCGGACAGCACCGTCGCGATGAAGGCGGCCTTGGCCTCCTCCGTGGTGTGCGGCGGGCACGCCAGCGGGAACGTCACGGCGGCGACGGAGGCCAGCGCCACGGCGTCGCCGGGGGTCGCGGGACGGATCACGACGGTCATCCCGCCAGCGTAGCGGCGCCGGGGCGGACAGAGGGACGCCCCCATGCGCAGCCGCATGAGGGCGTCCCCCGTCGTCGGTCGGACCCGCTCAGTGCCGTCCCTGGGCCACGAGGCTGAGGAGGGTGAACGAGACGCCGCCGAGGCCGGTGACATCGTCGTATCCCCTGGCCGTCTTCAGCGACGTGTCCTGATCGAGCGTGATGAAATAGCTGTTGCCGCTGTTGCGGCTGGTGTAGACCAGCGCCTGCGGCGGATTCTGCGGCACGACATCGCGGAACGCGCTCGGCAGCACCCGGTCGACCGCGTAGAGCGTCGGGTTGGCGAACCCGATCGTCCTCCCGGTCGCCTGCTGCACGATCGCGATCTGGGCGGCGACGATCGGCGAGGCCAGCGACGTGCCGCCGTAGGTCTCGTTGACGTAGTCGCCCGTCGCGAGGGTCGTGTCGTCGACGATGGGCCGGATGCCGATCTGGAAGCCGGTGTACGGGTCGGCCAGCGCCGAGACGTCCGGCGAGACCCGGTAGCCGTTGCTCAGCGCCTGCGGCACGATCCCGCGCTGGTACTCCGGCGCGGAGAAGACGGCGCTCACGCCGCCGCCCGCGCCCCCGGCGAAGAGGGCGCCGGGCAGAGCGGAGGTGTACGCGAGGGTACCGTCGGGGTTCTTCACGATCTTGTCGAGCTGGTCGCCCCAGCCGGTCTCCCACGCGATCGCGCCGTTCTTGTCGATGCCGAGGCTGGTGCCGCCGACCGAGGTCACCCACGGCGACGACGCGGGGAAGTCGGGCGACGGGTGGCCGACCTCGTTGGGCGCCGCCTCGTCCCCGTGGTCGCCGCTCGAGAAGTACAGGCCGATGCCTTCGCCCGCCGCCTGCAGTTGGAGGTCCACCTCGCCCTGGATCACGTCGGCCGGCACGGCCTCGCCCACGTTCCCGTAGCTGTTGCTGACGATGTTCGCCAGCTTGTTGTCGAGGATCTTCGACATGGCGATGTCCAGGCCGCCGCCGCAGTCGGTGCCGCCCACGTAGAGGATGCGCGCGCCGGGGGCAACCGAGTGCACGGACTCGACGTCGAGGGTCTGCTCGCCCTGCCACCCGCTCGGGTACTGGCAGGCCGCCTGATCCGTGAACTGCGACGCCGGCGGCACGAGCTGCTGGTAGCTCGACGCCGTCAGCAGCGGCTCGCCGTTCTGCTGTGCGAGGCCGTTCGCGTCCTGCAGGATGCTCGGGCTGGCGTAGGCGTCGATGATCGCGACCGTCTGGCCGCTGCCGTTGACGCCGCGGCGGGTAAGGTCGGTCAGTCCGTACGCGCTCCGGAGCTGCTGCGGGGTGTAGCCGCAGTTGTAGGTGCTGTAGCTGGTCTGTCCGTTGTACGCGGGAGGAACCGTCACCACGTGCTCGCCGACGTAGTGCGAGCACGGGGTCTGGATCACCGGAGCAGTGGCGGCCTTGCGCGAGACCTGCGGGGTCTCGGAGGCGCCGATGTCGCCCTGCACGATCGAGTCCGGCCGCGTCAGCGTCCGGGACTGCTCGATGCTGACGCCGGAGACCTTCGCTCCGATCGCGGCCGGCAGCGACGGAGCCGACGACGGCGCCACGAGCCGGTGGCCCGCGTAGTCGTAGGCATGCAGGGAGGTCCCGAACACCGAGCCGAGCTGCTGCGGGGTCCCGCGGAACACCACGTACTGACGGCTGTCCGGCGTGCCCTGGATGGTGAGACCCGCCGTCTTGAGGAACGCGAGCACCGAAGCGTAGTCGGCCTGCGACGGCGAGAACCGCGCGATCCACTGCGCCGGGCTCAGGGCCTTGCGGTAGCCGGCCAGCGACGGATTCGAGACCTGCTTGGCCAGATTCTCCGCGCCCTTCAGGTCGCGCAGCGGCAGATAGATCTCGCCTTGCACGGTCTCGTCGGCCGGCGCCGCCCCCTGGTCGTTCTGGGCGGTGGCCCACGACGGGACGGAGCCGGAGTAGGAGACCCGGCCGTCGGCGTTCGCCGCGGGTGCCCCTGCCATCAAAAACGCCACCACGGCGGCCGTGGTGGCGATGATACCGATGGCCCTCTTGTGGATGACCTGGTCGGTGGTGCGAGAGTGCTTCACAACGTTCCCCTTCGCTGAGACTGGCTCGACATCGAGCCGCCGCGCGACGCGCGACAGACCGAACGTAGTCCAGCCGTTCTACCCTCCGCAAGATGGGGTAGACAGGTTCGTCGCAGATTCCGTCCCGCGGACGACGACGGGCCGGTCACCGCGTGCGCGGCGCCGGCCCGTCGAGGGAACGATGCGATCAGATCGCGTTGACGTCCAGCGGGATGCCCGGGCCGAACGTGGTCGACACGGCGCCCTTCTGGATGTAACGGCCCTTCGCGGCGGACGGCTTGAGACGGACGACCTCGTCGAGGGCGGCCTTGATGTTCTCGTCGAGCTGCTCGGCGGTGAAGCCCGCCTTGCCGACCACGAAGTGCACGTTGGCGTGCTTGTCGACGCGGAACTCGATCTTTCCGCCCTTGATGTCGGAGACGGCCTTCGCCACGTCCGGGGTGACCGTGCCGGTCTTCGGGTTCGGCATCAGGCCGCGCGGGCCGAGCACCTTGCCGAGACGGCCGACCTGGCCCATGAGCTCCGGGGTGGAGACGGCCGAGTCGAAGTCGGTGTAGCCGCCGGCGACCTTCTCGATCAGGTCGGTGCCGCCGACCTCGTCGGCGCCCGCGGCGATGGCTGCCTCAGCGGCCGGGCCGGTCGCGAACACGATGACGCGCGCGGTCTTGCCGGTACCGTGAGGAAGGATGACGGTACCGCGGACCATCTGGTCCGCCTTGCGCGGGTCCACGCCGAGCTTCAGCGCGACCTCGACGGTCGAGTTGAACTTGGCGGAACCGGTCTCCTTCGCGAGGGTGACGGCCTCGGTGGGGGTGTAGAACTTGCCGGCCTCGATCTTGTCGGCCGCGGCCCGGTAGGCCTTGGACTTCTGTGCCATGAGATTTCTCCTTACGAGAATGTGGTGCGAGCCTGGCCGGCTCTGCCACGGTGATGTCTGGGTGACGGGGAGGTCGGGCTTACGCCTCGACCGTGATGCCCATCGAACGGGCGGTGCCTGCGATGATCTTCGACGCCGCGTCGATGTCGTTGGCGTTGAGGTCGACCATCTTCTGCTCGGCGATGGCGCGCACCTGCTCCTGGGTCAGCTTGCCGACCTTGGTGGTGTGCGGGACGCCGGAGCCCTTGGGAACGCCAGCGGCCTTCTTGATCAGCTCTGCGGCCGGCGGGGTCTTCAGGACGAACGTGAACGAACGGTCCTCGTAGACGGTGATCTCCACCGGGATGACGTTGCCGCGCTGCGACTCGGTCGCGGCGTTGTACGCCTTGCAGAACTCCATGATGTTCACGCCGTGCTGACCCAGGGCCGGGCCGATCGGCGGGGCCGGGTTGGCGGCGCCGGCGTTGATCTGAAGCTTGATCAGACCGGTGACCTTCTTCTTCGGTGCCATGTCTCTTCCTTCTTTGTGTATTCGAGCGCGTGGATTCGGAACCCGCGTCGCTCTCCCGGTTTCTCGGCCTTTCCGAGACCCGGTGTCATGTCAAAACTGGGGGATGCCCTGAATGATTCCCGTCAGAGCTTCGTGACCTGGTCGAAGCTGAGCTCGACCGGGGTCTCGCGCTCGAAGAGCGACACGAGCACGGTGAGCTTGCCGCTCTCCGGCTTGATCTCGCTGATCGAGCCAGGCAGGCCCGCGAACGAGCCCTCCTTGATGGTGATGGTCTCGCCGATCTCGAAGTCGACCTCGGCGGGGATGACGCGCGCGGCGGCCTTCTGGCCCTTCGCGGCGCCCTTGGCCGGGGCCTGGTCGACCTGCACGAGGCTCTTGAGCATCGAGAAGGCCTCTTCGAAGCGCAGCGGGGTCGGGTTGTGGGCGTTGCCGACGAACCCGGTGACGCCGGGGGTGTGGCGGACGACGGACCAGCTGTCCTCGTTGAGGTCCATGCGCACCAGCACGTAGCCGGGGATGCGCACGCGGTTGACCATCTTGCGCTGGCCGTTCTTGATCTCGACCACGTCCTCCATGGGGACCTGGACCTCGAAGATGAAGTCCTCCATGTTCATGGAGACCATGCGGTTCTCGATGTTGGACTTCACGCGGCGCTCGAAGCCGGCGTAGGAGTGGATGACGTACCACTTGCCGAACTTGGCGCGCAGCTCGGCGCGGAACTCCTCGTAGGGGTCCGCGGCGGCCTCGTCCTCGTCCTCGACGGCCTCCTGGGCGGCCTCGGCCTCTTCGGCCGAGTCGACCTCGAGGGCCTCGTCGACCGCACGGTCGGCCTCGGGGTCGACGGCCTCGGCCATCGCGTCGAGGACCGCGTCCAGGTCGATCTCGGTGCCGTCCTCCGCGACGATGTGCAGCGCCTCGTGCTCGGCGGGGTCGGACGACTCCTCGTCGCGCTCCAGGACGTTGCCCGTCTGCGCCTCGTCGTCTTCGGAGGACTGCTCTGCAGCGGTCGCCCAGTCGACGTCGTCGCGATTCGTCTCAGACACTGAATTCATTCCATTTCTGTCGGTATGGCCGTGCGGCCGGTCGGGAGGCTCGGTTACTTCGGATTCCCGAAGACCCACACCACGCCGAGACCGAACACCCAGTCGAGCAGGGACACGATCGCCATCATGATCACCACGAAGACGAGCACGACGCCGGTGTAGCTCAGGAGCTCCTTGCGCGTCGGCGTGACGACCTTCCTGAGCTCGCCCATGACCTGCCGGATGAACAGGGCGATCCGCGCGAAGGGGTTGCGCCTCGCGGCGCGATCCTTCTTGGCGTTGGCGACGACTTCCTCGCTCGGCTCGTCGATTACCTTTCGGGCCACCTCGTTACACCTTTCGTGGACCGGCATCCGGGATGCCGGTTTGCAGGGCGGACAGGAATCGAACCTGCAACCTGCGGTTTTGGAGACCGCTGCTCTGCCAATTGAGCTACCGCCCTAGGGATCGTGAACCCAAGAAACCCTCCTGGCATTCGCGAAAAATAGGCGCAGAAAAGCTTGGCGGATTCAACCACCGCACCCAAGTGTACGGGACGCCGCACCCCCTCGCAAAAACGCCCGGGGTCAGAGCAGCTTGCGCTCCAGGGCCCACGCGGTGAGCTCGTGACGGGACGAGAGCTGGAGTTTGCGCAGCACGGCGGAGACGTGCGTCTCGACGGTCTTGACCGAGATGAAGAGCTCGGCGGCGACCTCCTTGTAGGCGTAGCCGCGCGCGATCAGCCGCATGACCTCGCGCTCGCGCGCCGAGAGCCGGTCGAGCTCGTCGGTGCTCTCGGCCTGCTCCCCCGCCGCCGCGCCGAACGCGTCGAGCACGAACCCGGCGAGCTTGGGCGAGAACACCGCGTCGCCGCCCGCGACGGCGACGACCGCGTCGCTCACCTGCCGTCCGGAGCTGCCCTTGGTCAGATAGCCGCGCGCTCCCGCCCGGATGACGCCCACGACGTCCTCGGCCGCGTCGGAGACGCTGAGGGCCAGGAAGCGCGTGCCGTGGTGCTCCGCGGCCGTGCGGCGCAGCACCTCCGCGCCGCCGCCGCCCGCCCCGCCGGGGAGGTGGACGTCGAGCAGCACGACGTCGGGACGCGTGCGCTGGATCGCCTCCACGGCGCCGTCGACGTCCTGCCCCTCCGCGACGACCCGGAGGCGGTCGTCCAGGTCGGACCGCAGCCCGGAGCGGAAGATCGAATGGTCGTCGACGATCACGACCGTGATCGGGCGCGGTGCGGTGTCGTCGGTCATGGTCTCATTCTCGCTCGGCGGGCAGTTCGACGGTCAGGTGGATCTCGGTCCCGGTGTCCCGGGAGGTCACCGTGGCGTGGCCGCCGGCGCGGCGCATCCGGCCGACGATGGACTCGCGCACGCCGAGCCGGCCCTCCGGCAGGGCGGCGATGTCGAAGCCGGGGCCGCGGTCGCGGACGAACACGTCGGCGCTGCCCGCGCCGGACTCGACGTAGACGGAGACGTCGCCGCCCGCGTGCCGGGCGGCGTTGAGCATCGCCTCGCGCGCTGCCGCGCCCAGCTCGGCGGGAGCGCGCAGCACGGGCTCGCCCACGCTCACGACGTCGAAGTGCACGGCGTGGTCGACCTCGAGCGCCGCCGCCACCTCGCGGAGCTCGGTGGCGAGGTCGGACGCCTCCGGCGGCGCGCCGTCCGCGCCCTCGGCGTACAGCCAGTCGCGCAGCTCGCGCTCCTGGGCCCTGGCGATCCTGCCGACCTCGCTGGAGGCCCCCGCCCGGTTCTGGATGAGCGCCAGGGTCTGCAGGACCGAGTCGTGCAGGTGCGCCGCCATCTCCGCGCGCTGCTCCTCGCGCACGCGAGCGGTCCGCTCGGCGATCAGCTCCCGCCAGAGCCGCAGCGCCCAGGGCGCGACCAGGACGGCGGCGCCGGCGAAGGTCGCCCCGATGATCGCCAGCCACAGGTACCCGGAGGAGCGGCCCGCCTGCATGCCGCTGAGCACGAGAGCGAGGGCGACGAGGAACGCGCCGGCCGCGAGCCGGAAGGTCGCGGGCGCCAGCGGCGAGGGCGCGAGGCTCTGGTCGTCGACGAGCTGGTCCCAGACCACGCCGGCGACGAGCAGGAGCACCGAGGCGACGACGGCGCCGAACGCCGCGCCGGAGGCGTCGGCGGCCACCAGGACGATGGCCGTGAGCCCTGCGGCCGCGCCGAAGGCGGCGAGCACCCACGGCACGTTCACGCGGCGCGTCACGCGCTCGTCCGGGTCGCCGGGAGCCGGGTCGCGGAGCGGGCTGAGCGCCCAGAGCCACAGGTAGAGCAGCGCTCCGGCCCCGCCGATCAGGGAGGTGCCGACGAAGAGCCAGCGCACGGCAGTCACCGGCCAGCCGAGGTGGTCGGCCAGCGCTACGCTCACCCCGCCGACCACGCAGTCGCGCGGGCGCGCGAGCGGAGGGCGCTGCACGCGCGCGCCGGTCGCTGGAGTGGTGGCCATACCTGGAATCCAAGCAGACCCGGTCCGTCCCGCACAGCGCGATCGGCGGGAATCAGGGTGCGGTCAGGGTGTCCCCCGATAGCGAGCGGACGGCTCGGCGCGCCACGATCGAGTCATGGTGAACGACAGCACGACCCCTCCGACTTCGGATGGCCCTCCCCCGTCCGGCGGCCCTGGCTCTTCGGGCGCGCAGGCCGGCAGCGGGCCCGCATACGGCGGCCCGCAGGCCCCGTACGGCGGCCCGCAGACCGGCCTCTCCGGCCGCGGCACCCGCTTCTTCGACTGGATGCGCAGCCTCGGCGTCACGCGCACCGACGGCTGGATCGGCGGCGTCTGCGCCGGCGTGGCCTACCGCATCGGGATCGACCCGCTGATCGTCCGCGGGATCGTCGTCGTGGCCGCGCTCCTCGGCGCACCCGCCGTGCTGCTCTACGCCCTCGCCTGGGCGCTGCTGCCGGACCGCGACGGCCGCATCCACCTGCAGCGCCTGTTCGAGGGCGAGTTCGAGCCGCCGATCGTCGCGATCGGCGTGCTCGTGGTGCTCTCGCTGCTGCCCTGGTCGAACGGGATCTGGTGGTTCGGCGGCCCCACCGGCTGGTGGGACGGCTTCGGCAGGGTGTTCTGGACGCTGGTCGTCCTCGGCGCCGCCACCGCCCTCATCGTCGTCGCGGCGCGCAACGCCGACCACCGCGGCTGGTCCGGGCGCGCCACGACCGCGACAGCCGCAGCCGCGCCGGAGCGTCCCTCCGATGTCGGCGCCCCGGCGGCGAGCGGCCCCGCGACCGCAGCGGCAGCCACCGCCACCGCTGCCGCCGCGGTCCCCGCACCGCCGACCGTCGCGACCGTCGCCGAGCCGACCGCGCCTCCCGCCCCCGCCGCGGGAGCGACCGAGCAGGAGGTGGCCGACTGGCGCACCCGCCAGGCCCAGTGGAAGGCGGAGCACGACCAGTGGAAGCTGCGGCTGGCCGAGGACATGCGCGCGGTGAAGGCCCAGCGCTCGGCCCAGCTGCGGGCGCAGGCGTCGGCCGCGAACGCCGAGGCCGAGGCGCGGCGCGTCGCCTACCGCGCCGCCAACCCGCGGGTCGGCGCCGCGATCGGCTGGCTGTCCGTCGGCCTCGCGCTCGTCGCCGGCTCCCTCACCGGGGCGCTCTGGGGTCCGCTGACCGGGCTCCCCGGCTACGCGCTCACCGCCTCCCTCGCCGCGGCCACCCTGGTCTTCGGGGTGACGGTCCTGATCGCGGGGATCGCCCGCCGCCGCAGCGGCTTCCTGATCTTCCTCGGCCTCCTGCTCGCCGCGCTCACCGCCCTGGCCGCGCTGCTGCCGACCTCGCCGGGGGTGCGGCTGGACGCCGGCGTCACCCCGGGGAGGACGCTGTCGGTGACACCGGCGGGGAACGCGAACTACCTCCAGGCCCTCGGCGACACCACGATCGACCTCTCGAAGGCCGTGACCGCCGCGGGGACGCCCGTCGTCAACCTGGCCAAGGGGCCGGGCCCGACCACGGTGATCGTCCCCGCCGACGCCACCGTGCGCGTGGAGACGGCAACCGTCTCCGCGGTCACAGTGACCGACCCGTCCGGCGCCGAGCAGGTGCACCGGTGCGACGGCGGCCTCTTTGGGGGATGCGCCACCGACCTCGTGGTCGGACCGTCGGGGCCGCCGGAGGCCGTCGTCCGGGTGGCGCAGATCGACGCCGTCCACATCGAACGAGTCCAGCAGTGAGAGAGAACGAGACCGACATGACCACGAACGCCGACGACCCGACCGACGGCACGGACGCCACGACGCCGCTGCCGACCGACCCGCCCACGGCCGCAGAGCCTTCAGAGCGTGTCGAGCCTGCCGAGTCCGCGCAGTCCGCCGAGGCCACCGACTCCGCCACCAGCGCCGACGACGCCGACACGCTCGTCATCCCGTCGGCGGGCGCCGTCCCGGAGCCGGCAGCGCATGCGGAGCCGCCCGCCGCCCCCGTCGCGCCGGAGCCGGCCGCCGAGCCGGCCGAGCCGTGGCTGTCCGTCACCGTCCCCGCGGTCCCGCCGCGCCCGGCGCCGTCGGGGCCGCCCCCGGTGCGCTGGGGCGGGATCGTCTGGGGGCTGCTGCTGGTCCTCTTCGCCGCGGGGACGCTCGCGGTCGTCTCGTCGCCCGCCCGGCTGGCCGGCGTCACCGTCTGGATAGCCACGCTGACGCCCGGGGCTGCCATCGCCGTCTGGATCGCCGTCGTCGGGCTGATCATCGTGGTGTCCGCCCTGCTCGGCGCCGTCAGCGCCGCACAGCGCAACCGGCGCCGTCAGGTCTGACCCCGCCCGCGGGATGAGGGCGCCGGCCGCTCAACCCGAATGAGCCGCCGGCGCCCCGGGTAGTCGTGTCCTGCCGTCTGACGTGGCGACGCCCGACCACCCTCGGCGGCGCCTCCGGGTACCCGATCCGGAACGCGGCGTCCGCGGACTCCAGTAAGACCCACGTTCCGGCGCCCGCGCGGGGCGCACTCCGGAATCCCGCCGGACACGACGCGCAGGATCACCTGAGCGCTCACCTGAGCCGTCGCCCGCCCGGCGGGACGCGCCGCCCGCGGCTGCGACTATGTCGGAGGGGCGGCCGGGAGCGCCGGTGCGGCCCCCTGCGAGTCAGGCGGAACCGCGGCGATCGCACCGGGACCTTCCGGAGGCGGGAGCCGCGGCCGCCGCCGATGGGAGGACGCGGAAGTGAAAAGCCTGGTGAAACGACCCGGATCGTGGTCGCCCTCCCCGCCTCCCCCGCCCGCGCCGCCGACGCTCCTGCTCAGCGCCGCCGTCGCCCGGCTCGCCGCCCTGGACGGCATCCGCCTCCTCGTCATCAAGGGGATCGCGGCCGACGAGTACGAGCTCCGGCCGGCGCACGTCAGCAGCGACGTGGACGTGCTCGTGGCCGAGGACGACCACCGCCGCCTCACCGCGGCGCTCGAGGCCAGGGGCTGGCGCCGCCGGGCGCACGACCCGGACACCGACACCTTCCCCGTGCACAGCGCGAGCATGTACCACCCGGAGTGGGCGGCGGACATCGACGTCCACTTCCGCTACCCGGGGCTGGAGGCGGCGGGCGACCTGTTCGAGCTGATCTGGGCCCAGCGCACGGTCATGTGGTGCGGCGACCAGCCGGTCCGCATCCCCGGACTCGTCGACGCCATCCTGATCGGAGCGGTCCACGCGATCCGCTCGCGGTTCTCCCAGCGCCACCGCGACGAGCTCCGCTTCCTCGTCGCGCGCTGCGCCCGCATGGACGTCGCGACGCTGCTCGAGCGCGCGGAGCGGCTCGGCGCGCTGGCCACCGCGCGCCCGTTCCTGGAGCAGCTGAAGCCGTACGAGGCGGGCTTCGCGTGGGGCGAGGCGTCGCTCGAATGGCGGCTGCGCACCCAGTTCCCCGAGGCGTCGGAGCGGCGGGCGCTGCTCCTGCGGCGGGCGTCGCCGCGCGAGCGGCTCTCGAAGCTGCGCCTCGCGCTCTTCCCCCCGCCCTCCGCCTTCCTGAAGGAGACGACGGCCAGCCGGCTCGGGCCGGTGGAGCTGGCCGGGCGCTACCTGCGGCGCTGGTTCCGCGGCGCGCGGGCGCTCCCGCGGGTGCTCGCGACGCTGACCGCGGCGGGCCGGGACCCGCGCCGGCGCTGAGCCTCTCCCGGCGTCAGGCTGAGCATCCCCGGCGTCAGTAGGCGCCGTTCGGCCGCAGCACCACCCCGACGGTCTGGAAGAGGATCCCGAGGTCGCCGGCCACGGACCAGTTCTCCACGTAGAAGAGGTCGAGCCGCACCCCCTGCTCCCAGGTCAGGTCGGACCGGCCGCTGACCTGCCACAGGCCGGTCATCCCCGGCTTCACGATGAGCCGGCGATGGCTGTCGCGGTCGTACTCGGCGACCTCCGTCGGCAGCGGCCCGACGAGGCTCATCTCGCCCTTGAGCACGTTCCAGAGCTGCGGGAGCTCGTCGATCGACGTGCGGCGCAGGAAGCCCCCGACGCGGGTGACGCGCGGGTCGTCCTTGATCTTGAAGAGCGGCCCGGCGCCCTCGTTCCTGTGCTGGAGGGCCGCCAGCTGCTTCTCCGCGTCCACCCGCATCGTCCGGAGCTTGACGATGCCGAACGTCTTGCCGCCGCGGCCGATCCTGGCCTGCCGGAAGAAGGCGGGCCCCGGGCTGTCGAGCCGGATCAGGACGGCGCAGACCACGATGACGGGGAGGAGCAGCGTCAGCGCGACCGAGCTCAGCACGATGTCGAACGCGCGCTTCGCCCGCCTCCGCGTGATCGAGCGGTCCGCGGGCGCGACCTCGATGATCGGCAGCCGGTCGATCGGATGGTACTCCGCTCGCGGGGCGGCCAGCTCCGGGACGTCGATCGACAGCCAGACCACGGCGCCGGCCCCCTCCACGTCCCAGAGCAGCTGGCGGACGTTCGCGCCGTCACGCTCCTCGGTCAGCACGATGATGTCGATGCGGTGCTCCTCGACCAGCTGCCGCAGGTACGGCCCGTGGGCGTTCTCGACGCCCGTGGTGGCGACGACGTCGACTGCGACGGGCGCGGCGCGCTCGGCGAACACGCCGGCGAGCTCGGCGACCCGCTCCGGCGTGCCCACCACGAGCGCGCGGCGCGTGTACCTGCGTGCCCTGTGCGCGTAGATCCACCACCGGCTCACCGAACGGACGGCCAGCAGACCGAGCAGCCCGATCGGGATGGCGAAGCCGAGATAGGCGCGCGACAGGTCGAGCTGGAGCGCGAGCGAGGCGACGGCCAGCAGGGCGACCAGCCAGGCCGAGGCGCGGACCGGCGGCCAGTACGACGGGCCGTTCAGCCGTCGCGGCCAGGTCCGGTAGCCGTCCAGCGCGACGACAAGGACCAGCCAGAGCACCCCGAGGACGATCGAGACCATCACGTACGACGTGTCGAGCGGCCCGATCTGCGCCGGGTCGTTGCGACTGCCGAACCGGACGAGGTGCGCGGTGGCGAGGGCTCCCCCGATCACCAGGACGTCGGCCACGAGGAGGGCGCGCGCGGCGCGCAGCCGGCCGGCCAGCGTGTGCGGGAGTTGCGACTCGGTGCGGACCATCATTTCCTTCCGTCGCCCAGCGCCCCGCCCTCGAGCGTCGGGATGACGTCGTCGGCGGCGAGCGCTTTCCTGAGGACCTCCGTGCGCGCCGGATCGACCTTCACGATCGACTGCCCGTCCGGAGAGGTTCCCGTCCCGGCTGTCGGGAGCGTGAGGGTGTGGATGTCTCCGGGTCGCAGGCCCGGGTAGCCGAGCGCCAGCGACGCCACCGCCGAGGCGTCCAGCCCGTCGTCGACGGCCACATAGCGCGCGAACGTGCCGATCGCGGCCCGCGTCCTGCCCGGGTCCGTCAGCGTCGACGCGCTGATGAAGCTCTGCAGGATGCCGCGGATGAAGGCCTGCTGGTTGCGGACGCGCTGATAGTCGCCGTCGGGGAAGGAGTAGCGTTCGCGCACGAACGCGACGGCGGCGGAGCCCTCGAGCAGGTTGTCGCCCTTCACGAACGAGTAGCCCGGCATGTTCTTCGAGGTGAACGCGTAGTCGGACCGGACCTCCACGCCGCCGAGCGCGGTGGAGAGGGCTCCGAACCCGTCGAAGTCGACCACCATCACGTGGTCGATCCGGGCGCCGAGCAGGTCCTCGACGGTCTGGACCGCGAGCGGGACCCCGCCCCAGCTGAACGCGGCGTTGATCTTGGCGGTGCCGTGACCGGGGATGGGCACCCAGAGGTCGCGCATGATCGAGACGAAGACGACGCCGGAGCGGTCCGCGGGGAGGTGGACGAGCATCAGGGTGTCGGAGCGCTCGCCGGTCGCCTTCCCGGACATGACGTCGTGCAGGCCGTCGCGGGAGTCCGACCCGATGAGCAGGATGTTGGTGACCCCCGCCACGCCCGTCGGGCGCGGGCCCTCGCTCGGGAACGCGTTCGGGATGCGCCCGACCGACCCGTCGTAGGTCGAGCCGAGCCACCACAGGTAGCCGCCGATCAGGGCGACGGGCAGCACGAGGACGAGCGCGGCGGCCGTGATCCAGATCCAGCGCCTGCGGCGCCGCGTGCGGCTGGTGCGCTCGCGTTCGCGATCCCGCCGGGCGCGGCGCGCGGTGACCGGCGCGGTGTCGGTGTCGGTGTCGTGCTCGGGGTGCGTCATCGGGCGGCCACCGGCCGTCCGGCGAGCAGGTCGATCGCGGGGACGAGCCGGCGCGCCATCTCGTCGAACGCCTTCTCAGGGCGGCCGTAGGGGTCCGCGATGTCGTCGTCCGCGCGCGGCGGCACGAGGCCGCGGCGGCGGGCGTCGACGGCGCGCTCCGTCACGGCGCGCCAGCGTTCGGGGTCACCGGCGTCGCCGCGGATGCCGTGTCCGTCGACGCCGTCTCCGTCGATGGCGGCCGCGTGGAGGGAACGGGCGAACTCCAGCAGCGTGAAGGTGCGCCGGAACGCGCCGGGGTCCAGTTCGGTGACCCGCGTGGCGTGCTCCTGCGCCATCCCGAGGATCAGGTCGGCCCGCGCGATCGCCGCCTCGGTCAGCTGGGTGGCCGCGAAGCCGTCGGGATCGCCGCCGAACGCGCGCACGCGCGGCCGGGTCAGGGAGGAGATCCCCCGCCCGACCACCGCGCGGGTGCCCGCGCTGCTCACCGTGACGATGCCCGGGGCGCCCATCCGCGCCGCGAGCAGTCGCTCCGCCATCGCCGACCGGCAGATGTTGCCGGTGCACACGAACAGGACGGAGAAGCCGCTCTCCGGCATCGGGTCTCCCCTCGGGTCGATGCCGCGGCGGGTGGAGCCGCGGACGCAGAGCGAAAGGATCGCCTCCGCGTGCGCCGTGCCGACGCGGGAGGCGCGCGCTCCCGCGGCGGCGCACCGGACTCTTCACCTGGCATTTCGGCCCGGCGCCCGCCTGTCGCCGCCCGGCATCACCCGCCGGCGGCGGGACGGGCGACGGACCACGCCGCGAGGGAGCCGCCGCACGCGCGCCGATACTGGTCCTCCCTGCCTGGACCGACGGCACCTGAGGAGACCCGCCCATGCCCGCGCACCCGACCGAGCCCGCCACCCCCCTGGCAGCGATGCCCCTGCCCGCGACGCCCCTGCCCGCGACCGGGCGGACGTTCGTCGTCGGCGCCCTGGGCCACCGCCTGCGCGTCACCGTCGGCGGGGAAGGCGCCGACGCTCTCGGCGCGGCGTTCGCGGACGCGTGGTCCCACCTCCTGCTCTCCGATGCGGCCGCCGGCGGCGCTGAGGTGGCCGAGCAGGAGGTCTCCGTCGTCGCCCCGGGCGGCGACACCGCGGTCGCCGCCGCGCTCGCCGACGCCAGCGCGCGGATCACGCGGGCCCTCATCGATCGGAGCACCGGCCGGGGGCTGCTGTTCCACGCCGCCGCTGTCGCGGACCGGGACGGCGGCGCGATCCTCCTGGTCGGACCCTCCGGCGCGGGCAAGACCACCGCTGTCGCCCGGCTCGCCACGGCCTCCGGCTACCTCACCGACGAGATGGCGCTGGTCGGCGCCGACGGCGCGGTGCTGCCGTATCCCAAGCCGCTCTCGGTGGGCCGCGGCGGTCCCGTGAAGGCGCAGCTCGCACCGCGCGCGCTCGGTCTCGCGGTCGCCGAACCGCGGCCCCACCCGGTCTCCCGCGTCATCGTCCTCGACCGCGACCCCGGTCTGGCCGGGCCGCCGCGCTCCCGGCGCCTCGACCTGATCGAGAGCCTGGACGCGCTGGTGCCGCAGCTCTCCGCGCTCGCCCACCATCCGCGGCCGCTCCGCGCCCTCGCGGAGCTGATCCGGCAGGTCGGCGGCATCGAGCTGCTGACCTACGCCGACGCGCGCGAGCTGGACCCCGTCGCCGGTCCCCCCGCCGCGCCGCCCGGCTCCGCCGAGGAGCTCGCGTTCACGACGCCCGCTGTCGGACGGGACGCGGCAGAGGGGACCACCAGCCTGGTCCGCACCCCCGTCGGCGACGCCGTCGAGGCCGGCGGCCTGCTCGCCCTCGCGCACGGCGCCGAGGTCCGTGTGCTCGCGGGCATCGCCGGGACGCTCTGGCGGGAGACCGCGCAGCCTCGCACCGAGGACGCCCTCCTCGCCCGCCTGCGGGACGCCCACGGCGCGGCGCCCGGGGACGATGCGGCCTTCCACGACGCCGTCGGCCTGCTGGTCGACGCGGGGGTGCTCGAGTGGCGACGGTGACGTCGGCCCCTGCTTCGGGCGAAATCGCGGGTGAACCCGGTGCGATGGTGCATCGCCATGCCCGCGCGGTGGTCTCCGTGGAGACGGCCGCGGGGCGGTGGGCCGTGGCGGACGTGACCGACTTCCGCCAGTTCGTCCTCACCGGGACGTCCGGGGCGCTCTGGCGGTCGTTCGACGGTCACGCCCCGGACGGCGAGCTGGTCGACCGCCTGCTCGCCGCCTACCCCGGCCACCCCGCCTCCGCCCGCGCGGAGTGCCGGGCGCTGATCGACGAGCTGGTGACGCTGCGCCTCCTCGAACCCACGCACCGACCCGAACAGGAACAGGCCGACGACGCCGGAAATGGAGCTGCGCGATGAGCTTGCAGACGGACACCGCTGACACCCAGGCGAAGGGCCGCGACCTGCGCGACTTCGTGCGGATGATCCGGCGCTACTGGCTCGGTGAAGCAGTCATCGTGCTCGCCACCATCGGCCTGGTGGCGGGCGTCACCGCGCTCCAGCCCCGGGTCTACCAGTCGACGGCCACCGGGCTGACCCAGGCCGCGACCGGCGAGAGCCTGTCGATGGCGTTCGCCGGCGAGAGCCTGGCGAAGTCGCGTGCGGAGTCGTACGTGCGCGTCGCCACGTCGGACGCCGTCGCCAAGCGCGCGCAGGAGGCCTTGGGCACCGACCGCTCGATCTCCGACCTCCTCGCCCACATCACCGCCACCCTGCCCGCGGACACCGCGATCATCGAGATCACGGCGAGCGCCGGGACCCCGGAGGCCGCCGCGAAGCTCGCCAACGCCTGGAGCACCGCGCTCTCGGAGCAGGTGCGCGCGCTGGAGTCCCCCGAGGGCTCGGTCGGGGATCCCGCCATCTCGTTCGTCCCCCTCGCGAACGCCCGCGCACCCTACTTCCCGTCCTCGCCCAACATCCAGACGGCCCTCGTGCTCGCCGTGCTGGCCGGCTGTGCGCTCGCGCTCGTCTACGCGCTCCTGCGCCAGCAGTTCGACCGGCGGATCCGCTCGGTGGAGCAGATCGAGCGCCTCCTCGACGCCCCCGTCATCGGCACCGTTCCGGCGAGCCCGGCGCTCTCCGAGCGCCAGCGCGTCGTCGAGCAGGCCTCGACGGCCGACTCGGTGCAGCTCTTCGCCATCTCGGAGTCGCTCAGGGAGCTGCGGACGAACCTCAGCTACATCGACGTGGACAACCCGCCGAAGGTCATCGTGGTGACGAGCTCGATCCCCGGCGAGGGCAAGTCGACGCTCACGGCGAACCTGGCGGACGCGATCGCCTCCAGCAACCAGAACGTCGTCATCATCGACTGCGACCTGCGCCGTCCGATGCAGTCGACGCTGTTCTCGCTGCGCGGCGGCGTCGGGCTCACCGACGTCCTGAGCGGGCGGGTCGCGCTCGGCGACGCGCTCCAGGCGCCCTCCGCCAGCACGCACCTGCGCGTGCTCGGCGCCGGGCGCGTGCCGCCGAACCCGAGCGAGCTGCTCGGCTCCCGCACGATGCGGGAGCTGATCGGCGCGCTCTCGGGCGTCGCCACCGTCATCCTCGACGCGCCGCCGCTGCTGTCCGTGACCGACGCCGCCATCCTCGGCACCATCGCGGACGGCGTCGTGATCGCGGTCGGCGCCAAGCAGGTCACCGCGGAGCAGCTCCAGAAGGCCTACCGCTCCGTGACGCGGGTCAACGGCAAGGTGCTGGGCGCCGTGCTCAACAAGATCCCGCCGAACGGCGTGGACTCGCACGACTACGGCTACTACCGCAACGACTACTACACCTCCCACGCGGACGCCGCCCCGGTGCCCGTGGAGGCACGGTCCGCCGAGGCGGGCGGCGCCGAAACGGGCGCCGCGGAGCCGGCGTCGACCCGTCGGGAGCAGCGCAGCAGGAAGGCACTGCGCTCCGGCCGCTGACGCCGGCACCGGCAAGCCGGACTCAGGCGGTCAGCAGCGCCGGCTCGCCGGGCGGTGCGACGAGCCCGGGAGCCGGCCGGGCCGTCCGCGGCAGGGCGATCATCAGGCTGGCCAGGACGCCCGCGTTCATCCAGGTGAACAGGTCGAACGAGAAGAACATCGCGAACAGCATCGCGAGGACGGCCTTGACCGTGCGATCGGCGAAGCAGAACGCCACCACCCAGAAGGCGAGCAGCGCGACCAGCCCGACGACCCCCATCGTGCCGAGCGCGTAGACGAGCATGTTGTCGACGGCGCGCAGGTAGATCTGCTGCATGAGCCCGCGGTCGTAGAGCTGGTTCTCGCTCCCGAACCCGTTACCGAACCACGCCTCCAGCGGTGGCCGCGCCATCAGCTGGGAGACCGACTCGAGCGCGCCGAGGCGGTGGCTCCACGAGCCGGAGTCCAGCAGGTTCGCGACGATCGTGCCGATGCCGATGTCGATGTTGAGCAGGACGACGATCACGGCGCCGACCCCGACGGCGGAGCGCAGCCAGGCGGTCAGCGAGCTGTTCAGCGCGACGTGGAGGAGCAGGCCGACGGCGACGGCCGCCACCGCGCTGCGGGTCCCGGAGAGGCCGAGACCGACGACCGCGACGGTCAGGTTCGTCAGCCGCCACTTCGGCGACCACCGCGCCGGGTTGGACCAGGCGACGATCACGGCGATCCCGCAGAACACGGCGAAGACGATCGGGTGGCCGAACGTGCCCTGCGCGCGGGCGTAGACGTCGCCCACGAACGGGTTGTACCGGACGAAGCCGGTGTAGCCCCAGACCGGCTCCGGCAGGACCAGGACCTCCAGGGCCGCGAGGGCGACCTGCAGGGCCGCCAGCCCGGCGACGGTGCCGTAGACCAGCCGGAGTTCTGCCTGCGCGAGCGACGACGCGACGTAGGCCGCGAGCGCGGCCAGGCCGAAGTACAGCACGATGCGGATGGACCCGTAGCTGCCCGTGAGCAGCACGCCGAGCGACACGTAGCCCCACCACACGGCGACGGCCCAGAACCGGACGCCCCCGGAGCGCGCCGCCCGGGACCGGACCAGCGACAGCACCAGGACGCCGATGGCGGCCACGGAGCTCACCTGCCGGATGATGTCCGGGGCGTTGGTCGCGAGACCGAACGAGGCGGCGACGAATGCGAACGAGACGGCGACGCCCCGGATCATCCGCGGCGGCACGGCGATCATCAGGAGCGCGACGGCGAGGACGCCGACCGCCCCGAGGAAGAGCAGGAGCGGGCTCACGAGCGGGCGGCCGCGGCGAGGCGGCGGTAGGTGTCGAGCACCGGGCCGAAGACGCGCTCCGAGGAGGCCTCCGCGTCGGCCCACCGCTTCGCGGTCTCGACCGCCGCGGCGCGCCCGGCGCCGTCGTCGGCCGCCCGAGCGATCGCCGCGGCGAAGTCGCGGTCCGAGCTGTCGTCCCGCACTTCGTAGCCCCGCCCGCCGTCGAGCAGGCCGTTGGCGGCGGACGCGGTCGCGACGACCGGCCGCCTGCGGTCGAACGCCTCGAGCACGGCGAGCGGCGTCCCCTCCCAGCGGGAGGTCATCACCAGGAAGTGCGCGGCGTCCAGCCGCTCGGAGACGTCGTCGACGTGACCGGCGAACTCGACGGGGGCGCCGAGCTCGCGCGCGAGCGCGTGCGCGGTCTCGCGCAGCTCGCCGTCCCCGGCCCACGTGGCCGCCACCGGCCGTTCGCCGGCGAGCCGGGCGACGACGCGCACGAAGCGCAGCGGGTCCTTCTGCTCGACCAGCCGGCCGACCGCGAGGAGCCGCAGCGGCGCCGTCACCGGGCGGGGCGCCGGATCGGCCGAGCCCGGGCGCTGAGCGGGGACGTTGCCCACCACGAGCACCCGCTCGCGCGGCCGGCCGGCGTCGTGGACGACCATGTCGGCCACGGCGGGGCTCACCGCGAACACCGCGCGGCTGCGGAACGACAGGAACCGCGGCCGCACGCTCGGCAGCCGGGTGTGGGCGTGCTCCACGACGGGGATGCCGAGGATCCGTCCCACCACGAGCGCCTGCAGGGCCTCCCGCCGCTGGTGGGCGTGGAGCACGTGCGGTCGCACCGCCCGGGCGGCGCGCAGCAGCCGCAGGGTCTGGCCGCCGAAGCCGCCGCCGTCGCCCGTGAGCACGCGCACGGCCGGCGCCAGGCGGGCCGCCGAGGGACCGCCGGCGCCGATCACGGACACCTCGACGCCGTGGTCGGCGGACAGCCAGTTGGAGAGGTCGACCACGACCTGCTGGGCCCCGCCGTGGCCCAGGTGGTCGACCACCTGCATCACCCGGAGCGGTTCGCGGTTCATCTCGTGTTCTCGGGCGCTGTGTTCTCGGGCGCTGTGTTCTCGGGCGCTGTGTTCTCGGGCGCGTCGCAGTGAGACGCCGTCGCGCGGGCGGCGCTCACGGACGACGGATCATCGGGACTCCATGACCTGGACGTCACCGAGCGCGTTGCGGGCCAGATCGAGCGCCTCGCCGACATTGCGGGCCTCTATGGCGACGACCGCCGAGGTGCCGTCGGGGAGGCGGAGCCGCAGCTCGAACGGACGGAGGCGAGCCCGGACGCTGCCCTGTGCGCGGGTACGGGTGAGAGTGGACATCCCGATACGGTAGGGGCGCGATCCGGGGCGATCCCGGCCCCGTCCCGCCCTGACCGCGTTCCGCGCCGGCCATTTCATCCCGTCGATCACCTGAGCCGCGCCGCGGCGGCGGGACGGCCGATCTCCTCCACAGGGCGGCTCGCTTGGCTTCCGGTCCACAGCTGCGCCGGGGGCGGTTGCGACGTCGGCGCCCTCTGGGACGATGGCTGCATGAGCACCGCCAGCACTAGCCCCGACACCAGCACCGACACCGCCGCCGAGACCACCCGCGACCGTGCGCTCGCCCGCCTCCGGGACCTCGTCGGGCGCCCCGACGCCGACTTCCACGACGGCCAGTTCGAGGCCGTGTCCGCGCTCGTCGACGATCGCAGCAGGGCGCTCGTCGTCCAGCGCACCGGCTGGGGCAAGTCGGCGGTGTACTTCGTCGCCACGATGCTGCTGCGCGAGCGCGGCGCGGGCCCGACCATCCTGGTGTCGCCGCTGCTCGCGCTCATGCGCGATCAGGTGGAGGCGGCGGCCAGGGCGGGGGTGCGCGCGCTGACCATCAACTCGGCCAACCGGCACGAGTGGGACGACGTCGTGGCCCGGCTGCGCGACGACACGGTCGACGTGCTCCTGGTGTCGCCGGAGCGGCTGAACAATCCGGACTTCCGCGACGAGCACCTTCCCGCCCTCGTCGCCCGCTGCGGCCTGCTCGTGATCGACGAGGCCCACTGCATCTCCGACTGGGGCCACGACTTCCGGCCGGACTACCGGCGGCTGCGCGATCTCGTGGCGGCGCTGCCCGACGGGATCCCCGTGCTCGCGACCACCGCCACGGCCAACCGGCGCGTGGTCGCCGACGTCGAGGAGCAGCTCGGCGGGTCCGCGGCCGCCGGAGCGGTGCGCACCATCCGCGGTCCGCTGGCCCGGCGGTCGCTCCGGCTCGGCGTGCTCGCCCTCGAGGACGCCACCGCGCGCCTCGCCTGGCTCGCCGGCCACCTCGCCGACCTGCCGGGCAGCGGGATCGTCTACACGCTCACCGTCTCGGCCGCCGACGACACGGCCCGTGTCCTCCGGCGCGCCGGACACGATGTCGCCGCCTACACCGGCCAGACCGACCCGGCCGAGCGGGAGGAGCTCGAGGGCCGGCTCAAACGCAACGAGGTCAAGGCCCTGATCGCCACCAGCGCTCTGGGCATGGGCTTCGACAAGCCCGACCTGGGGTTCGTGGTGCACCTCGGCGCGCCGTCCTCCCCGGTCGCGTACTACCAGCAGGTGGGCCGCGCCGGGCGCGCGACGGACTCGGCCGACGTGCTGCTGCTGCCCGGGCCGGAGGACCGGGCGATCTGGGCGTACTTCGCCACCGCAGCCATGCCGACGGAGGAGAAGGCGACGGCGCTGCTCGCAGCGCTCGGGCCGCAGGTGCAGTCCACGCGCGTTCTGGAGAGCCGCGTCGACCTGCGCGCGTCGACGCTGGAACTGCTGCTGAAGGTGCTCGACGTCGACGGCGCCGCGCGCCGGGTGCCCGGCGGCTGGGTGTCGACGGGGCAGCCGTGGTCGTACGACAGGGACCGCTACGAGCGCATCGCCGCGGCGCGGGAGGCCGAGCAGCGGGCGATGCTCGACTACGAGAGCACGCCCGGCTGCCGCATGGAGTTCCTGCAGCGGCAGCTGGACGACCCGGACGCCGGTCCGTGCGGCCGCTGCGACCGGTGCGCCGGCGTGTGGTACCCGGCGGCTGTGGAGGCCGACGCGCGCGCGACGATCGCCGGCGAGCTCGACCGGGTCGGCGTCCCCGTCGAGCCGCGCAAGCTCTGGCCGACCGGCGCCGACACGCTCGGCGTGCCGGTGAAGGGCAGGATCGCCCCGGGCGAGCAGGTCGAGACCGGGCGCGTGCTCGCCCGGCTCACCGACCTGGGCTGGGGCGGGCGCCTGCGGCAGGTCCTCGACACCGGCGCGCCGGACGCCGAGTGCCCGCCGGAGCTGCTCCGGGCGTGCGTGCAGGTGCTCGCCGACTGGGACTGGGCGAGCCGGCCCACGGCCGTCGTCGCCGTGCCGTCACGCGGCCGGCCGCGGTTCACCGAGAGCCTCGCGCGCGGACTGGCGGAGATCGGCCGGCTGCCGTACCTCGGCGCGCTCGGGCCGCGCGGCGGCGGCCCCTCCGGCGGCCCCGGCGGCAACAGCACCTACCGGCTGGCGGGCGTGTGGGACCGGTTCGACGCGTCGGCGCTCGACGTGCCGGCCGGCGCTCCGGTGCTGCTCGTCGACGACCTCATCGACAGCCGCTGGACGGTCACCGTGGCCGGACGCGAACTCCGGCGGGCGGGAGCGGGGGCGGTGCTGCCGTTCGCGGCGGCGCTGCGGGCGTGACCCTCCGGCCGGGAATCGCCTAGAGAACCAGCCCGACCAGGATCGGCTCCGGGCGCAGCAGCACCCCGAACTCCGACTGGACCCTGGCCTGGATGAACGACGCGAGCTGCGCCACGTCCGCGGCGCTCGCGTGGCCGCGGTTGACGATCGCGAGCGTGTGCTTCGACGAGATGGCGGCGCCGGATCCCGGCAGCGCGAACCCGCGGCGGATCCCCGCGTTCTCGATCAGCCACGCGGCCGACA
This sequence comes from Leifsonia shinshuensis, assembly GCF_013410375.1. NCBI lineage: Bacteria > Bacillati > Actinomycetota > Actinomycetes > Micrococcales > Microbacteriaceae > Leifsonia > Leifsonia shinshuensis. The sequence goes on from NZ_JACCFL010000001.1 coordinate 3,752,772, forward strand.
GCTTGACGTCGTACGGACCGTCCGCCAGCGGCGGGATGTCCAGCGGGTGCACGCCGCCCGGCGGGAGGCCGATCACGACGTTCGGCTCGGGAGGCGTCACCGGCCAGCGCGGCGCGTTCGCCGGGAGGCTGCGGGCGAACGACTCCGAGACGATCGGATTCGTGAAGAAGCTCCCGGCGCTGACCGAGTCCGGGTCGTCCGGGTCGAGCACCATGCCCTTGGAGGCGCGCAGGGCGAGCACCGCGCGCCGGAGCTCCGCGACCGGCACGCGAGCGCCGAGGGCCACCCCGAGCGAGTCCGCGAGCTGCGCGTAGGCGACAGGAGCGCTGAGCGGCGCGCCGACGCCGCCCGGCACCGAGTTGTCCGCCAGCTCCAGGTCGACCGAGAGCACGACGCCGAGCATCCCGCGCTTCAGCACCGAGGTGCGGTAGCCGAGCTCCAGCTCGGCGCGCGACAGCCGGCGGACCTCGCCGGTCCCCGCGTCCAGGAACTCGACGCCGAGCAGCGCCGACTCCAGCTCCTGGCCGTAGGCGCCGATGTTCTGCACGGGCGCGGCGCCGGTCGAGCCGGGGATGCCGGACAGCGCCTCCACGCCCGACCAGCCGTTCCGCACGGTCAGCGCCACCACGTCGTCCCAGGGCTCGCCGGCCTGGACCCGCAGCCGCACGCGGCCCTCCGGCGCGTCCAGCCGCTCGACGCCGCGCGTCACCACGCGGATCACGGTGCCGTCGAAGCCCTCGTCGCTCGCGACGGTGTTGGAGCCGCCGCCGAGCAGCAGCCACTCCTCGCCCGACTGCCAGACCTCACGGGCGGCGGACACCAGCGCGGCGGTGTCCGCCGGCGCGATCAGCCGCTCGGGGACGCCGCCGACGCGCATCGTCGTCAGCTCCGACAGCGGAGTCCCCGTCCGCTCCTCGTCCACGGTCATCCCGTCGCTCACGCCGTCGTTCACGCCGTCGTTCACGCGAGCGAGACGCGCACCTGCGCCTTGCCGAGCACGGTCTCGGCGTTGAACGTCGTGGTCAGGTCGATCCGCGCGACCCGGGCCTCCGCGTCGAGCTGACCGACCTTGGCCGTCACGAGCACGCTCGCGCCCTCGGCCGGGTCGACGACCACCGGACGGGTGAACCGCACCTGGTAGTCGACCACGCGCGCCGGGTCGCCCGCCCAGTCGACCACCGGCTGTACGGCGAGCCCCATCGTGAGCATCCCGTGTGCGATCACGCCGGGGAGGCCGACCGAGGTCGCGACGTCGTCGCGGTAGTGGATCGGGTTGAAGTCGCCCGACGCTCCGGCATAGCGGACCAGCGCGTCGCGGCTGAGGTCGAAGGCGCGCTCGGCGACGACGTCGCCGACGGCCAGGGCGTCGAAATCGGGGGCGGCCATCACTCGTCTCCTCGCACGACCAGGGTGGACACGGTGGTGACGACGTGCTCGCCGGCGGCGTCCACGATCACCGTCTCGGCGGTGACCATGCTGTGCGCGCCGAGCGACTTGACCGCCGTGACGGTCAGCGTCGCCGTCAGCTCGTCGCCCGCGACGACGGGGCGCGAGAACGTGAACCGCTGGTCGCCGTGGACGACGCGGCTGAAGTCGATGCCCGCCTCCGGGTCGGCGAGGAGCTGATCGAGCGTGCGCTGCTGCACCACGACCGGGAAGGTGGGCGGCGCGACAAGGTCGGCGTGCCCGGCGGCCTGCGCAGCGGCCACGTCGAAGCTGAGGGGATCCGTCGCGAGCACGGCGGCGGCGAACTCGCGCACCTTCTCACGGCCGACGAGATACGGAGGGGTGGGCGGGAAACTGCGGCCCACGAGCTCGGGATTCACTGGCACCCATCGATTCTACGCAGCCGGCTCCCGACCCCTCCGCGAAACCCCCTCCCCATCAAACGTGAACCCGGGAACAGAAGAACCCCGGCGCACCGGGCGCCGGGGTTCTCGAAGCTGTCGTCAGCGGGTCACTGGCAGCTGTCGCACTGCAGCAGGTCCATCGGGTCGACCGGAACCGCATAGCCGCCGACGGTGTCGTTCTCGTAGTCCATGATGGCCTCCCCTGAAGTCTTGTCATCCGCGCGTCTCGCGGTGTTTACCCACTATATAACCCGAATGACACGATTGTCATTCCACTAGATGTAGTGTTTTGGGGATTTTTTCGGGACGTCGTCCCACACCCGCGACAATACGCGGAACCACCGACATTCCCCCCTCCGAACTGGGTACAGCGACACGGCGTGTCGCCCTCCGGTGAACTCGCAACGGGGCGTGCGCCACTTTCGTCGCACACGGATAGTAAAGTTCTAGCGATCAGGACCAGGGGTGGACGACATGGCACGACGCGCAAGCGGAGCGGCGACGACGAGCACGCTCGCCCGCGTGAACCAGACCGCGATCATCGAGGCCCTCCGCGCCTCCGGTCCGCTCTCGCGGCAGCAGCTCGGAGCGATGACCGGCCTCAGCCCGGCCACGATCAACCGGCTCACCGCAGCGCTCGTCGAGGACGGGCTGGTCGTCACGGCGGGCCAGGAGCCTTCGCGCGGCGGGCGGCCCTCCGTGCTCCTCCGCTACGCGGGCAGCTCGCGCCTGGTCGCGGCGATCCAGCTGCGCTCCGACGTGGCGACGGGCATCCTCGTCGACTTCGACGGCACCATCGTCTTCCGGCGGAGCGTCGAGCTCGGGCCGCGTGCGTCCAAGGACTCTCCCGAGCAGCAGCGCAGGGACGACCAGCAGGCCCAGCTGGAGCGCGTGTTCGCGCTCTTCGACGAGCTGATCGCCAGAGCCGACGCGCTCGGCACGCCGTGCCTGGCCGCGGGGATCGCCGTCCCGGGGGTCGTCCAGCAGCCCGACGGCATCGTCGGCACGATGCCGGAGTTCGGCTGGACGGGGGTGCCGTTCGGCACCCTGCTCCGGCAGCGGACGGACCTCCCGATCGTGGTCGAGAACGACGCGAACGCCCTCGCGTTCGGCGAGCTGCGGGCGGGCGCGGGCAAAGGGCTCTCCGGGCTGGTCGCGATCTTCCTCGAGAACGGGCTCGGCGCCGGCGTCATCACAAACGGCGAGCTGTACCGCGGCGCGCGTGCCGAGGCCGGCGAGATCGGCTACCTGCTGATGGAACGGTCATCCCTGGAGCGCTCGTACGACGAGCACGGCGACCTCGAGGACCGGATCGGGTCGCTCGCGCTCACCCGCCGCGCCCGCGAGCTGGGCGTCGCACTCCCCGCGTCGGGCACCCTCGCCGCGCAGGACGTCTTCGAGCTCGCGCGCACCGGCGACCGCGACGCGCGGGAGATGGCGGACGAGATCCTCGACATGGTGGCCATCGCCGTCGCCGCGCTCGTCATCGTCCTCGACCCGGAGCTCGTCGTCTTCGGCAGCAGCTTCGCCGGTGAGCACGCGAATGTGATCCCGGAGATCGAGCAACGCCTCCGCGGCCGGATCATCCGGGTTCCGCGCGTCACCCCCGCCACCCACGGCGAGGACGGCGTGCTGCTCGGCATCGCCGAGCTGGCGGCGGCCGAAGTGAACGGCTTCGCGTACATCGACTTCTGAGCCGCTCTTGACACGGCGGCCGTCCTGCTTCTAGTGTCGACCCAACTTCTTCTCACTCCGATCGGAAAGAAGTACCCACCGGTCGGAGAGAACTTCCTGGCAACGACGGCAGAGGAGCCACGCGTGATCGTTGGGATCGACATCGGCGGCACGAAGACGCATGTCCGCGCCGAGTCCGACGGCGCCACGCTCCTGGACCGGTCGGTGCCGACGGCCGAATGGCAGGCGGACGGAAAGCTCGACTCCCCCGCGAGCGTGCAGGGCCTGCTGGCGCTGTTCGGCGGACTGCCCGGCAGCGCCGAGGCCGCCCTGGCCGTCGGCGCGCACGGGCTCGACAGCGAGGCCCAGACCCTGGCCTTCCAGTCGGCTCTCGCCGAGGCCCACCGCGGACGCACCTGGACCGTCAACGACGTCGAGCTCCTCGGACCCGCCGCCGGCTTCGACGACGCGATCGCCGTGATCGCGGGCACCGGCTCGAAGGTCGTCGGACGCCTGGCCGACGGGACCCCGGTCACCGCGGGCGGCTACGGCTACATCCTCAACGACCCGGGCAGCGCACCGGCACTGGTCCGCGACGCCGTCCGCTCCCTGTTCGACGCCGTCGACGAGCGCGAGCAGCCCGACCAGCTCGCCGACGCGCTGTTCGCCCACTTCGGCGTCGACGACGTCGTCGGCCTGTCGAACGCTCTCACCGTCCATCCCCGGATCACTCGCTGGGGAGCGGCCGCACCGCTCGTGTTCGCCGCCGCCGACGCCGGGAGCCGGCGCGCGGCACGCGTCATCGACGACGCGGCGGACGAGCTGGCCCGCAGCGTGCAGCTCGTCCACCGGCACGGAGCCGTCGGCCGGCACGTGGTCTGCGCGGGCGGAGTCATCACCAACCAGCCGCGCCTGTTCCAGGCGTTCCACGAGCGCCTGCGCACCCGCGGCCTCGGGCACGTCGTGCACCTGCTGACCGCGGCTCCGGTCGAAGGCGCCCTGGCGATGGCCAGGCGACTCTCGGCCCAGCCGGGCGCGGTCCCGTTCGCACCATCAACACCATCACGGAGGAAGTCATGAGAATCACACCCCCTCGGCGACGCCGCGCGCTCGCCGGCGTCGGGCTCGCGGCGGTGGCCGCGCTCGCCCTCACCGCCTGCAGCGTGACGGGAGCCGGTTCCGGCGGCGGCGGCCAAGGCGACGGCACCGGCACGATCAACGCCCTGTTCATGAAGCAGGCCGGCTACTCGGAGTCGGACATCGGCGCGATGATCAAGGACTTCGAGGCGAAGAACCCGAAGATCACGGTCAAGCCGACGTTCGTCGCGTACGAGGCGCTGCACGACAAGATCGTCACGTCGGCGCCCGCCGGCACCTACGACGTCGTGCACCTGGACGTGATCTGGCCGGCCGAGTTCGCCTCCAAGGGCATCATCACCGACGTGACCAAGAACTTCCCGTCGAGCTGGAAGTCCGACATGCTCGGCGGCGCGCTCAGCAGCGCGGAGTACAAGGGCAAGTACTACGGCGTGCCGTGGGGACCCTCCACCAAGCTGTTCTTCTACAACAAGGACATGCTCGCCAAGGTCGGCGCCGGTCCTGACGACGTGAAGACGTGGGACGGCGTGCTCGCCGTCGCGAAGAAGCTCAAGGACGCCGGGATCGTGCAGTACCCGATCTCCTGGAGCTGGTCGCAGGCCGAAGCGCTCGTCTGCGACTACGCCGAGCTGCTCGGCGCCTTCGGCGGCCAGTTCACCGACTCCAGCGGCAAGCTCGCCATCAACAAGGGCGCGGGCGTGCAAGCGCTGGAGTTCATGAAGAAGTCGCTCGACGAGGGCCTCACCGACCCCGCCTCGACGACCTTCCTGGAGGACGACACCGACAAGTCGATGGCGGCGGGCAAGACGGCGATGGAGCTGAACTGGGAGTCCACCTTCCGCGACCAGAACGACCCGTCGATCTCGAAGGTGGTCGGTCAGGTCGCCGTCACCGTGCCGCCGGCCGGTCCCGGCGGGGACAACCCCGGCGTGAACGGCTCGATGGCCCTCGCGATCGGCTCGAAGTCGACGCACCAGGCGGCCGCGTGGAAGTTCATCGAGTACATGACGAGCGAGGCCGTGCAGGACAAGTACGTCACCAGCTCCATGACGAACTGGAAGGCCAGCTACGACAAGCCGGACATCACCAAGACGAACCCCGAGGTGTTCGCCGCGGCCGGCAAGGCGTACGACTCGATGATCCTGCGCCCGCCGGTGGCGAACTACAACACGGTCTCGCAGGCCCTCCAGGTCGAGCTGCAGAACGCGCTGCTCGGTAAGAAGAACCCGCAGCAGGCCCTCGACGACGCGGTCGCGGCCGCCAACGCGAGCCTGAAGTGACGGGCGTGTCGGTCGCCGGAGTCGAGACGGAACGGCGCTCCCCCGCACGGGAGCGCCGCACCCGGCGCAGGCGCGACAACCAGGGCCGGCTGGCGTTCTGGCTGCTCCTGCCCGCCGCGATCGCCGTCTTCGGGGTCATCGTCTACCCGATCCTGCGCACGCTGCTGATCTCGTTCTTCGAGGTGAACTCGGCGCTGGCGACCGACACCCCGTTCGTCGGGCTGCAGAACTACATCGGCGTCCTCAGCTCGTCCGGGTTCTGGGCGGCGATGGGACGCACGCTCTACTTCACCATCGTCTCGACGGCGCTCGAGCTGGTCTTCGGGCTGATCGTCGCCGGCCTGCTGAACGCCAAGCTGCGCGCCCGCTGGCTGTTCCGCGCCATCGTCATCATCCCGTGGGCGATCCCGACGATCGTCAACGCGGCGATGTGGAAGGGCATCTTCAACGCGCAGTACGGAGCGCTGAACGCGGCGCTCACCCAGCTCGGGATCATCGACCAGTACCAGGCGTGGCTCGGCGACCCGACCACCGCCTTGAACATGGTCATCATCGCCGACGTCTGGAAGACGACACCGCTGGTCGCGTTCTTCCTGCTCGCCGGGCTGACGTCCATCCCCTCCGAGCTCTACGAGGCGGCGAAGGTCGACCGGGCGAGTTGGCCGCGGATCTTCCGCTCGATCGTCCTCCCGATGCTCGTGCCCTCCATCTCGGTGGTGCTGGTGCTGCGCACGGTGGAGGCGTTCAAGGTCTTCGACATCATCTACACGATGACGCGCGGCGGCCCGGTCAACGGCACCCAGACGGTCGCGTACTACGCCTACACGACGGCCTTCTCCGACCAGAACTTCGGGGTGGGAGCCGCACTGTCGTACATCATCGTGCTCGTCATCCTGGCCCTGACCTTCTTCTACCTGCGCCTGCTGCGCCGATCCGAGATGAGCCTGCTGTGAGACACGCCAAACGCAACTCGATCCTCCTGCACCTCGCGGCGCTGGTCGTCGCGCTCGCGGTCCTCCTGCCGTTCGGCTGGATGGTGCTCGCCAGCGTGACGCCGCAGCGCGTGCTCATCTCGACGCCGCTGCAGTGGATCCCGGACACGCTGGACTGGAGCCGCTACGAGCTGATCTTCCGCGGCGGAGCCGACAGCGTCGGCGCCACCTTCCGTGCCGCCCTCGCCAACACGACGATCGTGGCGGTCGGGACCGTCGGCATCTCGATGATCGTGGGCATCCTCGGCGCCTACGCCTTCGCCCGGCTGCGGTTCCGGTTCCGGCAGGCCGTGCTGATCCTGTTCCTCGCGACGTACATGCTGCCGCAGATCGCCCTGCTGATCCCGCTCTATCTCATCCTCAACTCGCTGGGGCTGCTCGACACCGTCACGGGGCTGATCATCGTCGACTGCTCGCTGGTCGTCCCGTTCGTGCTCTGGATCCTCAGCAACTACTTCCTCACCATCCCCGAGGAGCTGGAGGAGGCCGCCCGCATCGACGGCACCACCCGGCTCGGCGCGCTGTTCCGGGTGATCCTGCCCGCCGCCCGGCCCGGGATCTTCGCCGCGCTGATGTTCGCGTTCCTGCTGGCGTGGGACGAGTTCATGTACGCCCTCATCTTCACGTCGTCGAACGCCGCGAAGACGCTGCCGGTCGCGATCAGCGAGTTCGCCGGCCGCTACACCACCGACTTCGGGCTCGTCGCCGCCGGCGGCATCCTCGCCGCCCTGCCGCCGATCATCGTGGCGATGGTCTTCCAGCGCTACGTCGTCAGCGGCATGGCCGCCGGCGCCGTCAAGGGCTGACGCCCTCCCGAACCCGCACGACCCACCTCTTCGAGAAAGACGACTATGGAACCGACCGCATCCTTCATCGACGCCATGAACGCCCAGCCCGCCAACCTCGAGCTCGCCCTGGCGACCGTCGCACGCGCTCTCGACGCGGCAGCGCTCCCGCGCTGGGGCCGGGACGAGAGCGTGGCCTTCGTCGCGATGGGAGCCTCGCTCAACTCGGCGCAGGTGCCGCTCGCCGCGCTCGCGCAGCGCGGCCGGCCGGCTGTCGCGGTGATCGCCTCCGACGTGGCGGACGGCCTCGCGGCGGTGCGTGCCGATCACTCGATCATCGTCTCGGAGTCCGGCAGGAGCCCGGAGCCGCTCGCCGCCGCCGGCGCGCTGCCGCCCGGTTCGCGGATCGGCATCACCAACTTCCCGGATCAGCCCATCCGGGAGGCGACGGACGTCGTGCTCGGTCTCGGCGGCTTCCCCGACTCCCCGGTCTACACGAGCGGCTACACCGCCACGATCCTCGCCTACGCGCTGCTGCTGGACCGGGTCGGGGCGCTCGACTCGGGAGAGGAGGCCGCGCGGCTCCCGGAGCGGGTCGCGGAGGCCCTCCGCGGGTACGCGCCGATCGCGGAGGCCGCGGGCGGGATCCTGGCCGGGGCCGCGAGCATCGACGTCGTCGGCCGCGGCGCCTCGCTGGCGTCCGCGGCGGAGCTCTCGCTCATGGTGCGCGAGGGGCTCCGCACGCCCAGCAGCGCGTTCGAGACCTATCAGTACCTGCACGGCCCGATGGAGGTCCTCTCGGCCGACGACGTCCTCGTGCTGTTCGGCGACGGCCGCGAGACCACGATCCCCTCCTCGGTGCTCGACGCCGGGGTCCGGGTCGTGCTCGTCACGAGCGCCGAGGCCGCGGAGCTCCCGGCGTCGGGGCACCCCGGCCTCACCGTCATCACCGTCCCGTCCGGGCTCGGCCTCTTCGAGCGGGCGGTGGTCGAGACGGTCATCGGCCAGCTCCTGATCGCCGCCGCCGTGCAGCACAAGCCGTTCCCCCTCGAGAAGTTCCTGTACCACCAGGACGACACGAAGCTCCCCGTCCGCGCGGGGTAGCTCATGCATATATGAAATCGGCTTTCGCCTGTGTACGATACTGCACATGGACACCGACGATCACGCCGAGCAGGGACGCGCGCGCGTCGCCTGGATCCGCTCCCGGATGAGCCTCCTGGCCGCCGCCCGCGATGAGCTCGCCGGGACGCGGCCGTTCGCCGGCCATCGGATCGGCATGTCCCTGCACGTCGAGCCGAAGACGGCGGTCCTGCTGGAGACGCTCGCCGCCGGCGGCGCCGAGATCGTCGGGACGGGCAACTTCGGCTCCACTCAGAACGACGTCGTGGCGTACCTCAACACGCTCCCCGGGGTGACCATCCACGGCGCACGCGAGGACACCGCCGAGCAGCACGCGGGCAACATCGCGAAGGTGCTCGACGCCGGGCCGGACATGATCCTCGACAACGGCGCCGACCTGGCGGCCGGCCTCGTCGAACGCGGGTCAGCGCACACGATCCTCGGCGGGACCGAGGAGACGACGAGCGGCGGCGACCGCCTGCGCAGCGAGCTGGCCGGGAGCATCCCCTTCCCGGTGATCGTCATCAACGACAGCCTGCTCAAGGCCATCGGCGAGAACAAGCACGCCGTCGGACAGTCGGCCGTCGAGAGCTTCATGCGCATCACCAACGTGATGGTCCCCGGCCGGCGCTTCGTGGTGTTCGGCTACGGCTGGTGCGGCCGGGGCGTCGCGCAGTATCTCCGCGCGCTCGGCGGCAAGGTGGCCGTCGTCGACACCGACGAGCTGAAGGCGTTCGAGGCCGCGCTCGACGGCTTCCGCGTCGGCACCCCGCAGGACTTCGCGGCCTGGGGCGACGTCTTCATCACCGCGACCGGCCGGCCGGACGTCCTCGGCTACGACATCGTGGAGAACATGCACGACGGCGCGATCCTCGCCAACATCGGCCACTTCCCGTGGGAGATCGACGTCGCCGCCCTCCGGGCCAGGCAGACCGGCAGCACGGAGATCGTCGACGCGGTCGAGCGGATCGACCTCCCGAACGGCAACCACGTGATCCTCATCGCGAACGGCCGGATGTTCAACCTCGCCGGACGCGAGCCGAAGGGGAACTCGATCGAGTCGATGGACCTCGGCTTCCTGCTGCAGACCTTCTCGCTGGAGCGGGTGGCGACGCAGGCCGCCACGCTGCCGCCCGGCGCCCAGCCGGTACCGGACGACATCGACCGGACGATCGCCCGCCGCATGCTGGCGAACCTCCACGCAGCTTCGTAAGCAGCCCGTCAGCATGACCAGCCCGTCAGCATGACCAGCCCGTCAGCATGACCAGCCCATAGGGGAAGGGGACCGGATGTCCGACTCACCCGACTACGCGGCGCCGGCGATCGACAAGGCGCTCGACATCCTCGAACTCCTGGCGAGCAGCCCGTCGCCGCTCAGTCAGCTGGAGATCGCCACCGCCGTCGGGCGCTCGACCGGACAGATCTTCCGGCCCCTGATGCGGCTCGAGAAGCGCGGCTACCTGCACAGGGACCGGTCGTCCGGCCTCTACCAGCTGTCCATGCGGATGTTCGACCTGGCCCACCGGCAGGAGCCGCTGCGCTCGCTGCTCAGCGTCGCCGTCCCGGTGATGCGGGAGGTCTCCGCGACGGTCGCGCAGTCCTGCAACCTCGGGATCCTCGACGGCGACCGGGTGCGGATCGTCGCGCAGGTCGAGAGCCCGGCGGACTTCGGCTTCCGGGTGCGGGTGGGGGCGCTGTTCGACGTGGCCACGACCGCGACCGGGATGGTCCTCGCCGCCTTCTCCGCCGTCACCGGCGCCGCCGACACCGTCTCCACGGCTTTCGGGGGCCTCGACCAGGAGCGGCTCACAGCGATCCGGAAGGACGGGGTGTTCGTGCTCCCGGACTCCGCGCAACCGGGGATCACCGACGTCGTCGTCCCCATCCTCCGCTCGGACAGCCCGGAGGCCGTGGCGGCGCTCACCGTGCCTTACGTCGCGACGAGCTACAGCCCGTCCAGCGTCGACAGCGCGCGGGAGACGGCGTCGCGCGCCGCGCGGGAGATCCAGGCCGCGCTCGGCATCTGACCCGCGGGCAGCGGCGGGTCAGACCACGAGGGAACGGACCGCGGTCGCCGCAGCGCCCCGCGCCCAGTCCTCGAAGGTGTGCGGGCGGACGGCGATCCGGCAGCGGTCGGCGGAGGCGAACACGTGCTCCGCGTACGAGCGGCGCAGCGGCTCCTCGATGAGGTCGAAGTCGGCCACCCCCTCGCCGCCGATGACGACGAGCTCGGGTCCGACCAGGTTGACCAGGCTGGCGATGGCGGCTCCGATCACCCTCCCGGCCTCGTCGAACACCTCGACGGCGGCGGCGTCCCCGGCCCGGCGGAGCTCGACGGCCTCGCCGATCGTGACCGGCCGTCCGTGCGCGGCGGACACGGCGGCCGCGATGGCGCTGGTGGAGGCCACCGCCTCGACGCAGCCGCGGCGGCCGCAGGCGCACACCTTGTCGGGCGAGGTGAGCGGCAGGTGGCCGATCTCGCCGGCCACGCCGTAGGCGCCTTCGACGACCTCCCCGTTCAGGTGCAGGCCGGAGCCGATGCCGCGGCCGATCGTGACGATCGCGAACGACCGGGTGCCGAGCCCCACACCGAACCAGTGCTCGCCGATGGTGAGCGCCCGCACGTCGTTCTCCACGACGACCCGGCGACCGAGCCGCTCCGCGAGCACCGGTCCCAGCTCGACGTTCCTCCAGCCCATGATGGCGGAGTCGCGGACGACGCCCGTCTCGGAGTCGACGTCGCCCGAGACGGCGACTCCGACGGCCGCGAGCCGCGGGCCCAGGTCGCCGAGCCGCTCCGCGAGCCGCGCGCAGAGCTCCGCGATCGCGTCGATGACCTCCGCCGGCGCCCGCGACGCGAGCGGCAGCCGCTCGGACGCGATGACGCGCGTGGTGAGGTCGGTGGCGACGCCGATGAGCTCGTCATCGTTCACCTTCACGCCGAGCGTGACGACCGCGTCGGGGACGAGCGCGACCGGGCTCACGGGCCGGCCGGGGAGGCCGGTCAGGGTCGGTCCGAGCGAGTCGTTGAGCAGCCCCACCGCCACCAGCGGAGCGACCGCTTTGGTCACGGCCGCCTGCGACAGCCCGGTGAGCTTGGCCACGTCGATCCTGCTGATCGGGCTCCTGGTCAGGATCGTGGTGAAGACGCGGGTGGCCGCGTCGGACGCCGACCCGAGCAGGGCCGTGCGGCTCCGCAGCTCGTCGTCAAGGTCCAGTGCTCGATCGGGCATCTCCATGTCCCGATCAGGATACGGGCACCGGGTCCGCGACGACGGCCGTCCCGCCGGCGGGCACGAGCACGTCGACATCCGACCCGCCCCAGCGGACCGGCACGCGGCGGTCCACCGCACCGGGGTTGTGCAGCACGGCCTCCCGCAGGGCGCCGTCCGACCAGGACACGTCGACGACGATGCCGCCGCGGGCGTGGAGGCCGTCGACGCGGCCGTCCGGCCAGGCCGCGGGCAGCGCAGGAAGGAGGTGGACGCGGCCGCCGTGGCTCTGCAGCAGCAGCTCGGCGATCGCGGCGGGGAAGCCGAGGTTGCCGTCGAGCTGGAACGGCGGGTGCGTGCTGAACAGGTTCGGGAGCAGGCCGCCCCACTCGGAGCCGTCGACCGGTCCGTGCCGCCTGGCGTCCCCGCGATACGGCGCGAGTGCCTCCCGCAGCAGCTCCGCGGCGGTGTCGCCGTCGCCGAGCCGGGCGCGGAGGGCGATCTTCCACGCCCAGGACCAGCCCATCGCGCCGGGGCCGCGGGCGTCGAGGAAGCGCCGGGCGCCGTCCGCGAGCGCGGGCGTCGCCTCCGGGGTGATCTGGTCGAGCGGGTACAGCCCGACCAGGGCCGAGAGGTGGCGATGCGCCGGCTCGTGCTCGCCGACCTCCGCCGACCACTCCAGCAGCCGGCCGTCGGAGCCGACCCGGGGCTCGGGGAGGGAGGCGAGGGACGCGACGACCTCCCGGCGCAGCGCGGCGTCGGCGTCCGCGCCTTCGGTGTCCGCGGCGTCGGTGTCCGCGCCGCCGACCGTGTCGATGGCCACCAGCGCGCGCTCGAACAGGGCGCGGATCAGCTCCAGGTCCATCGTGGAGGTGAGCCCGAGCGCCCGCGGCCGGCCCTCCGCGTCGAGGTACTGGTTCTCCGGGGAGGTGGAGGGTGCGAGGTACGCGACGCCGTCCGGGCCGACCTGCAGCCAGTCCAGGCAGAACTCGGTCGCGCCGCGCAGCAGCGGCCAGATCCGGTCGCGCAGGAGCGCGTCGTCGCCGGTGAACTCGTACTGGTCCCAGAGCGAGTGGCACAGCCAGACGCCGCCCATCATCCAGATCGCCCAGCTCGGCGCGCCGTGCCCCATCCCGACCGGCAGGCTCCAGCCCCACAGGTCGCTGTTGTGGTGGGCGACCCAGCCGCGGCAGCCGTACAGCTCGCGGGCGACGTCCCGGCCGGTGCGGGCGATGCGCTCGACGAGCGCGATCAGCGGCTCCGCCTCCGGGACGAGACCGAGCGGGCCGGCCGCCCAGTAGTTCATCTCGGTGTTGATGTTGATCGTGTAGTTGGAGGACCAGGCGGGCCGCAGCTCGCCGTTCCAGATGCCCTGCAGGTTGGCGGCGGGGCCGCCCGGGGTCGAGCAGGACTGGAGGAGGTAGCGGCCGTACTCGGCCGCGACCGTCGCCCGGAGGCCGTCGTCGGCGCCGTCGAGGATGTCGGCGCGCACGTCCCACCGGCCGGCTCGCCGGCCGCCGATCGCGAACCGCGCCGCCCGCCCGCGCAACGCGCCGGGGGCGGCCGGGGAGGCGTTCTCGCCAAGCGCGCCGAGAACGCGCTCCCGCGCGCGGTTCCGGATCGTCTCATGGGAGACGCTCCGCCACTCGTCGTCCGCGCCGGCCCACCACGACTCAGCGCGGGACGACGACGAGAGGGCGATCGACAGCCGACCGGCACGGCGGATCGTCAGACCGGAGTCGTCGGATTCGGTCGTGCCATCGCTCCGCACCGCAAGGGCCGTGGATGCGAAGCCGTCATACGATCCGTCGCCCGGCTCCGCGTAGCGGAGGGCGGGGACGACGGAGGGTTCGTGCAGGGGCGCCCCGTCGACCGGGACGGCCAGGTCGAGGCCGAGCTCGCCGTAGCCGGGCCCGCCGTGACCCCGGCGGCCGAGCTCCCGCAGCGGGGAGGTCAGGCGGACGCGCACCTCGGGGAGCGGCTCGTCGGCCTCGATGCGGATGACGAGGGTGTGCCCGGCGACCCAGGAGACGCGGCGGACGGCGACGCCGCCGACCTCCAGCCGCTCCTCCAGGTACGCGTCGTCGAGGTCGAGCACCCGCGCGGGCTCGCCGGCCGCGACGGTGGCGCCGGGGAGCCCGACGAACAGGTCGGCGAGCGGCAGGAACTCCTGCGAGTAACGCCCCTCGAAGGTCAGGAGCAGCCGCTCGGCGGTGTCCAGGTCGCCGTCCGCGAGCGCGGCGCGCACCTCCCGCAGCCGGTCGGGACCGGCCCCGCCCGCGAGGACGCGGCGCAGCTCCTCCCCCGCCGTCTCCGGGGTGCCGGACCAGACCGTGGCGTCGTTCACCTGGTAGCGGCCCTCGGCGCCGCCGAACGCCATCGCCCCGAGGCGACCGTCGCCGAGCGGCACGGCCTCCTCCCAGTGGGCGGCCGGAGCCGACCAGGAGAGCTGCAGCGTGTTCGTCGTCATGTGAGTCCCGAAAGTCCGTTCACCGATCGCAGGGCCGGGGTTGCAGATGACACAGTAGGCATGGTTTATTGACACTGTCAAGCAATCCCCTTCCCTAGGAGCCAGACCCATGCTCGACGGCTACGGCGCCGTACTCGCCCTGCGTGCAGCGGGCACCTCCCTCGTCATCGACACGGCAGGGCGGATGCCGCGCGTGCTGCACTGGGGCGCCGACCTCGGCCCGGTGGACGAGACGACGCTGGAAGCCCTGCGCGACAGCGGCGACCCCGCCGTGCTCAACAACTCGCCGGACATCCCGCGGTCGTTCAGCCTGTGGCCCAGCGAGTTCGAGGGCTGGGCGGGGACCCCGGCGCAGGAGGGGCACGCCGCCGGGTCGGCGACCACGCCGCGGCCGCACACGGTGGCCGTGCGGTACGAGACCGACGGCCGGGACGGCGGGCTCGGCGGCCGGATCGAGTTCGACCTCGTGGACGAGATCACCGCGCTGCGGTCGACGATGGCGATCGCGCTCGACCGGTTCGGCGTGCTCGCGGTGGACGTCACGGTCACCCGGGACGCCGCGCTCTCCGGCGGCGCCGCGGTCTCCGGCGACGCCGCGCTCTCCGGCAGTGCCGCTGAGCCGTACACGCTCGACGCCCTCCGCGTCCTGATGCCCGTGCCGGAGCGGGCGACCGACATCCTCGACTTCACCGGGAAGTGGTGCCGCGAGCGCGCCCCGCAGCGCGGCCCGCTGTTCTTCGGCAGCCACGTCCGGCGCGCGCGCCGCGGCAAGCCCGGTCACGACGCCCCGTTCCTGGTCGTCGCCGGCACGGAGGACCTCGGCTTCCGCCGCGGCGAGGCCTGGGCCGCGCACCTCGCCTGGAGCGGCGACGCCGAGTACGTCGTGGAGCGCCTCACCGAGGGCGCCGGCCCGTTCTCGTCCGTCCTCGGCGTGGGCGAGGGCCTGCGCCCCGGCGAGATCGCGCTCGCGGACGGCGACCGCTACGTCGCACCGACCGCGCTGTTCCTGTGGTCGGCGGACGGGCTCGACGGGCTGGCCGACCGCCTCCACCGGCGGCTGCGGGCACGTCCGTCGCACCCGGCGAAGCCGCGCCCGCTGACGCTGAACTCGTGGGAGGCCGTCTACTTCGACCACGACCTTCAGCGGCTCACCGCCCTGGTCGAGCGCGCCGCGCGCGTCGGTGTGGAGCGCGTGGTGCTCGACGACGGCTGGTTCCACGGCCGCCGCGACGCGAACGCCGGGCTCGGCGACTGGATCGTGGACCGCTCGGTCTGGCCGGACGGGCTCGGCCCGCTGGTCGACATCGTCCGCGCGCACGGCATGGAGTTCGGCCTCTGGTTCGAGCCGGAGATGATCAACCTCGACTCGGACCTGGCGCGCGCGCATCCGGACTGGGTGCTCGGCCCGCGCCAGGCGCTCGGCGCCACCGCCCGCGACCAGTACGTGCTCGACCTCACCCGCCCGGACGCCTACGCGTACGTCCTCGAGCGGATCAGCGCGATCGTCGACGAGTACCGCGTGGACTACATCAAGTGGGACCACAACCGCGACCTCTCCGAGGCGGTCAGCGGCTACGCCGGCGTCGACCGGCCGGCGGTGCACGAGCAGACCCTCGCCCTCTACCGGATGCTCGACACCCTCCGGGCCCGCCACCCCGGGCTGGAGATCGAGACCTGCTCGGGCGGCGGCGGCCGGGTCGATCTCGGCATCCTCGACCGCACCGACCGGGTCTGGGCGTCCGACTGCAACGACCCGGTGGAGCGCCTGCAGATCGAGCGCTGGACCCGGATGCTGATCCCGCCCGAGCTGATCGGCTCGCACCTCGGCGCCGCGCGCTCGCACACCACCTCCCGGACCACCGATCTCGCGTTCCGCCTGATCGTCGCGCTGACCGCGCACGCCGGCATCGAGTGGGACCTGCAGGAGGCCGACGAGGACCAGCTGGAGCGGATCGCCCGCTGGGGCGCCGCCTACCGGGAGCTCCGCGGCCTGATCCACTCCGGCCGCGTGGTGAACGCCGACCTGGCCGACGACACGACGCTGCTCTCCGGCATCGTCTCCGTCGACGGCGACCGGGCGATCTACACCTGGGCGCGCCTGGCCACCTCCGCGCCGGGCCAGTCCGGCCGCGTGCGCTTCCCCGGCCTCGACCCGGACGCCCGCTACCGCGTGCGGATCCGCGACGACTTCGGCCCGGCGAGCCGGCACCAGAGCGCCGACCCGTCCTGGATCGCCGCAGCCGCGACCGCCGACGGCGTCGTCCTCCCCGGCGCGGTGCTCGCCGTCGCCGGGACCCCGCTGCCCACGCTCAACCCCCAGCAAGCGATGCTGTTCGACCTCGTGCGCGTGCCCTGACCTCCGCACGGACGATCGCCCAGCCCCACACCGCCCACCACAGATCAGACGGCCCACCACATATCGCTCCACCGCCGTAAGGGCGCGCGAGCTCTTCAGAGAGGAAGAACGTATGACAGGCCAGAAACGTTCGCGACGCGGGCTGACCGCCCTGCTCGCGACGATCGCGGCGCTGGGGCTCGTGGCGGCAGCCGCGGCTCCCGCCGGGGCGACCCCGACGGGGACGCCCACCCCCACCGCTCCCACGACCGCCACGGCGACCAGTACCCCGGCTCCCACCGGGACGCCCGCGGCGACCGCGACACCGACCGCGTCGCCGACGGCGAAGCCGACGTCCACTCCGAAGCCCGCGGCGACGGCGACCCCGACACCGGCGCCCGCGCCGACCCCGGACCCCTGGGCGCTGAAGCCGTACCTGGGCTGGAGCAGCTATTCCATGCAGGTCTACACCGGCAACGGCAAGTGGATCACCGCCGACCAGATCATCGCCCAGTCCGACGCCATGAAGGCGAAGCTGGGCAAAGCCGGGTACGACCGCATCAACGTGGACTCCGGCTGGAACGACGGCGTCGACGCCAACGGCCGGCCGGCGCCGAGTGCGACGCTGTACCCGAACGGCCTGAAGGCGGTCATCGACCACGTCCACGCGAACGGCCAGAAGTTCGGTCTCTACTTCATCCCCGGCATCTCGCCCGCGGTGTACCAGGCGGCGTACCCGATCGCGAACGCGCCCGGCTGCACCACCCACGACATCGTGAAGCAGCCGCTGCAGCAGGCCGACTATTGGAAGATCGGCTACCGCCTCGACTTCTCCAACCCGTGCGCGCAGAAGTACATCGACTCCATCGTCGACCAGCTGGCGGCCTGGGGCGTGAACTTCGTGAAGTTCGACAGCGTGACCCCGGGCTCGGGGATCAGCGACCTGTCGGTGGACGCCCGTGACGACGTCGCCGCCTGGTCGAAGGCGCTCAAGGCCAAGGGGATCTGGTTCGAGCTGTCCTGGGCGCTCGACATCAACTACGCGAACACCTGGAAGCAGTACGCGAACGGCTGGCGCGTGGAGTGGGACGTCGAGGCGTACGCCCCCGGCGTCCAGCTGACCCAGTGGAGCAACATCGCGCGGCTGTTCCCGCGGGCCGCCGACTGGTGGCGCTACGCCGGGCCGGGCGGCTGGAACGACTTCGACTCGCTCGACGTCGGCAACGGCACGATGGACGGCCTCACCCGCGACGAGCGCCGGACGGCGACCACGCTGTGGGCGATCTCGGCGGCTCCGATGTACGTCGGCAACGACCTGACCAAGCTCGACCCGTTCGGCGTCGACCTGCTCACCAACAAGGAGGTCGTGGCGGTCGACCAGACCGGCACGCCCGCCCAGCCGGTGTCGACCTCCACGAACAAGCAGGTCTGGTACGCGCCGAACGCGGACGGCAGCTACACCGTCGCCCTGTTCAACCTCGGCCCGACCGAGTCCGACATCACCGCGAACTGGTCCGACCTCGGCCTGACCGGGCCGGCGAAGGTCCGCGACCTGTGGGCCGGCAAGGATCTCGGAACCTTCACCGGGAGCTTCACCGGCTCGCTCGTGCCGATCCACGGCGTCCGGCTGCTCCGGGTGACCCCGCTGCACGGCGACACCGTCGCGCTGAACGACGACGCCCAGCGGGTGACCTACGCGGGCCAGTGGACGCGCAACGGCGGCAACGAGGTCGCGGCGACCACGCAGCCGCTGCAGGTCGCGGTCGGCGACTCCTCGACGGGGACCGTGCCGACGCCGCCCGCGTCCGGCCGGATCGTCGCGGTCAACGACAGCGATCCCGGCATCACCTACACCGGCGGCTGGGGGCAGAGCGGAGGCCGCGGCCTCGGCGACTACCAGGACGACGTGCACTACACCGAGGGCGACGGCTCGTCGTTCCAGTACACGTTCACGGGCACGGGCATCGACTACGTGACCGAGCTCGACCAGTCCCAGGGCGCCGTGGACGTCTACCTCGACGGCCAGTTCCAGAAGACCGTGGACACCGGCCGGCCGGCGGGGCAGCCGCGGCTCGCCCAGCAGGTGGTCTGGAGCGCCAGCGGCCTCCCGAACGGTTCGCACACCCTCCGGGTGGTCAAGAAGTCGGGCCAGTTCATGCTGCTCGACAAGCTCGACGTCACGCTGGCGAGCCTGCTCGACCCCGACACCGCGGTGTTCGACAAGGCGAAGCCCACCGATGTGACGGTCACCCTCCAGCGCGACGGCGGCGAGCTCGCCGGCATCGTGCGGGACGGGACGGCGCTGAAGCGCGGAACGGACTACACCGTCTCCGGCTCGACCGTGACGATCGCCTCGGCGTACCTCGCGGGCCTGGCGAACGGCACGGTCTCGCTCGGGTTCTCGTTCCGCGGCGACGCGCACGACGACGTCCACGCGACGACGACGAACGGCGACACCGTCGCCCTGACCTTCGCCGGCACCGGCGTCTCGTGGATCGGACCGACCGCGCCCGACCAGGGCACGGCGGAGGTCTACATCGACGGGAAGCTCGCCAAGACCGTCGACACGCACGCGGACACGCGCCGCACCGGGCAGAAGCTGTTCGGCGTGACGGGGCTGCGCGACGGGCGGCACACCATCCTGGTGAAGAAGGTGTCGGGGGACGTCCTCCGGCACGATGTGTTCCAGTACACCGCGAAATGACCGTCTGAGGAGTCCCATGCCCCACCCCGCCCGATTCGTCTTCGTCGGTGACTCGATCACCGACTGCGGCCGCGATCGGAGCGACCCCGCGTCGCTCGGCGAGGGCTACGTCCGCCACATCGCGGACGCCCTCGCCGGGCACGCCGGCGGCGCCGGGGACGCCGAGGTGCGCAACCTCGGCGTCTCCGGCGACCGCGCCGTCGACCTCGAGGCCCGCTGGGCCGCCGAGGTCCTGCCGGCCCAGGCCGACGTCCTCACGCTCTACGTCGGCGTCAACGACATGTGGCGGCGCTTCGACAGCGACGACCCGACCAGCGCGGCCGACTTCGAGGCGACCCTGCGCCGCCTGCTCGACGCGCTGCCCTCGCCGCGCCCGCGACTGCTCCTCATCGAGCCGTTCTTCCTGCCCGTCACGACCGACCAGGAGAGCTGGCTCGACGACCTCGACGGCAAGCGCGCCGCCGTGACCCGGGTCGCCGCCGACTACGGCGCCGCACTCGTCCGGCTGCACGACCCCATGACTTCAACGGCCCGCGACCAGGGCATCCCGGCGATCGCCCCGGACGGCGTCCACCCGACCCCCGCCGGGCACCGGATCATCGCCGACGCGTGGCACGAGGCGGCCGCTCCGCTCGGCGGACTGCCGCGATGACCGACGCCCCGTTCCCGGCCCTGCTCGGCACCGAGCCGCTGCCGACCCCCGACGACTACGACGACTACTGGGCCGATGCCCTCGAGCGGGCGCGCCGGCACAGCGTCGCGCCGCGCGCCGTCCCCGTCGACACCCTGCTGACCACGATCGACGTCTTCGACTTCTCCTTCGCCGGCGCCGGCGGGCGCGCCGTCACCGGCTGGCTGCGACTCCCGCGGCACCGCGAGGGGACGATCCCCGCCGTCGTCCACGCGAACGGCTACGGCGCCGGACGGCTCTCCCCGATCGACGACCTGACCTGGGCGTCCGCCGGCTACGCGGAGCTGATTGTGAACACGCACGGCCAGGGCGGCGGCAGCACCGGCCACCTCCTCGACGGCATCGAGGACCGCGAGCGCTATTACTACCGCGACGTGCTCGTCGACGGCGCCCGCGCCGTGGACGCGGTGCGGGAGCTCGACGTCGTCGACCCGTCGCGCGTCGCCATGATCGGCAACAGCCAGGGCGGCGGCATCGCGCTCGGCGTCGGCGCGCTCGCGAACGGCCTCGCGGCGGTGCTCGCCCAGTCGCCGTTCCTGACCGACGCGCCGACCGCACTGCGGCGGGCCGCGCAGGGGCCGTGGACCGAGCTGCGCGGCTACCTGACCGAGCGTCCGGAGCGCGCGGACGCGGTCGCCCGCACCCTCGCCTACGTCGACGGGGTCACCTCGGCGCGCCACGCGACCGCTCCCGGCTGGATCTCCGACGGGCTCGCCGACGACATCTGCCCGCCCGAGACGACGCGCACCGCGGTCGCGGCGTATGCGGCCCCCGTCGCGTTCCGGGAGTGGCCGGGCGCCGGGCACGAGTCCGGCGGCAGCGCGGACGTCGCTGCCGCGCTGCGCGTCCTGCGCCGGCAGTTCGCCGCCGGCTGAGGCTCACCGGCTGAGGCTTAACGGACTCCGGCCCGGCCCCGACGATGTCGGGACCGGGCCGGGCGTGTCAGGCGGCTACTTCTTGCTCTTGTCGTAGGCCGTCTGGAGCGTGCTCAGGTAGTCCTTGAGACCGAGCCCGTTGAAGCCGGCGACGTACGAGTTCCAGTCCGTGTCCAGGTTCTTCGAGCCGGTGATGAAGGCCAGCGCGTTCTGGGTCACGTAGTTGTCGATGTTCGTCTGCTCCGTGGCGACCTGCGTGGCCTTCGCCGCGTCCGGCCACACCTTCCAGGTCGGGTAGATCGAGCTGGTGTCCTCGTGGCCCTTGTACAGCTGGGTCGCCTGGAACAGCCGGCGCTCGTAGCCCGAGGGGTCGTAGATGTCGGTCGGCTCGACCTGCGCCCCGCGGAAGGCCGCGTTCTGGTTGTAGGTCGACAGCGCGCCCCACTGGACGGCGTTGGCGGCGTCCTGCGACAGCTGGAGGTTCTTGAACAGCGGCTTCTCGCTCGGGTCGAGCGCCTGGTCGCCGGCGGCGGGCTTGCCCCAGCCCTGGCCCTCCGGACCGAAGTTGCCGTCGAGCTGGCCCTCGTTGGTGAAGAGGTAGTCCACCATCTTGATCGCGGCGACCTGGTCGTTCTTCGATGCCTTGTTGGTCAGCAGGAACGTCGCGCCCGGCGTGCTCCCGAAGGCGTACGTCGCGAAGTTCGCCCCGTCCGGCCCGGTCAGCGGCGGCACCGCGTCGTACTGCTTGTCACGGCCGTCCTTGGCGCCGGGGCTGACGAAGATGTACGGGTGCAGGGCGCTCGCGGCCCCGAGCAGCACCGGACCGGAATTGTTGCCCTCCTGAGCCAGCGCCGCCGGGTTCTGGGTGAAGGCGCCCTTGTCGATCAGGCCCGCGTCCCACAGCGACTTGATGTACTTCAGGCCCTCGCGCCAGCCGTCCTTGTTCGCCTGGATGTCGACCTTGCCCTTGTTGAGCACGGTCGTGGACTGGATGCCCTTGTCCGGGTTCTGCGGGTCGTAGATGAAGGCGTTCATGAAGAACGGGATCAGCGTGTCGTGCGAGTCGCCGCTCAGCGGGATCTCGTCGGCCTTTCCATCGCCGTTCGGGTCGCCGTTCTTGAACGCCGTGAGGACCTTGGTCATGTCGGCCGTGGTCTTCGGCATCTGGAGGCCCAGCTTCTTCAGCCAGTCGGTGTTGATCCAGAGCTTGGACGGGTACTGGATGTGCAGGGTCTGGGCGAGCTGCGGGAGGCCGTAGATCTTGCCGTCCGGCGAGGTCACCATCGCCTTGTAGTCCGGGTTGGTGTCGATCACCTTCTGGATGTTCGGCGCGTACTGCTTGATGAGGTCGTTCAGCGGCAGCGCGACGCCCTGCTGGGCGAGCTTCTCGACGTCCACCTGGTTGAACTGGTCCACCCACGGGATGAGGAGGAAGAGGTCGGGGTAGTCGCCGCTGGCCATCAGGATCTGGCGCTTCTCCGGCGCCACCGACGAGTCCTGCGTCGTGGTCTGCCAGGAGAACTTGATGTTGAACTTCTTCTCGAGCTGCTTGGTGAACGCGTTCGTCGCCAGGTCCTGGCCCGTGCCCTGCTGCGCGAAGACGGTGATCTTGGCGG
This sequence comes from Leifsonia shinshuensis, assembly GCF_013410375.1. Lineage (NCBI taxonomy): Bacteria > Bacillati > Actinomycetota > Actinomycetes > Micrococcales > Microbacteriaceae > Leifsonia > Leifsonia shinshuensis. Next base: position 3,775,476 of record NZ_JACCFL010000001.1, read on the forward strand.
TGCCGCCGATCTTATCGTCGGCGTTGGTCGGCGAGCTGGTGCAGGCCGTGATCGCCAGCAGCGCGAGACCGCTCGCCGCAGCGGTCAGCGTGCGGACGAGCCGCCGCCGCCGGCGGGCGTGACTGTCGGTGATGAGTGGCATGTGTCTTTCCTCCTTTGGAAATGCAGTGCGTAGGTGGTGCAAGTGGTGGGTCTGGGGGGATCCGGGGGCGGGCGTGCGCCCGCTCAGCCCTTGACGGATCCGATGAGGACGCCCTTGTTGAAGTACCGGGCGACGAAGGGGTAGATGACGAGGACGGGGACGCTCGTGATGACGATGAGCGAGTACTTCAGCAGGTTGACCAGCTCCTGGTTCTGCGCCTGCGCCGCCAGGTCGTTCGTGCCGCCGTTGGTGGCGTTGAGCACGAGGATGTTGCGGAGCACCAGCTGGAGCGGGAACAGGTCGGAGCTCTTCAGGTAGAGCAGGGCGTCGAAGAAGCCGTTCCACTGGCCGATCGCGTACATGAGCGCGATGACGGCGATCAGCGGCTTCGACAGCGGCAGCACGACGCTCCAGAGGAAGCGCAGGTCGCTCGCGCCGTCGAGCGATGCGGCCTCGACCAGCTCCTCGGGGATCGCCGACTTGAAGAAGGTGCGGGCGATGATGACCTGCCAGACCGCGATCGCCTGCGGGAGCAGCAGCGCCCAGCGGGTGTCGAGCATCCCGAGGTTCTGGACCACCATGTAGGTCGGGATCAGGCCGCCGCTGAACAGCATCGTGAACAGCAGCAGGGACATGATCACGTTGCGTCCCATGAAGGTCCGGCGCGAGAGCGGCCACGCGATGCAGACGGTCAGCGTGGTGCTGATGAACGTGCCCGCGACCATGTAGAACAGCGAGTTCGCGTAGCCCAGGAGCACCTGCGGGTCGGCCAGAACCGTCTGGTAGCCCTTCAGCGTGAAGTCGACCGGCCAGAGGAACACCCGCCCGGCGGTCACGGCCTGGGGCGACGAGAACGAGCTGGCCACGATGAACAGCAGCGGCAGCAGCACGATGAGGACGGCCAGCGTCAGCCCGAGGTAGATGACGACCAGGAGCGCGCGGTCGGAGGCGGACTCCCGGATGCGGCGCGTCTTCTTGGCCGCCGTCGTCGGGCGGGTGCGCCGGCGCGCGGTCGGGCTCTCGATGGTTACCACAGTCCACTCCCACTGATTCGCTTGGCCACCCAGTTCACGATGAGCAGCAGCACGAGATTGATCACAGAGTTGAAGAGGCCGACGGCGGTCGCCGTGCCGAAGTCGGCGTTGAGGATGCCCAGCTTGTAGACGTAGGTCGCGATGATCTCGGACTGGCCGAGGTTCAGCGGGTTCTGCAGCAGGAAGACCTTCTCGAACCCGATCGACATGATGTTGCCGACGCTCAGGATCAGCACGATCATCGCCGTGGGCAGGACGCCGGGGATGTCGACGTGCCAGATCTTGCGGAGCCGGGACGCCCCGTCGACCTTCGCCGCCTCGTACAGCGACGGGTCGATGCCGGACAGCGCGGCCATGTAGATCACCGCGGAGTAGCCGGCGGTCTGCCAGACGTCCGACCAGACGTAGATGTGCCGGAAGTAGTCGGGGTTGCCGAGGAAGTCGGGCGACTGGACGCCGAAGAAGCCGAACACCTGGCTCAGCACGCCGAGGCGCGGGGCCATGATGAGGATCAGCATCGACACCACGACGACGGTCGAGATGAAGTACGGCGCGTAGGTGACCATCTGGACGGTCTTCTGGAACCAGCGGTGCCGGACCTCGTTGAGCGCGAGGGCCAGGATGAGCGGGATGGGGAAGCTGGCCAGGATCGCGTAGCCGGACAGGATCAGGGTGTTCTGGATCAGCGTCGGGAACACCGGGTTCTGGATCATCGTGGCGAAGTTGGCCCAGCCGGACCACGGGCTCCCCCAGACGCCGAGGACCGGGCTGTAGTCCTTGAACGCGATGATCGCGTTGGAGATCGGCACGTACTTGAAGATCACGAAGTACGCCAGCGGCAGGATCGTGAGCAGGTAGAGCTGCCAGTGCCGCCGGAGGGCGACCCGCCAGCGCTGACCGAGGGTCAGCCGGTTCCGCGGCACGCGCCTCGGGGTCGCCGCGGCGGGGACCCGCGTGGCCGGCGGCGCCGGCGTCACCGGCGGTGCGCTCGTCATGAGGCCGCAACCTTCGTCATCGAAGACTCCCAACAAGAGATGATCCGGGTCCGCACCGCGGGCCGGAGAGCGCCGCGAGGGGGTGGTCTATAGCAAAACCTATTTCTTTGCCGCTGTCAATAATCTCCCCCCTCTGTGTTGGCTCACGCATGATCGGACCGCCCTACTCCCTTGAAAACACACCGATCAATGGGATTGAGAGTTACATCACGTTGGAAATAAGATGCTCCCAAGCCCGCCGCGATACAGATCAGGTGCACGATGACCGTGAGCATGTCCGAACACACAGCACGCCGACCCGTGCTGGGCACGGCGGCGTCGGCCGAGATATTCACGCGCATCATCACGCACGGCCCCGTCAGCCGGCTCGACATCGGCCGGCTCACCGGGCTGTCCCAGGCGAAGGTGACCAAGACGGTCAGCCCGCTCATCGCGGACGGCTTCGTCACGGTCGGCGAGCACGCCGAGCACGCCTTCCCCGGCCGGCCGGTTCGTCCGCTGAGCGTCGTGCCGCGCTCGATGATCGCCGTCGGGGTCAAGGTCAACGCCGACGAGATCTTCGCCGTCACGGTGAGCCTCGGCAACGAGGTGATCGGCTCCACCCGCCGCCGGCTGACCGGCCACGCTCCGGAGACCACGATCACCGCCATCGTGAAGTCGGTGACCGCGCTCGTCGACCAGCTCGGCGACGACGCGCGCTTCCTCACCGGCGTCGGCGTCTCGGTCTCCGGCGACATCGACACCGCCGACGGCATCGTGCGCGACTCCCCGCTGCTCGGCTGGACGCACGTCCCGCTCGGCAGCCTGCTCTCCGAACGGCTCGGGCTCCCCGTCATCGTCGAGAACGACGTGCGGGCGCTGGCCAAGTCGGAGCAGTGGTTCGGCGTCGGGACGGACGCCGACTCGTTCGCCATCATCACGATCGGCGCGGGCATCGGCTGCGGGATCTACGTGAACGGCGACGTCGTCGTCGGCGCCCACGGCGTGGCCGGCGAGATCGGCCACCTCCCGCTCGGGCCCTCGGATGCGCTCTGCGTCTGCGGACGCAGGGGCTGCGTCGAGGCGGTCGCCTCCTCGCACGCCATCCGCGACGCCGTGTGCCAGGGGCACGACGACCCGACGCTCACCCTGGCCGACGCGATCCGCCTCGCGCACGAGGGCGACCCGAGCGCGGTCGACGCGTTCGAGCGCGCGGGCACCGCGATCGGCGCCGCGGTCGCCACCACGGTGAACCTCTTCGGGCCGGAGGTGGTCGTGATCGCCGGCGAGGGCGTCATGGACTACGACCTCTACGAGCGCCGCTTCCGCGAGGAGTTCCTGGCGCACGTCTTCGGCACGGCGGCGAACTGCCGCCTGATCGTGCGGCGGCACACCTTCGTCGACTGGGCGCGCGGCGCCGCGGTCGCCGCGCTCCGCGAGGCCATCAGCGTCGCGCCGGGCGGCCCGTCCGACTGAGTCCGGCCGGGTCACGGCGGCCGACGGCGACCACTACTGTCGGACTATGCGACTCGGAGTCCTCGATGTGGGATCGAACACCGTCCACCTTCTCGTCGTCGACGCGCACCCGGGCGCCCGGCCGCTCCCCGCGGCCACGCACAAGTCCGTGCTGCGCCTCATGCGCTACATCACCGCGGACGGCGCGATCAGCGCGGAGGGCGAGACGGCGATCCTGGAGGCGATCCGGTCGGCGGTGGAGGTCGGCCGCGCCGAGGGCATCGAGGAGCTGCTGCCGTTCGCGACCTCGGCGATCCGGGAGGCCGCCAACGGTCCCGCGATCCTGGCGCGGATACTCGAGGAGACCGGCGTCGACCTCCAGGTGCTCTCCGGCGAGGACGAGGCGCGGCTGACGTTCCTCGCCGTGCACCGCTGGTCGGGCTGGTCGGCCGGCTCGATCCTGCTGATGGACATCGGCGGCGGCTCGCTGGAGATCGCCGCGGGCGTCGACGAGTACCCGGACACGGCGGTGTCGCTGCCGCTCGGCGCCGGCCGCAGCACCATCGGGTTCCTGCACCAGGACCCGCCCACCGCCGACCAGCTCACGGCGCTCCGCGACCACGCCAGGACGACGCTCGCGGACGCCGTCGGACGCTTCACCGACCGCGGGCCCGCGCACGTGATCGGCACCTCCAAGACCATCCGCTCGCTCGCCCGGCTGGCCGGCTCGACCGCGAGCGGACCGGGCGGGACGGAGCGCAGCCTGCTGCGCCGCTCCGAGCTCTCCGACTGGGTGCCGCGCCTGGCGCAACTGACGGCAGACGCGCGCACGGCGCTGCCGGGGATCACCGCCGACCGCACGTTCCAGATCGTCGCGGGCGGCGTGGTGCTGCGGGAGGCCATGCGCGCCTTCGACGTCCCCGTGCTAGAGGTGTGCCCGTGGGCGCTGCGCGAGGGCATCATCCTCCGCTACCTCGACCACCTCGAGTAGCCATCGCCGCGGGTCAGGGCTCCAGGCGCTCCACGCCGTCGAGGACGAGGTCGAGGCCGGTGGCGAACTCCTCGTCGTAGTCGTAGCCGGCCCGCGCGAGCTCGGCGACGACCTCCAGCAGGTACGGGAAGGCCAGCGCCAGCTCCGGCGGCACCGACTGCTCCTTCTCGGCGGCGACCCGCCCCGACTCCTCCGGGGTGTCGAACGGGAGCGTCTTCTCCTGCAGCGCGAAGCCGTAGACGTAGGCGTCGAGCACGGAGGTGACGTGCACGGTGGCGCGGAACGAGAAGCCGGCCTCGCGCAGGCAGCCCATCATCGCGTTGTGGGCCGCCAGGTTGGCCGGCCCCGGCCGCATGCGCGACTCCATCAGCCCGACGGCCCAGGGGTGCCGCCGCAGGGCGTTCCGCAGCGAGACCGCGCGGGCGCGCAGGGCGGGACGCCACGGGACGCCCGGCGCCCCGATCGCCGGCGGCTCGACCTCCGCCCAGACCAGGTCGACCATCCCGTCGATCAGCTCCTCCTTGTTGGCCACGTGCTTGTAGAGCGCCATCGGGACGACGCCGAGCTCGGCGGCGAGCGCGCGCATGGTCAGCGCGTCGAGCCCGCCGGCGTCGGCGCGCTCGAGCGCGCGGGCGAGCACGGCGTCGCGGGTCAGGCGCGGGCGCGCAGACTCCGGCATGGGCGTCTCCTTGGGTGGCAGGTCGGGCGCAGGGATATTGACAAGGTGTACGCCGTACACCTATCGTTCGGGTGTACACCGTACACCAGCCATCCTAAGCCACCACCCACCCGAAATCCGAGGCACCCATGACCACCCTCACCACGGCCGCCGCGGCCACGGCCTCCGACCGCGTCGACCGCCGTCGCTCGCTCACCGCCGGCGTGCTCTTCCTCGTCACCTTCGTCTCTGCCATCGCCGGCGTGCTGCTCTACGCGCCGGTGCTGGACGACGCGCACTACGTGCTCGGCGCCGGGGAGGACACCCGCGTGCTGCTCGGCGTCCTCTGCGAGGCGGTGCTCATCGCCGCCAACCTCGGCACCGCGCTCGCGCTGTTCCCCGTCCTCCGTCGTCGCGCCGAGGGCCTCGCGCTCGGCTACGTCGTCGCGCGGGTCATGGAGTGCGTCTTCATCGCGGTGGGGATGCTCTGCGTGCTCACCGTGGTCAGCCTCCGCCAGCACGCGGCCGCGATCGGGGACGCCGACGCCCTCGTCGCGTCGGCGCAGACGCTGGTCGCGCTGCGGAACTGGACCTTCCTGCTCGGCCCCGGCTTCGTCGCCGGGCTCGGCAACGGCGTCCTGCTCGGCTGGCTGCTGCTGCGCTCCGGCCTCGTGCCGCGTCCGATGGCGCTCGTCGGCATGGCCGGCGGCGCGCTCGTGGCGCTGTCCGGCGTCGGCGTGCTGTTCGGGCTGTGGAGCCAGGGCTCGCCGGTCTCCGCCGTCGCGACGCTGCCGGAGATCGTCTGGGAGGCGTTCCTCGGGGTGTACTTCGCTTTCGTGGGGTTCCGGGCGCACCGCCGCGGCGCCGCGCGGCCTCAGCCCTCGGCGGAGTGACGGCCGCGGCGGCGGGCGGCGTGCCCGAGCCGGCCGTCGTGCAGCTCCAGCACGCGGTCGGCGCGGGCCATCAGCAGCGGGTCGTGCGTCGTCACCACCGCGGCCACCCCGCCGCCGTGGACGAGGTCGACCAGCAGGTCCATGATCTGCCGGCCGGTGACGCTGTCCAGCTGGCCGGTCGGCTCGTCCGCGAACAGGAGCGGCGGGTCCGCGGCGAGCGCGCGGGCGATCCCGACGCGCTGCTGCTGGCCTCCGGAGAGCTCGGTCGGCCGCTGGCGGGCGTGCGCGGCGAGGCCGACCCGGTCGAGGAGCTCCGCGACCCTGGCGTCCCGTTCCATGGGCTCCGTTCCGAGCAGCCGCAGCGGGAGCTCCACGTTCTCGGCGGCCGACAGCACGGGGATCAGCCCGAAGGACTGGAACACGAACCCCACGTCGCGCTGGCGGAGCCGCACGAGGGCGGCCTCGTCGGCGGTGGCGACCTCCACGCCGTTGACGACGACGGTGCCGGAAGTCGGCCGGTCGAGGCCGCTCAGCACGTTGAGCAGCGTGGTCTTGCCCGAGCCGGATCGGCCCTTGATGACGACGAGCTCGCCGGCGTGCACCTCCAGCGACGCCTCGGCCAGCGCCACCACGGGGCCCGCCGCGGTGTCGAACACGCGGCTCACGCCGTCGGCGACCAGCAGCGGCCCTTCCGGCACGGCCTCGGCACGGTCGGTCACGGTGTCGACGCTCGTCATCGGGCGGCCTCCTGGTCCTGCTGCGACGGGTCCTGCTGGTAGGTGTCCGGCTGCGACTGCTCCGCGTGGCCGGCCGGCTGGGCGTGCGGCCACACCCCGACGTGGTCGGCCTCCAGCGCCAGCCGGACTCGCTCGCGCATCCCGAGCGTCGTCAGGTACTCCTGCGGGAGCTGCAGGCGGCCGACCCGGTCGAGCACCGCGTACTCCTCCGCCACGGTGTGCTCGTCGCCCTCCGCGGTGACGCCCGTGCGGCGCAGCACCTCGGTGGAGGTGCGGCCGTCGCGGATCCGGACCGTGCGGGCGACGTGCTCGGAGACGGTCGGGTCGTGCGTGACGATCAGCGTCGTCACCCCGAGCTCGCGGTTGACGCCGCGCATCGCCTCCAGCACCTCCGCGCTGGTCGCCTCGTCCAGCTCGCCGGTCGGCTCGTCGGCCAGGAGGACGCGCGGCTCGTTGGCGAGACCCACGGCGATCGCGACGCGCTGCTGCTCGCCGCCGGACAGCTCGGACGGGCGGCGGTCCGCGCAGTGGGCGACCTCCAGCAGGTCGAGCAGCTCGGCGGAGCGGCGCTCCCGGTCCGGCGTCTTCGCCAGCGACATCGCGAGCGCGAGGTTCTCGCGGGCGGTGAGGTAGCCGAGCAGGTTGCGGGAGGTCTGCTGCCAGACGAACCCGACCGTGCGCCGGCGGTAGTCCACCCGCTCCCGCGACGACAGGGCGAGGAGGTCGCGGCCGGCGACCGACACCTGCCCGGCGGTCGGCTTGTCCAGGCCGGAGAGGATGCCGAGCAGCGTCGACTTGCCCGAGCCGGACGCTCCGACGATGGCGACGAGCTCGCCGCTGTCGACGCTGAGGGTGAGGCCCTGGAGCGCCTGCACCTCCACGCCGTCGGCGGTGAAGATGCGCACGAGGTCGGCGCAGCGGATCGCGGCGTCGGCTCGGGTCGCGGCGTCGGCTCCGGTCGCGGCGGCGCCGAGCACGGTGGGTGTGGTCATCCCGGTCATTGTCCTCCTGTCGTCGGAAGGTCGCCCGCGGCGCGCAGCACGGCGGCGGGCGAGGAGCGGCGCGCGCCGGCCAGCGCGACGAGCGTGGCCAGGGCGGCGACCGCCGCGAACCCGGCCAGGGCCGCGGCGCTCAGCCAGGGGTCCCGCACGATCGCCGGCTGCACCGGGCTGCCGGTGAAGCCGCGGAGGTCGAGCGGGCCGAGAACTACGCCCGGCAGCAGCAGGCCGACGACGGTCCCCGCGATCAGCCCGACCACCAGCACCGGCCCGAGCTCCCAGGCCAGCACGCCGGCCGTCTGGCGCGCGCTGAAGCCGACCGTGCGCAGGGTGGCGACCAGCCGGATCCGGGAGGCGGTGTTCATCACCAGCGTGAGCAGCAGAGCGGCCACGCAGAGCAGCGCCGTGAGCGCGATCGAGAGCAGCGCGACCGCCTCGGTGCCCGCCACGAGCGGCGACGCGTGCAGGGCCGCCCGCTCGGCCACGGCGTCGCCGACGAGGGCGCCCTTCCCGCCGATGCGCGCGAGCGCGGAGTGCACCGCCGCGGCGTCGGCGCCGGGCGCGAGGGCGACCAGGACGGTCTGCGGGGCGCCGGCGACCTCGCTCGACCGCGGCAGCGTCGAGCGGTCGATGATCGCCCAGCGGGCGTCGCGCACGTACACGCCCGGCGCGAAGTCCAGCTCGGTGACGGCCAGGTGCACGTTGCTGCCCTGCCCGACGATCAGGGCGCTGGTGACCGGGATGCGGCTCTCCCAGCCGCCGAGCACCGCGCCGGTGCGGCCGGGGAGGCCGCCGGTGAGCAGGGTCGAGAGGCGCGCGGACGCGGGCAGGTCGCGCTGGACGCCATCCAGCTGCTTCGGATCGACGAGGTAGCCCGAGACGACCTCCGTGGTTCCGCCGGCGCTGATCGCGACGCCGCCCGCCCAGTCCACGGTCGCGGTGGCCGCCACGCCGGGGATCCGCTTCACCGCGGCGAGCTGACCGGTGTCGAGGGTGGAGGCCGCGGTCAGCGACAGGTCGGAGCCGACGCGCGCCCGGGCGCCCTGGTCCAGGCCGTCGCGGGCGGTCGCGAGCACGCTCACCGAGAACAGGGCGATGCTCGCACCGGCAACCAGGGCGAACACGGGCCAGAGGACGGCGCCGCGCCCGCGTCTTCCGGTGGCGCCGAGCGAGCCGGCCGCGCCGAGGAAGGCGACGGCGCCCCTCCCCCGCCGGAGCGCCCCGGTGAGCCAGCCGAGCGGCACGACGGTCACCCGCAGCACGACGACGCACGCCGCCAGCGCGACCAGGACCGGGGTCAGCGCGGCCAGCGGGTCGACCTCCAGCCCACTGGCGGGCGCCGAGAGGCCGCGTCGCGCGAGCAGCACGACGCTGAGCACCGCCAGGCCCAGGACGACGACCTCGGCGACCCACGCCCAGCGCGAGCGCGCGGGCGGTGCGACCGGCCGCGGTGTCAGCGACCCCGCCGCGAGCACGAGCGCGAGCGGAGGGGCCAGGGCGCAGAGGGCCGCAAGGCCGACCGGCAGCAGCACGGGCACCGCCCCCGGGGTCACCGCGAGCGCGATCACGAGCCCGACGGCCGCGGCGGGCACGGACGCGAGCGCGCCGTCGAGGGCGAGACTCCCGCGCAGCCGCCACGGCGAGGCCCCGCGCGCGGCCATCAGCGCGAGAGCCTCCCGGCGGCGGGACACGACGAGCCGAGCGCCGAGCGCCAGCACCGTCAGCGCGACCACGAGCGGGCCCGCGGCGAGGATCGCGAACAGCGTGTTCGCGGGCTGCGCGCGGGATTGGAACGCGTCCAGCGGCGTGGGCAGGCTGGTGCCGAAGGTCAGCGGCACCGGCACCTCGCCGACGCGCGCGACCGGCGGGAGGGCGAGGAAGCTGCCGAGCGCACCGCGGACGGCGGGCAGGTCCTCCACCCGGAACGCGCTCGGCGCGACGGGGAACCACAGCGAGGCGACCGTCCCCCCGAACGCCGGGGCGACGACGGGCCAGGAGCCCGGGTCCGGCCAGGCGACCGCGCCGTACTCCTTGCCGGCGTCTCCGGCGTCGACGAAGTGGCCGTGCGCGCGCACCGCGTCCAGGTTCCAGAAGTCGCTCGCGGCGTCCTTCGGCTCGACGAGGCCGGTCAGCTTCAGCTCCAGGCGCGGATCCGAGGCGATCGGCCGGGTGGCGCCGAGCGGCCAGCCGAGCAGCTTCGCCGCCTCCGGGGTCAGCACGACCTCCACGACGCTGCCTCCGGCGGGCGGCGGCGCGAGCGGCGCCGTGACCGGGGCCGGCCAGCTCCCGCTCAGCAGCCGCGCCTGATCGCGCAGGCCCAGGTACGCCTCCACCCCGACCGCGTAGCGGCTGTTGGAGGCGGCGCCGGCAGGCGGAGCGATCGGGACGTCGTAGCTGCGCGCCGCGCTGTCGCCGGGGCCCGCGACCGCGCGCAGCGGCGGACGCATCCCCTGCCGCACCGACCGCCCGATGGCGGGGAGGTCGCGCCACACGTCGACCGCGTCGAGGACGGGACCGGCGGTGAAGCTCCCGGTGCGGATCGTCGTGGTCACGTCGCGGCCGCCGGCGCCGGCCTGCGTGAGCTCGTGCCGCAGCTCGCTCGTGAGCAGCATGCTGGACACCCGCGGCCACGCCGACAGCGCGGTGGCGGCCAACACCGTCACCAGGGCGAGCAGGACCAGGCCGCCGCGGAAGGCGCGGAGCGAGCGCAGGGCGAGGCCGGCGTCGGACAGCCGCGAGCCGTGCGTCGCGCGGGCCATCAGCGGGTCTCCTCGCGGTAGGCGGTGTCCGCGGCCTGGCGGCGCACGGCCACGCCGTAGCCCCAGACGGCCACGGCGAGAGCGGCGGCCAGCGCGACGGCGCCGACGGCCATCCCGAGCGGGTCCACCCTGCCCTGCACCGACAGCGTCGCCGGGGCGGTCACGACCGACAGCCGGGCCAGGGTGTTCCCGACGAGCAGCACCACGACGATCCCGCCGAGGAGGCCGAAGACGCCGGCTGCGCAGGCGACGCCGATCACCTCCAGCCGCCGCGCCCAGGCCTGCTGCCGGCCGGACAGCCCGACCGCGCGCAGCACGACCACCTCGCCGCGGCGGCGGCGCAGCGCGGCCGTGATCGCCGCGGCCACGGCGGCGACCGCGAGCAGCGCGCAGCCGGCCGCGCCGAGCCAGGTGCTGGCGACCGCGCCGCCGAGGAACCGGGCGACGAACGCGCCGGACGCCGTCGTGACCGTCGCCTCCGAGCCGGCGTCCGCGCGCGTGGCGGCGGCGACCGCCGCCGGGTCGTCCGTCGCCAGCCAGACCGAGGAGGCGCGCGGCACCGAGGCGGAGGTCCGGAGCAGCACGGCCGTCAGCGCGGGGAGGTCCGCGAGCACGGCTCGCTCGGCCGTCGTCCCCGGCAGCGCAGGGACGATCGTCGCGACGGTGCCCTGCACGTCGCCGAGCGGGCTGCGCACCTCGATGCGCTGCCCGAGCTGGAGGGAGTCGTCCTGCGCCAGCGCGGTCGTGACCGCGAGCGGGAGGGCGGCGTCGCCCGGCGGGACGAAGCGCATGCCGCTGTCGCCGGTGAGCGAGGCGGCCCGGGCGGTGAGGGCGCCGGATCCTCCGGATGCGCCGGTCGCGGCGCCGTCCGGCTGGAACGGGCTCCCCGCCCCGAACGCCGACG